>JBCBDN010000034.1:0-19273 GCA_038529685.1 Cyanobacteria bacterium J06598_1 | reverse complement strand
ACAGAATGGCCACCCGAAGGCACGCCAGAGCTAGAGATTTTGCTTCCTGGCATTAACTCGCTCATCTTGATCTCCAGCAGCTTTGTTATTCACAAAGCGGATACCGCCGCCAAGCAAAACGACTCCAAAGGCGTTCTCACTTGGTTTGGCCTGACCGCTCTGATGGGTGCAATCTTTTTACTCGGTCAGGGCTATGAGTATGCCAACCTAGAGTTTGGCCTCAGAGATAATCTCTTTGCCAGCACTTTCTATGTGCTGACAGGTTTTCACGGGCTACACGTTTTTGTTGGACTGCTGCTAATGCTAGCTGTGCTGTGGCGTAACCGCGACCCTAAACACTACTCTAGCGAAAATCACTTTGGCATTGAAGCTGTAGAGCTTTACTGGCACTTTGTTGATGTTATCTGGATTATTCTCTTCATCCTGCTGTATCTCTGGTGAGGGCTCTACAGCAACATCCCAGCAATACAGGCCGTCGTAAAGCACGCTAGCGTCCCGGCGACCATTGCCCGAAAGCCAATCCTGGCCAAGTCCGCCTGACGGTTCGGTGCAATACCGCCAATGCCACCAATCTGAATGCCGATAGAGCCGATGTTAGCAAACCCGCACAGCGCATAGGTCGCAATCACCGCTGCTCGCTCAGAAATCGTGCCTGACTCAATCATCGCCTGCAAATCCAGATAGGCAATAAACTCATTCAGAATTGTCTTTTCGCCCAGCAGCGTTCCTACCGCATCACAGTCGGCCCAGGGAACGCCCATCAACCATGCAACAGGGGCCAGTAGCACAGCCAAAATGCTCTCTAACGACAGACCAGGATTGTCAAACAGGCCACCAACAAAGCCGATAAACGCGTTGAATGCAGCCAAAACTGCAAGGAAGGCAATGATAATAGCGCCGACGTTGAGCGCTAGGCGCAGACCCTCTAGGGCTCCAGAGGCGATCGCATCCACCCCATTAGCACTGGTTCTCTCCACCTTTACACTCACCGTTCCCTGAGTGGGCGAAGCCTCCGTCTCTGGAAACATAATCTTGGATATTGCGAGTGCAGCAGGCGCAGACATCACCGACGCCGCAATCAAATGCTCTGCCGGAATGCCAAAAGAGACATAGGCCGCCAGCACACCGCCAGCTACTGTCGCGAATCCCCCTGTCATCACCGCGTGCAGCTCAGACATTGTCATCGTAGCGACGTAGGGCTTAATCAGCAGCGGTGCTTCGGTTTGCCCGACAAAAATATTGCCAGCGGCAGAAAGCGTCTCTGAGCCGGATGTTTTCATTGTGCGTCTCATAATCCAGGCGATCGCCCCGACCGCCCGCTGCAATATCCCGTAGTGATACAACAAACTAATAAAAGCTGAGAAAAAGATAATCGTTGGCAGCACCTTAAACGCAAAGAAAAAATCCTGAAAACTCTCCCCAAAAACAAACGCAGCCCCCGCATCAGAAAATTCTAAAAAGGCACTCACCTGACCGCCTAGCCATTCAAAGACCAAAAAGCCCACCACCGTTCTCAAAATCAGCAGCGCGAATATAATCTGGAGTGCAAAGCCCCACAGCACCGACTCCCAGCGAATGGCCCGCCGATTGACCGAAGTCAAATAGGCCACACCTACAAATACCCCAAGCCCCAGCAGTGCACTCAGCTGTTCTCGCGCCATTTTCACCCTTCCCATCGCAAACGGTAGATGCTAGCTAGCATACTATCGGACGCATTCATTGAGGGTTCATCCCAAAAGCACCTCTAGACTCAAGCAAAAAGGCTTACACTCTCTGCGACTGAGGCTCATCCTCATAGCTGGGCTGAAATCGCACATCGTTAGCCACTTTGATAAACAAGCCATAGTACTTTTCGACTTGGGCCTCGTGTTCAAAAGCCGCTGCTGCCGCCGCTGGATCAGCGATCGGCTCGCCCGCCAACGCTGCGGCAAGGCCTGTTGCCATCACGTCTGGATTTTTGACCGGGACCAGTTTGCCGTATTGGCCATAGCGCAAAATTTCGGCAGTTCCCCCTTGGCAGGCGGTCGCTACAATCCTTTGCCCCAAAGACACCGCTTCAATCACAGTATTGGGTAGCCCCTCATACCGAGAGCTCGAAACATACACATCCGCCGCCGCCATAAAGGCATAGGGGTTTTGATGAAATCCCAGAAAGTGAGTGCTTTCAAAAATATTTAGCTGCTTGGCGAGAGACTCCAACTGATGGCGTAAGGGTCCTTCTCCTACAATTACAAGCTTTGCATCTGGCTCGTAGCGAGTTTGGAACTTTTTAAAGGCTCTCAGCAGCGTGAAAAAATCTTTTTGAGGTTTTAGTCGGCCCACCGACACAATCACCGGATAGGTTCTATCTGGATGCAGCCACTTGTGGTCGATCGTATCGCTCGCTCTTTGCGCGATATCTTTTGTGACGGTCGGATTGTAGATCACCTGAATTTTGTGTTCGCTAACCTTCATAAACCCAGTGAGGTCAGCTTCTATGGCCCGGCAGGGGCTCACCACTACGTCGGCGCGGCGGTAGGCTAACCGAGTGAGCGGTTGCAGCAGTGTGACCACAGGCGGAAAATAGTCTTTGAACTGTTCTTGAAGCGCATTGGCCTGACGCAAAATGAGCTTGCAGTGTTTAACCCCAGAAAGCGTAAGCGCCAGGGCCGCTACAACATTGTTGAAATGAATAGATGAGAACAAAATATCGGGCCGACGACGCTTCAAATAGCTGGCGAGTGCCGTTACATTTTTAATGGGAGTGTGGCGAGATCCTTCGAGGCTCACTAACCGAATAGCCGGGTTGATATTGGCAAAGCCGCTTTGAGGAACTTTAGAGAGGACGAGTTCAACCTGTAAGCCTCGACTGACTAGGCCATTAGCGATTTTTAGTACCACTTTGTCAGCACCATAGCCCTGAAGCGCGTCTAAATAAATCGCGATAGTTTTTGCCCCTGACGTCGGTGCGTCCATCTGCTCCAAGAGCGCTGGGAGGGCAGATTCTCTTCGCTGAAACTGACTGAGGTTCCCAAGTCCACGATTTTGGTTTAAGTTTTGCTCTTGCATTGACCGATAGCGTGTGTTTTTAAAGAATCTGTTGTAAGGCACCCCATGTTGAATACCTCATGTTGAATACCTCATCCTGAAATGAGTCGTTTGAGGTTTTACAAGAGGGAACGGGTCAATAAATTGTGGAGGCTCTTTGATGCCATTGACGCAATAGATCCTCGTAGATTTCAGCGATCACTTGTCTGCCTTTGTAAGGTTTGACCGCATCGCTACAGGCAGCTTGAGGATAGTGCTCAGGGTGGGCCAACAGCTGCGCCATAGCGTTGGCAATCGTATCGGCTGTCCTCTGTTCACAAATAATGCCGCTATGAGATGTCAAAATATTGGGCGTATCGCCCGCACGAGTCGTGATAACGGGCGTGCCACAGGCGAGAGATTCTAGTGCCACCACTGGCAGCCCTTCGTACACGCTGCTCAGCACAAAAGCACTGGCCGCTCGGTACAGCACCGAGAGTCTGGCTTGATTCACCGGACCTAGCATGGTCACATGCTGAGACAGGTTTAGCCGAGCAATCTCTGCGTTCAGAGCGTCAGTGAGTTCTCCTTCACCAGCAATTAATAGGTGAACCGTCGGGTCGTTGAGCTTTGCAATGGCTTGCACTAGCAGGAGTGGATCTTTTTGGGGATGCAGCCGTCCGGCAAATAAAAAGAACTTTGAAAGATCGGGGAGTCCCAGTTCTTGGGCTAGGCGCTGCCGGTAGTCAGCGAGTACCTCAGGTGAGACCGGATAAAAGATCTCATCGTCTACCGCGTTGTGAACGTAGCTTACGCGCTCGGCTACTTTGGGATACAGCCGCTTGTAGAGATCCGTAGAGTCTGAGTTGCAAGACAAAATGCGATCAAATTGCTCAATCAGCACCTTCTCCAGCATGAAATATAGCCAAGGGAAGCGCTGCCACAGAATAGATTTATGCTCGCCAGAGGCTTTTACCTTTTGATGAATATCGTTGTGGATGTAGAGCAGCTTGTCTTTGCCCCGCCAGCGAAGTGCGGCCATAGCAGGCTCTAGGCGGTGAAAGTGCATGAAGTCTGAAGAGAGATCTCGCTTGAGCAGAGCGAGCGTATATCTTACGGAGGTCGGCACTAAGCGACGCGTGTTGTCTTCAGGGAGATCAAACAGCGGAAAAAAGTCTAGCTGACGCCCAGCGAACTCAGCGCGATGCCACTGGCCAGCGGGCATTTTCGGGTCGCCTGTGCCAATGCCAACCAGTCGAAGGTCAATACTAGGTGGCGCGTACTTAATAAAAGAGCGAATGATGGTTTGGATACCACCGATAGAAGAGTGCCAGGGATTGAACTGGTAAAAAATCGTCAAGACTGGCTTACGCATTGTTCTAAGAATCGCTCTGAAAGAATCGGTTTTCTGAGGTATAAAAAAGCAACTTTAGTGAGAGTCAATGACCCTAAAACAGAACATTAAAAACATTGCTGATACGTGCAAGTACCAGGTATCATACCACCTCACACTCTGCCGATTTTCATGTTTTAGAGACTTAGCAAAGTGCTTGTAGCACTGCCATTCTACGAATGCGCTAGTGCTCTTAGACGAAGTATGTATTGATGCAACCTCACCAATACATACCTAGAAATTAAGTAAAACCACTTATTTTCCTGGCGGCTTTACACAATCTTTGAAGTGTGAAAATTCCTTCATTTATAAGCACAAATAGGTATTGAATAGAAGATCTTCTGAGGTTTTACTGTCTAGCGTTGACGCTTTTGGCTTAGGGTGGGCATAGCTCTCGCTGATGCCTTTAGCACCGTCTTTTAAAGCAATGTCTTCTAAGAAGCGGCTAAGGTCATTTTCGCTGATTACAGCTACGCAGTTAGGGCAGCATCTGCGTCCGTCTTTTCAGGTATTTTGGTTTGCCTCTATGGCTTTTGATGATCGCGGTATGACGACGCTTACTTCTGACGTCTCTCATGATGTATCGCGTCAAGCAAGGCGTCGAATGGGTAAAAGGGCACCGCTTTCCTTCGGGCAGCGTCAGCTTTATTTTTTAGGGCAGATCACCTCAGACGGTGCAGAATATAACATTCCCAACGCCTATGTATTCAAGGGGTCACTGCATTTTGAAGCGTTAGAGTACAGCTTTGGCGTACTCGTAGCGCGCCACGACTCTTTGCGGACGCACTTTGACGCGGGTGAGCCAACAAAAACAGACGGTAAAGCTGAAAACAGTAGAACAGATGGTGGCACCAGCGATAGAACAAATAACAAGCGGCGGCATAGAGAACCCGTTCAAGTGGTAGAAGCGGCGATCGCACCCTCTATCCGCCGATTAGATTTCAGCCATCTACCGCCAGACGAATGCCATAAAGCTGCTAGCGCAGCCGCAGCGCGTGATAGCGATACGCCGTTTGTATTGAGCCAAGCGCCGCTCTGGAGAATGACGCTGATTCAGCTTTCGCCAACAGAGCACTGGCTGCTGTTTACCGTTCACCACATCATTTTTGATGGCTGGTCAGTCAACCTCTTTTTCAATGAGCTGCTAGCGCTGTACGAGGCCAAGGTGAATCATCAGCCGTGCGCGCTGCCACCCCTACCGATGCAGTATGCCGATTTTGCTTGGCAGCAGCAGCAGCGATTGCAGGGTGACCTGCTTGCAGGCCTGCTGAAATACTGGACCCAAAAACTGGGCACTCAGCTACAGACGCTAGAGCTACCCACAGACCTGCCGCGCCCGCCCCAGCCTAGCTATCGGGGCGGAAGTGTCTCCATTGAGCTATCCGCTCAGGTAGTGGGCCGGCTACGAGTACTCGGGCGTCATAAAAAGGCAACGCTTTTTATGACGCTGCTCGCGGCCTTTAAGGTGTTGCTATTTCGCTACACTAAGCAAACAGACATTGTGGTAGGAACGCCCATTGCCAACCGCGCCCGACCTGAATTAGAGGGCATTATTGGTTTCTTAGTCAATACCCTGGTGCTGCGCACAAGCTTGACTGGGAACCAAGGCTTTGCGCAGGTGCTCGATCAGGTCAGAGTCAGTGCGCTGGAGGCTTACGACTATCAAGAACTGCCTTTTGACTTACTGGTAGAAGCGCTACAGCCAGCGCGCGACTTGAGCTACAACCCGCTGTTTCAGGTGATGTTTCAGCTGCACGAAAAGCCCGGAGGGACCGCAGAGAAAACGGAGCTGGCCTACCAGCCGCTAGACCTAGAAAGTCACCACACCAATTTTGATTTGGTGATGGAAATAGACGTGCAGAAAGATGGGCTAATGGCCACATTAGAGTACAGCCAGGACCTTTTTCACGCTGACACGATTAAACGAATGCTGGGGCATTTTCAGGTGCTGCTTGCCGGTATCGTAGCCAATATCGACCAGCCGATTGCCCAGCTGCCGCTGCTGACAACAGCCGAGCGATCGCAGCTGCTAAAAGATTGGAACAGCCCGCATAGCAAAATGCAAGGCATAGAGCACCCTAGGCCAAAAACAGTGGCCATAGATCAGATAGATCTCACGCTAGCGCTCTCACAACAGGCGGAAGGCATGGTGGGAGAAGTCACATACTACAGTGATTTTTCTCAGGCAGAGGCGATCGCATCCATTCTCGACACGCTCTCCGCGCAGCTCCGAAAAGTTGCCCAAGACGGCACCTACCAACCACCTCAGCAGCTAACACTCACCTCAGACAGTCGCTCTCAGCTCAACGTAAATTGGCAAGAACAACAGACTGCATCCCCTAGCATCACCTCCATTCAATGCCTTCACCAGCAGTTTGCTGCGCAGGTAGAACAAACGCCTGATCGCATTGCAGTCAGCTACTGTTCATCCAGTGGCGGCACAGATAGCGGCACAGATAGCGGCACGGCGCAAACGCTCTCATCTCAGCAGCTCACTTACGCCGAACTAAATGCCAAAGCCAACCAGCTAGCGCACTACCTAATGGACTGGGACATCCAGCCCGATCAGCCGATTGGACTGTTTTTAGAGCGCTCTCCAGAAATGATTATTGCGCTGCTGGCAGTCCTAAAAGCAGGGGGCGCTTACTTGCCCCTAGCTCCGGACTATCCGCAAGAGCGAATCAGCTATATCGTCAGCGACGCGAACGTAAACATCGTGCTGACCCACAGCGACATCCAGTCTAGACTCGCTGGCGCGGTGACCCGCGCAGTAGACCACATTGTTTGCCTAGACCAAAATCAAGCGGCGATCGCAACGCGCAGCGCCAAGAACCCAACCACCACCGTCACACCGCATCACCTGGCCTATATCATTTATACCTCCGGCTCTACCGGTAAGCCCAAAGGCGTCATGATTGAGCACCAGGCGGCGGTGCACTTCACCCAGGCGGCTATTGCCGAATACCAAATCACAGCAGCTGACTGTGTGCTGCAGTTTGCCTCTATTAGTTTTGACTTGGCCGTTGAAGAAATCTTTACTGCGCTACTGTCGGGCGCCAAGCTACAGCTGAGAAATGAAGCCATGCTAGGCACCGCCGCTCAGTTTGTGCAGAGCTGCCAAAGCTGGGGCCTGAGCGTATTAAACCTGCCTACTGCCTACTGGCATCAGCTGGTGGCCGATATGGCCGCAACCCACTTTCGCCTGCCCAAAGCGGTACGCCTGGTGCTCATTGGTGGAGAGCGGGCGCTGCCTAGCCGTATCAAAACCTGGCAGCAGCTGGTGGGTGACTATCCCCATTTAATCAATGCCTACGGTCCCACTGAAACCACCGTGACGGCGACTGCTTTTCATATCGATAGCCGCACACAAATTCACCAGGAAGTGCCGATTGGGCGACCCCTGGCCAATACAGAGACCTATATTTTGGACGGTTACGGGCAGCTTCAGCCGGTTGGCGTGCCTGGAGAACTCCACATTGGCGGGCAAAGCCTCGCGCGGGGCTACCTCAACCGGCCTGATTTAACCCAGCTCAAGTTTGTACCCCATCCCTTCAGCGATGATGCCGCTGCCAAGCTCTACAAAACGGGCGATCAGGCCCGCTATTTGCCCGATGGCAGTATTGAGTTTTTGGGTCGAATAGACAGCCAGGTAAAAATTCGAGGCTTTCGGATTGAGCTGGGTGAAATCGAAGCCGCGCTGCTTCAGTATCCAGGTGTGCATGAAACGATTGTGGTGGCGAGAGAAGATACGCCTGGGAACCCCAGACTGGCCGCCTACATGATTGAACACTCCGATCAATCGGTATCGCCAGCTAGCCTAAGAGACTTTTTGCATCAGAGCCTGCCGAGCTATATGGTGCCAACGACGCTGGACTTTTTACCCAGCTTTCCGCTGACGCCCAATGGCAAAATTGATGTGCGATCGCTCCCCCTTCCCGTTGGACGCGCCGCACTAGAAGACACCGCTTACATTGCACCACGCACACCACTAGAAGAGACGCTAGCGACCATTTGGGCAACCGCACTAGAAGTGGAGAAAGTCAGCGTGCGAGACAGCTTTTTTGAGCTGGGCGGTCACTCTTTGCAGGCCATTCAGGTTATGGCCCAAATTATAGAGACCCTAGACGTAGAGCTGCCGCTCTCAGCACTGTTTCAATCGCCTACGGTAGAAGAGATGGGCCATACGTTGACTCAGGCAGGCGCCAAAGTGCCCTGGTCGCCGCTGGTGTCACTTCAACCCGAAGACAGCAGCTGTAGTAGCTGCAAGCGGCCTTTCTTTGCGGTGCATGGCGGACATGGTGAGGTGTTGTTTTATCAGATGCTGACTCAGCATCTGGGGAAAAGCCAGCCATTTTATGCCCTACGGGCCCTCGGTAATGACTACCCCGACATGGCCCACTGTAAAATAGAAGAAATGGCAACCTGCTACATCGAAGCGATACGTAAGGTCCAGCCGGAAGGGCCCTATAGGATTGGCGGCACCAGCCTAGGGGGGATTGTCGCCTTCGAGATGGCGCGTCAGCTCCAGGCGATGGGGCAAACCACCGAGCGTTTGATTCTGTTCGATACGGGCGGTTTTGATAACTTTGCGATACCGCTGCCGCTGCACCGGCGCATTCTCAATCTCTTTCGCTACGTGCCCAAATACGGGCTAGCGGAGACCTGGCGACGGCTTGAGCTACGCATTCTCAAAATGTTTGTGCTTGACTCTGCGGTGGAGTTTTATCGGGCCACCGGTAAAATGCCCACTCGGTTTTCAACAGAACTAGACGTGTGGGAAACCGTTTGGCTAGCCAACTTGGAAGCCGTCGATCGCTATCGCCCGCAGCCCTACGACGGACAAGCTACGCTGCTGCGCGCCATAGATGATGGAGACTTTATGTGGAGTGCCCACGCGCCAGACTACGGCTGGGGCCGCTACGTGCTGGGCGGCGTGAGTCGACGCGACCTCCCAGGCACACACACTGGCATATTCAAGGCACCTGCGGTGAGAGAACTGGCCCACCATGTAGCCGATCTGTTGAACACGTCTGATCTCAATAGGGAGAAAGGAGCCGTTCTGCAGTCTATCGCTGCAGAACAGACGCCTGAAGAACGGACGCCTGTGGCTCGGGGCTTTGAGGGTCAGCGCTAATGAAAATCTTTTGGTTTGTCGCTAAGCGCGCGCCGTGGCTAACGGTGCTGGCGCTGGTGACAGCTGGGCTCAGCGGGCTGTGCAGTGGGGGACTGATCGCGCTGGTGCACAGGTCTTTGTCGTCAACGGCTTTGTCGTCAACGGCTTTGTCGTCACCAGAAGTAGGCTCTGTTCCACTGGTGGGTTTGTTTTTGGGCGTGGTGGTGATGACGCTGCTGAGTGCGATCGCAGCCAATCTCGTCATCGCCTACCTCTACCGCAAAATTCTGCTTAATTTACAGGTGCAGCTGGCGCGCACGCTGATCAACGCACCGCTCAGAAAGTTAGAGAAAATGGGCAGTGCTCCCCTACTCGCCCTACTGACAGAAGACATTGACAACATCAGCGAGACGGCGACTGAGCTTGTGCCGCTAGTAACAGATGTGATTACGATTGCGGTGTGTTTTGGCTATTTGATTTGGCTATCGTGGCAGGCTTTTTTAGCAACACTGGTTTTTTTGCTGATTGGCGGGATCTCTTATCAGCTGATGATTCGCCACGAGCAGGACATCTTGACAATTAGCCGAGAGCAGCTCGATACGCTGTATCGCTATTTCAGCGATCTGACCCTAGGCATCAAAGAACTCAAGCTCAATTCAAACCGCTCAGAGGCTTTTTTGAGAGAGACTTTACGCCCCACCGCGCGCGCAGTCCAAAAGTCTCTTTTTCGCTGGGATGCGGCCTATACCGTTATCAGCGCCTGGGGACGATTTTTGATCTTGATGGTGGTGGGACTGATTCTCTTTCTGTTGCCTCGGTACCTCACTATTGAGACGGAGGTGCTTTCAGGATATGTGATTGCGCTGCTGTACGTGCGCGCTTCGATACTCTCTGTGATTGATGTGCTCCCTGAGCTCTCAGAAGCTGCGGTTGCGCTGCGAAAAATTGAATCGGTGGGGCTAGATTTGGCCGCAGAAGCCACGCCTGTCGCTGAGACGAGTGCGTCTGTGACCGTGTGGCGATCGCTTCAGCTAAAGGCAGTGACCCATCGCTACTACCGGGAAAGAGAAGACAGTTTTTTTACCCTCGGGCCCATTGACTTAACATTTCAGCCGGGAGAGCTGGTGTTTTTGGTCGGGGGAAACGGCAGCGGGAAAACAACCTTGGCCAAGCTAATTATGGGACTCTATGAGCCGGAGACAGGAGAGATTTTGCTCGATGGCATGCCTGTCAGCAGCGAGCCTTCAAGGGCGTTAATAGACCCGTCTTCTGTTGACCGTTACTCTGTTGACCGTTACTCCTTTGAACAATACCGGCAGCTATTTTCAGCTATCTTTACAGATTTTCATCTCTTCGATCAGCTGTTGGGCATGGGCGACCAAGGGCAAAACGAGCAAATTGATCGGTATCTCGACCGACTTCAGCTGGGCCACAAGCTCAGCATTGATTCAGGGCGGTTCTCTACCACGGCGCTTTCGCGCGGGCAGCAGCAGCGGCTGGCCTTACTGGTGGCCTACTTAGAAGATCGACCGTTCTATGTTTTTGACGAGTGGGCCTCTAACCAAGACCCCGTTTTCAAAAATGTTTTTTATACTGAGTTTTTGCCTGAGCTAAAAGCAAAAGGGAAAACAGTTCTGGTGATTAGCCATGATGATCGCTATTTTCAGGTGGGCGATCGCCTCCTCAAACTCACCGATGGTCAGCTCAGCTAACCGCAGGTTTGGCAAACACATGGCGAAACACCCATACGCTGAAGAGCAAGTTGGCGCACTGTGCGATGAGGACTGCGATCGCCACCCAATACACACCAAACTTCACCGCTGCCAAAATCGCCACCGTAAACAGCACCGTATAAATCAAATTCCACTTCAGCGTAATGTTGATTTTGCCTACCGCATTCAGCAGCTGAAAAGCAGCTAGACCAAACGCCAGCGGAATCGCAGACATACAAATCGTGATCAAAATCGGCACTGCCGGTAGCCACTTTTCGCCAAAGATCAGCGGTACATAAAACGGTGCCAAACTAGACTGCACAATCACCAGCGGAACAATCACAAACCCTACCTGACGCAGGCTCGCTCGGTACCGCTGCTTGAGCTTCAGCCGGTCGTCTCTGACCTCACACAAATGGGGAAACAGCGCCACCATCGTTGAATTGATTACCTGTTTGCTGATGCCCAGTCCGGCATTAAAGGCCAAAAAGTACAGCCCCAGCGCCTCCACGCCCAAAAACTTACCCACGATCAAGTAGTCAATATTGAGTCTCAGCATATCCATGAACTCCACACCCATCATACTGGCCCCAAACTGCCAGATCTCCTTCCCTTTTTCAAGCGTGAACTTTTTGGGTGGCCGCCAGGCGTGATTGCGATAGTTCACCACAATCCAAACTGGCGCAGAAAACAATAGGCCAAACACCACCGACCACACGCCAAACCCTAACAGCGCAAAAATAATCGTCAGAATATTATTCGACATCTCACGCAGCGTAATGCCCAGCGCCGTAATCTTGAGCCGGTTTTCCCGCTGAATCAGGCCACTGTGCACCTTAAACACCGGGTAGAGCAAGTACATCAAGCTGAGCACGCACAGCGGCAAAACGATTTCTGGTGCATCGTAAAACCAAGCCACAGGCAGCGCCACCGCACACTGAATCAGCGCGACCCCAATGCACAGCCCCCAGCTAATCCAATAGGTGGTATCGCACACCACAGCTAAATCTTCTTCTTGGGCTTCTACAATTTTGGCACTGACGCCGCCACCCAAACTTCCCATCGTAAAGACTTGGGCAAAAGATTGAGCCGTGTACACAATTGAAATCAGCCCGTAGTCGTACTGGCTGAACAAACGGGCCAGCACAACAGTTGTCCCCAAACGGGAAACTCGCATGAATACTTGGCCCAGCCCCAGCCAGCCAAGATTACGAGAGAGCCGACTGGCGAAAAGCGCCTGCACTTTTTCAACCAGCATGATTGACCTGTTGTTGGATGGTTGAGTCTAGATTTGTTGAGTCTGAAGCTGTTAATCCTAAAGGCCCTGATTCTAAAGGCCCTGATTCTAAAGGCCCCAATTCAGCAGTTAAAGGCGCGTCCCAATCCCAGCGAACTATCACAAACAGCACCCACCAGTAGAAGAAAATAATCGTTTGATTCCAGATGTTTTCGGTCGCCATACCCAGCAACAGCGCAAACAAAATAGCCAGCAGCGCAAAGCTAAGACTTTGCTGCTGACTGCCAGGACGCGCCCGCTTGAAAACCTGCATCAGCCACCCCGCCTGCGCTATCCAAAACATTAAAAACAGCCCTAACCCCACAATGCCTTGCTCTACAATGGCTCGAACATAGTCATTATGCGCCACTTTCTCAAACAGTGTTAAATAAGCAGCCGTATGCAAACCGTAGCCTAGCCAGGGCGACTGCTGCCAAGCGTCTAGCAAAAACGTCCACTGCGCGAGCCGCCAATTGAAGCTGTTGGGCACTTTCCAAGAGAGCAAAATGGAGCGCGAAATATCCATATTGGGGTCGAGCAGTGGCGTTTCGGCAATAGAGGCCAGCCGCTCTTGTCCGGCACCGGTCGCAGCGTACAAACCAATAACGGTCACTACTAACACAACACCCAAGGCGATCTTGGTCACATTGGCACGGTAAGAAAAAAACAGCAGCACGAAAACGCTGGTCATGCCTAAAACCACCATCGTCTGCGTACTGACCAAGAAAAACGCTAAAACACAAAGCAAGATCGTCCAGGGCCACTTGCGGTCAGCATGCCTCATTTTCCACAGCGTCAGGCTCATAAACAAAAAGAGGAAAACAGCGAAGTCATTGGGGTGCCCCATCGTGCCGTCGAGCCTAAGGACATCGGTAAAGATGAGGCCGGTGGGTTGGAATACCTCAGGCAGCATAGAAGGTGGGGCTACTATCTGCAGTGCAGCGACTGACAGGGGGGCAATCAGTCCGAAAAATAGGGCGTTAACGATGCGCTCGGGATGAATTTTGTCTTGAAGCTGCATTACCAGCAGGTAGAGCAATAGCGTGGAAAAGAGCCGAATCCACTCTCGTAAACTGGTGCCAAAAGAAAACGGTGAGAGTGTATCGGGCAATGCGCCAAGGGCAGGAAGCACAACCCAAATGGCCTGAACAGCAACCCAACCTGCAAAAAAGAACCAGAACCGATCCGTCACCACCTTTTCACGCCGCAGCCAGCACAAAATAATGTAGCCAATGGTGAGCACATCAAGGCCAATTGCAAATACGGCGGGCAACTGGAACACCTCAAAGCAACCCAGAGCACTCCGCACAATCAACAGCGCAATCACCGCCGTCTCAAACTTCTGACAGACCAAAAACAGCCCACCCAAGGCCACCAAAAAGACCACCATATACAGCGCATTAATGCCTGCAAGGAAGCCCAAGCCAGCTCCTGTCAGGCAGCCCAGTCCGGCAACTAGAAGCGTTAAGCCAGTTAGCTTTGTTTGGCGCGGTGTAGAAAGTAAGCGACTCATAAAACGGCACTGGTTAAAACAGACGAAGTGTATCGACAAAATCGCCTAGCGGTCCAAATAGCAAGCTCAAAAAGTTCAAAACACCCACACTACGGCGCTGTTCCACCACAATCACATCGCCATCGCGCAATGGCTCAGTCGTATCGCCAAACTCGAAGCTTTGTTGATTCAGTCGGCCCTCTGGCCCAATGCGGAAAAGATCTATGGACGATCTCGCTTCATTAGTGGGTCCGCCAGCAGCGGCTAGGGCAGTCATCAGATCGGAGGTGGGGCCGACCTGCACAGTGCCTGGGGAGCGCACTTCGCCAGCAACCTGTACAGCAATGCTGGTTGGGGCTACGGTGGAACTCAGCAGCGCCTGCTGTTCGTCGCTAGAGAGCGCCGCGACTGGAACCACGATTTCGTCACCGTCATAGATGCGGAGGTCAGCACCCAGATCGCCCTGCTGAATGACCCGCCACAGGTCTACTTCTACTTCACTCACGGCGGTACGACCACCTACCCCCGGCACATTAGGATTAACCGGACGACGAATAGTGATATTTCTCAAGTTGGCTTCTGGTGTCACGCCGCCTGCCAAAATGAGTGCGTAGCTGAGGGTTTGAAAGTCGCCGTCGGTAAGGTCGCTAAAGTCGCCTTCAGGCAAGTCGGGCGGGACCACTAAGTGAGGGCCTGGGCGACGGACAGCGCCCGTGATACTGATGCGAGGCGGGCTGATGCTCAGCAGCGTGACGCTAACCTGAGGCCGTCGCACGTAAGGCAATAGCGCGGTGGTGACTCTCGCGGTAGCCTGTTGCGGCGTGAGCCCGTTCAGCAAAATATTACCCACTAGCGGTATTTGAACAGTGCCGCTGGCGGTTACTCGCTGCTGGCCCGATAGCTCAGGAAAGCCCAGCACAGTGACATCAATTTGGTCGCCTGACTTGAGCAGGCTGACATCTGAACGAGCGGTGGAACGGACAGGGGATGAAGGGAAGGCGGGAATCTCTGGCACATTCTGAGCGTTCTGAGTGCTCTGGGCCTGAGAGATAGGCGTAGCGGAGCTCCAAGTGAGTAGGGCTGCGATCGCACCTAGCGCAATTTGAGGGAAGCCAATCTGAGATAAAACAGCTTGAGGTAACACAGTTCGAGCAGAGGGCTGTGCGTTTTTGAAAGCGGGCGAAAACAGGGCGTTCATAGGGCTCAGAGATTTATTTTTGGCGACCGATGGAATAAAACGCACGGGACTTCGACCCATTACCGTTGCCGTTGCCGTTGCTGCTGGCAGGCGGTTGCTGTTGGTAATACGTATCGGTGTTGGTTTGCGTGCTGTTCATCACGGCGCCCAAGAGCGAAACGCCGCTACTTTTGAGGCGGTTGGCAACTTGCTGCAACGTGATACTAGGCGTAAAGTCAGCCCGGGCCACCAGCACTAGCCCGTCACTTTGCTGCCCAAGCATGACGGCATCGGCGCAGCTGCTGATAGGCGGCGTGTCGATAAAAATATAGTCAAAGTGCTGAGCAATTTGTTTGATTAAGCCCGACTGAATGACCTGCTCCAACACGACAGAAGGCTGCTCTGCGGCATCGCCGTGAGGCAGTATCCATAGATTCTCCAAGCGGGTAGCTTGAATCGCCTCTAGCGGCGTATTTTGGCCAGAGACAGTGGTCGTAACGCCTGGTAGCGGCGGCTGATTAAAGGTAGAAAATTGTTTGGGTCGCCGTAAGTCCATATCAATAATCAGCGTCCGCCTCAGCAGCAGAGAAGACACCGCCGCTAGATGAGAGGTCACCACAGATTTTCCTTCATCGGCGCCGGCACTACTGACCACCACCACCTGGCACCGGTCGGTGTTGCGCAGGGTGATGTTTTGCAGCAGCATGCGGTAGGGCTCTACTAGCACCGGATCGCCCAGAAAATTCTCAGGGATATCGAGGTGTAGCGCATGCTGAGGCAGCTTTGGCAACGTGCCCAGAATCGGCAGCTGAGTGAGAGACTCTACTTCACTGAGGCTGTGGACAGAGTCGTCGAGCACTTCTAACAGGAGCACTATGCCCGTTGCTAAGACTGAGCCCGCCACTAGGCCCAAGAAGAGAATCGGAATCGGCTGAGGCCACTCGGCGGCAGTTGGCGTTACGGCCTTGTCAATGATTCTGAGATTGCCAATCAGCTGAGCTTCGGCTAAACGGGCCTCTTCTAGTTTGTTTTGCAGCAGTTCTAGTGAGGCGGCGCCCTCTGCTTTTTTGCGCAGCAGCGTGGCCAGTGGCTTTTGCTGAGCGGGTAAATCGTAAAGCTGGCCGGAGAGGCGATTGCGTTCTTGGCGCACAGAGGCCAAGCGGCTCTCTATTTCTGAGCGCGCTACCTCGCTGGCAACCAGTTGAGAGAGTAAGTCTTGGCTGAGTGGGTCGGCTGCCAGCGATCGCGGCTGATTCACAGCTGCATTAGGCGCTTGTAGCCCAACTTGCCGCGCATAGAGTGCCAGCGTGTCATTGCGTCGGTCCAAAAGCGCCAGCAAATCGGGATGCTGGTCGCCCAACCGAGAGCGGGCGTCAATCACCTCATTTTCTAGCGCAATCAGATCTTGACGCAGCCCCTGTAGCTCAGCATTTTGACCCACTTGCACAGCGGCATACGCCTCAGACAAGCTGCCGACATTCGTGATTTGGCGGAGCTGACGCTCACGGCTAATCACGCCTACTAGATCAGCGTTCAGCGCTTGCTCTACAGCTGCGAGATCAGACAGGGTTGCGATCAGCCCGTCGGTTTGCACCTCCGAGGAAATCAAACCGCTCTGCTGCCGATACTCGCTTTCGGCAGTCTCAGCGGCAGCCAGCTGGGCTTGAAGCTGAGGGACTTCGGCTTCTAAAAAAGCGCGTACGGCAGACGCTTCAGAGCGAATAGCCTCCGCACTTTGCTCGGTACTGGCCTGCAAAATCGCATTCAAAATCGCCGCAGCTTTTCCGACCTGTTCAGTGGCGTAGCTGACTTCCAAAATATTGGTTGCGGGGATGATAGCAACATCAATATCTTCGGCAATATCTTCAGCAATCAAATCGTCAGCCGGAAGACCATTCTCTTTTAAGAGCGCGATCGCCCGCTCAATGACAGTTTGAGAGCGAACTAGTTCTGCTTCAGTCGCCAGCGGGTTAGCATCGCCGGGAGGGGTCACTCGTGAGGCACTAAGCTCCTGGCCGAGCTCTGAAATGCTGACGGATCTATCATCAACGATTAACCGCGCGGTAACTGCATACTCAGACTTGGCAACCGCCAAATAAACCAGCGAGGCTCCTACAGTTGTTGCTAGCACAGCGACTGCTGGAAGCCAGCGTCTCTTCAAAACAGATATCAAAGATGGACCTTGGCTCATAAGTTCTACGAATCCTGCTGAGATTATCTGCTGCCTCAGCTTAAGACGTCAGCTCAGGTAATTAATTTTAGACCTTGAGCCCAACAATTCAACGACTTAAACCTAAACACGCGGCTTGCTGCACAACCTCTAATGTAAATTAGCACGAATCATTTCTGCGTAAATTTACTATGAATTCATACAGCCTGTTGGCGTGATTTGATGCCCAGCTCAGTAGCGGCCCCATCCTAAATAGCGCAGTATCCGGACAAAAAAGAAGAAATCACTCGTAGCGAATAAATTCTTTTTGGCAGCCCCTTTTTTGCTTGATCTAGCTTTCTATTTATTGTTCGAGGTCTCGCTATACGTAGCCACAGAATTAGTTGCTGATGCGGGCTGACCGCTCACCGAATCAAACCTGTAGGCAGAAACATCTAACGGCCTCGCAATCAGAGTTTCGTATAGTTTTAGGGTTTGATGGGTTGCGATCTCCCAAGTGTGATTTTTTTGGATAAAGCGGCTCGCATTTTTGGCCAAAACAGACATCTGCTCAGGATTGTTTAATGCCCACGCTAACTGACATACACAACTCTCAAGACTATCTGTTTTGAACAAAACACCGCGATCGGGTTCAAGTAAGCTTTGGTGGGGAGGAATGTCGCTAGCAATAACAGGAATATCTTCTGCCATCGCTTCTAGGAGCGCTAAAGGCATCCCTTCTAATCGCGAAGGGAGTACAAAAAGCCCAGACCCTCTCATCACTTCAGCCAGGAGGGGTCCGCGCAACTCACCCGTAAAAATAATGTTGGGCTGATCTTTAGCCAGCGCTTTTAGATGGGTTGCATACTCAGAGGTATCACTCGCCGTCCCCACAACCGCCAGACGCCAGCCTGCTGGCTGTAGTTTTTCAAACGCTCTGATCAAGAGATCGGGCCGTTTCTCTGGGACCAATCGTCCTAAAAAAACAATGTATCGTTTTGGGGTAAGCCCTAGCTGATGGCAAAAAGAGAACGATTGATCTGAGTGGGCGTAGCGCGACGCTGCATTAGGAATATAAACAGACTCCCGCTGGTAGGTTGTCCAAAAGTAATCTTTTAAATTACCTGACACAACAATAATTCCATCGGCAAAACGAACAGAGGCCTTTTCGCCCGCCCGCAAATATTTAGTTGCCAGCTTTCCCCACTTATCGCGCTGCCAATCTAAGCCGTGACAAGTAACCACGATTTTGCTCTTAGGCGAAAGCAATTTTACCACTGCTGAAAAGAGCGCTGGACCAATCGCATGGAAGTGAATCACATCATATCCACCACGAGCCGCAAATAGAGCCCCCAAAAAGGATGTAGAAAACGCATCTAGGCCCTTGAAGTTAATTCCAGGAAGAGAAATAATGCGAACCCCTTGGTAGGTCTGCCGCTTGTTTTGCGGCTGCTGAGTACTAGAGGCTCTAGTATAAAAATCAACCGTATGACCGGCAGCCACCATCCGAGGATATAGTTCTGCACAGACATGCTCAATCCCCCCCTGCTGCGGCGGCATTGATTTAGCACCAATAACAGCTATTTTCATATATTTTTAGAACTCTTGGTGTTGGAGATAAAAACTGAGCAGTACAGGCTTAGAAAATAGTATAAAAAGCGCGCAATGCTAATCGCAAGCGCTATATATCACCATCGCCAGTCGGTAACAGCTAGCCACTGACGGATCAGTTCAAGTCAAGGATGTCTTGTCTCGAACACAGCACAAGCGCCATAGAACAGCAACCATCAAAACATAGTCGCCATCACCTACGTCGCAGGAGCCGCTATCAGCTAGCTATACTCTTGTTGCCGCAAATTCGAAGTAAATGCACACCAATGTAGCAAAACCAATGTAGTAAATACGTAGGAATACAGACTCATTAGCATCTAAATAATAATAGTAGGCTGGGTGTA
>JBCBDN010000033.1:0-19385 GCA_038529685.1 Cyanobacteria bacterium J06598_1 | reverse complement strand
GATGAGTATAGAACCCAGACCCTTGCCAACGCCCCATTACGAACGCTAAGTCCACAGCATCCAACTCGTCAAAAAGATTCAAGGCTGCTGGAGACGATTGGCTGGTATGGGAAAGAATTTGTCAGCTCAGATTGTGTGCACCCTCTGCTATTCTCCGATGGGGATCAGATCTTTAAGGTCGATCCTAATCCCACCGCTGTAAATTTGGGATTTAGCATTGATCTTCCTCAGACTACAGCACTCAAACCGCTGTATAGCGTAATGAGCAAGCTGCTCAAAACCGACCAAAGTAAAGCGAGCGTTCGGATGATGGAATATCGAGGCAAGGTTAGCGCCACGATGATGTACGACTATTTACCCATCAACGACATTTTTAGAAAAGTAAACGAGAATATCCTGCTGGGCTTAATGGATTGTAAGGGTATGGAGCAGCCCTTTTTCTTTGTATTGCGTAGAGACTGACCTTCTTCTGTACAGCTCAAAACTGTCAAATTTCTTCTGCTTGCCCACGTAAAGGCCTCCAGCATAATTGGAGGCTTTCTCGTGTGTGTGTCAAAGGCAACGACAAGTCAGCCACAACTCAGCTTTTCCTGGCCGTTAACGCAGCCTTCCGTCTTGTCTAATATAGCTGTTAAACAACAGAGAAAAGCTCTCAAAGCTATGCAGACGCCGCTAACTCATGTTCACACCCAGACAACAAACTACAACCAGTCGAACCAGGAGAATTTTATGACACGTCAGCCTAAATACCATTGGCAGTTTGCGGAAAAAGAAGGGGGTATCACCCGAGATACCATCAGCGGCACTGAAGGGATATTTCTGCAAGGTGATACTTATCAAAGCTGCTTTGGAGGTCATGGTCGTATTGGAAATGCTGTTAGGTTAAAGGGGAAAACGGCAAGCATTAATTTTGGCAATAAGGCTGGTCGGTTTGGGACCAGCGATTTCACAGTGGCTTTTGGTCTCCGAATTGAGAGCACCTATGACCACAATGATTTGGACCTCATTGGTAACCGCAAGGTGCATGGGCACGGCAATTGGTTTTCGCTGCGGCTTGAAGATCAAGAAAGATTGACCTTTGCCGTCGATGAGAATAGTGAAGGAAAGAACTGTGCAATGGTTAAAACCCGCCACTTACCCGGATTAACCGATGCCAGATGGCACCATATCGCCATTGTGAGAGCAGGCCGAACCTTAAAAATATACTTTGATGGTGCGCTTGCGACTGAAGGCGCCTCAAAAACAGGCATTGCCAATATTAATAGCAGTATTGATGTGAGGTTAGGCTATTCTCACCGGGTGACGCCAGCTGCCCAATACGAAGATCTTCGCATTTATCATGATGCTCTCAATGCTACAGAGATTCAATCGCTCATCACACCCGTAACCCAGCCATTCACCGTTTTCACTTCAGAGACTTCTCTTTTCTGTTCTAATGATTAGCCTAGAAGGCTATTGAAGAGCAGGGTCACTGCTGTGCTATGGCGTTAGTGACTGTATTTTTGATTAATATCCCTTCCAAAAACTATGGTCAAAAAACAAATATAAATGAGCCACCTTCTTTTATTCGTTTCTTTCAAAGAGATCTCTCATCAGACTCTCTCATCAGACTATATTGGCGAATAACCCTCTGTTTTGATTGTCAGAACGGAGGGTTTACGTAAAGGCCTTAAAAGTTAGCCATAAGTCAGCCTTTTCCTAGCTCTTATCGTAGCCTTGCTCCCTGTCTAATAGACATATAGAGCAAAGTAAGGATGCATTCTTACTTTGCTAGTAGAGTTGCCCGTTGCTACATAATGGTTTCAGCCGAAGTAGTGCCCTAAGCAACTCTACAGATGCTATAGAGCAAAAGCAAAGAACAAATACTTTGTTGCTTGCTTTTACTCGCAAAACAACTACATCTTAGGAATCACGACTATGCAACGCTTTATCCTTTCCGCTTTATCCGTAGTACTCGCAACAGCAGCAGTTGCACCTACCGCCCAGGCTCTGCCCAAGGTTGATCCAGATTTTGAGATTCAGACACTGCGCCTACGCGAATTCGATGCTCGAAACAAAGGTGAAGACTACCCACAGCCTTACTATCCAGAAGCTTCTCCCCAAAATGTCACTGCCGAGCAAGAAAGCAGTCAAAAGACTGAAGCCACCGTATGGGTGGCGCCAGAGTCCCAGGAAGAATCGCCTTCCCCAGCGCTCTCCGTGACAGAGCGCCGCCATCAGTTACTCGATCGTAGCTAAGAACCCTATAGATCGTAATGGCGCAGCCCAAGGAACGTGTGAACGTTCCTTGGGCTGCGTCGGTATCGAGCCATTAAAAATAGAAGACGGGTCAAATTAATTTATGCACTACAGCAAGAGCCGAATTTATTTGGCTCTCGCTATAATGCATGAATAGGTAGGCGGAATAGGGCTTTTTGGCCCGGTAGCCCGCTTAAGGCAGTTCAGTCGTGCCCATAAGGTAGCGATCGCACTCCCGAGCCACCCCGCGTCCCTCATTAATCGCCCACACAATTAAACTCTGTCCCCGGCGACAGTCCCCAGCTGCAAACACACCCGGCTTATTGGTTGTATACACCTCATGTTCAGCATCCACATTACTGCGCGCGGTTTTCTCCAATCCTAAAGCATCCAACAAAGGAGACTCCGGCCCCAAGAAACCCATTGCCAACAGAACCTGCTGCGCAGGCATTACAATTTCTGTGCCTTCTACATGAATCGGCGTAAAGCGACCGTTTTCATCGCGCTCCCACTTCACTTCTACCGTGTGCACTGCCGCAACGTTCCCATTGCCATCGCCTTCAAACTTTGTTGCTGTTCTCACGTAGCCGCGAGGATCTTCCCCAAAGAGTGCCTTTGCTTCTTCTTGGCCATAGTCCAGGCGGTAGATTTTGGGCCATTCAGGCCAGGGATTAGTCGCCGCGCGAATCTCAGGCGGCTTCGGCATAATCTCTAGCTGATTGATGCTCTTACAGCCGTGACGGACAGATGTCCCTACGCAGTCTGTACCCGTATCACCGCCGCCGATAATCACAACATCTTTACCCGCTACGGAGATGTAGTTATCACCTGGCGTACCGTCCAATACAGCCTGGGTATTGGCTGTCAAAAACTCCATAGCGAAGTTAATGCCGTTCAGTTCTCTCCCTTCAATGGGCAAGTCTCTGGGACGAGTGGAGCCCGTACACAAAATGACTGAATCGTAGTCATTCAACAGTTTTTCAGCCGGTAAGTCTTTCCCGACTTCGGTGTTGCAAGTAAAGGTGACGCCTTCGGCTCTAAGGATGTCCAAACGCCGCTTGACGATGTCTTCTTTGTCGAGCTTCATGTTGGGGATGCCGTAGGTGAGCAGCCCGCCGGGGCGATCGGCACGCTCAAACACGGTGACGGTATGCCCCGCTTTGTTCAGCTGGTCAGCAGCGGCGAGTCCGGCGGGGCCAGAGCCAACGACGGCGACCTTTTTACCGGTGCGTTTCGCAGGTGGACGAGGCACAATCCAGCCTTCCTCCCAGCCTTTTTCAATGATGGAATATTCAATGTTTTTGATGGTGACGGGCGGATTGGTGATGCCCAGTACGCAGGAGCCTTCGCAGGGTGCAGGGCAAACGCGGCCCGTGAACTCGGGGAAGTTGTTGGTTTTGTGGAGGCGGTCGAGGGCTTCGCGCCAAAGTCCTCTATAAATCAGGTCATTCCACTCGGGGATGAGGTTGTTGACGGGGCAGCCGCTGGCCATGCCACCGATGAGTTCGCCTGAGTGGCAGAAGGGAGTGCCGCAGTCCATGCAGCGAGAGCCCTGGGTTTGCAGGGCTTCGTCGGGCATGGGCTGGTGAAATTCTTTCCAGTTACGGATGCGATCTTTGGGCGCGGTTTCGGTGGGTGCTTCGCGCAGGTGTTCGATGAAGCCGGTTGGTTTTCCCATGTTGGTTACGTTCGAGGAGGTGAGATGATTGCCAAAATATTGATGCACGGTTCCCCTTGGTAAGGGGAACCAACGGAGGGGTCTTCGAGAATTACGCTACACACCGAGGACCCCTCCCTTGCGGTTCCCCTTACCAAGGGGAACCAGCTGTCGGTGCGTGACTGGATGAGAACAGAAATTAACTACCGCTGACTCTTGCCAAGTCGCGAGCATTCTCTTCAAAGGCGGCAGACATGGCTTCGTCATTGCTGAGGCCGTCGGCCAGCGCTTTTTGAATGTGTTGCAACACTCGCTTGTAGTCGCGAGGCATCACTTTTACAAACTTAGGAACAGTAGCCTCCCAGTTTTCTAGAAGAGACTTAGCATTAGGGCTGCCTGTGTAGTCAGCATGGCGCTGAATAATGTCTCGCAGTTCCTGATTCTCGTCTGTTGTTTCGATGCGCTCTAGGCCAACCATTTCGGTATTACAGCGTGTTGCAAAGTCACCAGCCTCGTCGAGAACGTAGGCCACGCCGCCACTCATGCCTGCTGCAAAGTTGCGGCCCGTTAGACCTAAGATGACGGCTTTACCACCGGTCATGTATTCGCAGCCGTGGTCGCCAACGCCTTCAACAACGGCGGTAGCCCCTGAATTGCGCACACAGAAGCGCTCTCCAGCTCGACCATTGATGTAG
This sequence comes from Cyanobacteria bacterium J06598_1, assembly GCA_038529685.1. GTDB lineage: Bacteria > Cyanobacteriota > Cyanobacteriia > Phormidesmidales > Phormidesmidaceae > Phormidesmis. The sequence continues at coordinate 14,795 of JBCBDN010000033.1, read as the reverse complement.
GCTTCGCCGCCAGTAGCGCCATACAAAGAGACATTGCCCGCAATGATGTTGTCTGCTGCAACTAGCGTGGAGACTTTTGCGGGATAAACAACAAGCTTTCCGCCGCTGAGACCTTTGCCGAGGTAGTCGTTGGTATCGCCTTCTAGTTCTAGGGTCATGCCCTTGGGCGTAAAGGCACCAAAGCTTTGTCCGGCTGTGCCTTGGAAGTGAAGATGCACGGTGTCTTCTGGCAGGCCCTGTTCGTGGTTTTTCGTGATTTCATTACCAACGATGGTGCCAACGACTCGATTGATGTTGGTAATTGGCAAAGTCGCTTTTACCTTTTCGCCTTTTTCAATAGCAGGCTGACAAATCTCCAACAGTTTGGTGATGTCGAGAGATTTATCGAGGCCGTGGTCTTGGGTTTCGGTGCAGTAGCGACCGATCTCATCGCCTACGTCTGGCTTATGCAGTAGCGCAGAGAGGTCGATGCCTTTGGCTTTCCAGTGGTCGACTGCTTTTTTGGCGGCGAGAACATCGGTGCGCCCTACCATTTCATTGAGGGTGCGGAAGCCGAGTTCGGCCATAATTTCGCGAGTCTCTTGAGCGATGAACCGCATGAAGTTCACTGCGTGCTCGGGGTCGCCTTTGAACTGTTTGCGCAGTTCGGGGTTTTGGGTGGCCACGCCGACGGGGCAGGTATTGAGGTGGCACACGCGCATCATAATGCAGCCGAGGCTGATGAGTGGGGCGGTGCTGAAGCCGAATTCTTCTGCACCGAGGAGAGCTGCGATCGCCACATCTCTCCCCGTCTTCATCTGCCCATCCGTCTCAATTACAATCCGACTGCGCAGATTGTTCAATACCAGCGTCTGATGCGTCTCCGCTAAGCCCAGCTCCCAAGGCAAACCCGCGTGCTTAATAGAAGTCTGGGCCGATGCGCCGGTTCCCCCATCAAAGCCAGAAACGAGAACAACATCCGCATGTGCTTTGGCAACACCCGCTGCAATGGTGCCTACGCCTACTTCCGAAACTAGCTTGACGCTGATTCGAGCCGCTCTGTTGGCATTCTTCAGGTCATGAATCAGCTCAGCGAGATCTTCAATGGAGTAAATATCGTGGTGCGGCGGCGGCGAAATCAGGCCGACACCCGGCGTAGAATTCCGCACTTTGGCAATCCACGGATATACCTTTTTACCCGGCAGCTGACCGCCTTCTCCAGGCTTTGCGCCCTGGGCCATTTTAATTTGAATCTCTTTGGCCTTGGAGAGATATAGGCTGTTTACCCCAAAGCGACCTGAGGCCACCTGCTTGATGGCGCTGTTTTTGGAGTCTCCTCGTTCGTTGGTCCAGGTATAGCGGGCGGGGTCTTCACCGCCTTCGCCGGTGTTGGAGCGGCCGCCGATTCTGTTCATTGCGATCGCCAGCGTTTCATGCGCCTCCTGCGAAATAGACCCGTAGCTCATCGCCCCGGTCTTAAAGCGGCTCATAATGGCTTCAACCGACTCCACTTCCTCAAGTGGGATAGCCTCCTGCGGCTGAAACTCCAACAGATCGCGCAGCCGGAAGAAGTTCTTACCTTGCTCATTCACCAGCTTGGCGTACGTCTTGTAAGTCTCATAATTGCCATCTTGAGTTGCCTTTTGCAGCAGGTGAATGCTCTGTGGGCTCAGTAAGTGAGCCTCACCGCCTTTCCTCCACTGATACTCACCGCCTGCATCGAGTGTTGCCGCGTTGTGCAATTCCGTAGTGGGATTATCCGGAAATGCATGACGATGACGCATAATCGCTTCTTTGGCGAGCACGTCTAGGCCCACGCCCTGAATGCGAGACGCCGTCCAGGTAAAGTACTTACCAATCACCGATTCATTCAGGCCAATCGCCTCAAAAATCTGCGCGCCCCGGTAGCTCTGAATCGTCGAGATACCGATTTTGGCCCCGATCTTTACGACGCCTTTTGTAACGGCCTTGATGTAGTTCTTACAGGCATCCTTATATTCCACACCGCGCAACAGATTTTCATCAATCATGCGTCGGAACGTTTCAAACGCCATGTAGGGGTTAATCGCTCCGCAGCCGTAGCCCAGCAGTACCGCAAAGTGATGCACCTCACGAGGCTCACCAGACTCCAGCACAATGCCTACTCGAGTGCGCGTTCCGTTGCGAATGAGGTGGTGATGTAAGCCCGCGACTGCTAGCAATGCGGGAATGGGTGCCCGGTCTTGAGCGATATCACGGTCGGACAGCACCAGAATCTCGCTGCCTGCGGCAATCTCTTCGTCTGCTTTCATGCAGAGCGCTTCCATCGCACCGGACAACCCCGCTTCACCCGTGTCAGGGTCAAACAAAATAGGCATTACAGCCGTTTTGAACTGGTCGTTTTGCTTAATCTTGGCCAGGTCACTATTGGTGATAAACGGTGCCTTGAGCTGGAGCAAATGGCAGCTTTCAGGGGTGGGCTCTAGCAGGTTGCGCTCTGAACCAATCGTGGTCGTTGCTGAGGTGATAATTGCTTCACGGATGGAATCGATCGGCGGATTAGTCACCTGGGCAAAGAGCTGTTGAAAGTAGTTGTACAGCAGCTTGGGCTTATTGGAGAGTACGGGCAGCGGCGTATCTGTCCCCATGGCACCGATCGCTTCTACGCCGTTCTGGCCCATAGGTGCCAGCAGCATTCTCAGCTCCTCAAAGGTGTAGCCAAACGCCATTTGCTTTTGCGTAACGGCGTCGGGGTCGTCCTGCGTGGGGGCCTCAGTTTTGGCTTCAGGTAGCTGATCTAAAGTAACGAGCTGCGCATCGAGCCACTGCTGATAAGGCTGCTCAGATGTGATCTGCTGTTTAATTTCAGCATCGGGAATAATTCGGCCTGCTTGGGTATCGACCAAGAACATTTTGCCGGGTTCTAGCCGTCCTTTTTCCACCACATCTTCAGGTGGAATCGGCAGCACGCCCGCTTCAGACGCCATGATGACACGATCGTCTTTGGTGACGTAGTATCGGCCAGGGCGCAAGCCGTTGCGGTCGAGTACCGCGCCCATTTGGGTGCCATCGGTAAAGGCAATAGAAGCCGGACCATCCCAAGGCTCAATCAGGCAAGAGTGATACTCATAAAATGCTTTTTTCTCAGCGTTCATGGTGGCATGGCCAGACCACGGCTCGGGCACCATCATCATCAGTGAGTGCGGTAAAGACCGACCGCTGAGTGCCAACAGCTCTAGCGTATTGTCAAAAATAGTAGAGTCGCTGCCGTTGATATTGATCAGCGGCCTAGCTTTTTCGAGATCTTCGCCAAATAGCTCAGACTCAAACATGCTTTGGCGAGCCGTCATCCAGTTGATGTTGCCGCGCAAAGTATTGATTTCGCCGTTGTGCGCAATGTAGCGATAGGGGTGCGCCCGTTCCCAGCTAGGGAAGGTGTTGGTACTAAAGCGAGAATGCACCAGAGACAGCGCACTTTCCATGTCAGGATCCGCCAGATCCAAGTAGTACTTACCCACCTGCACCGGCATCAGCATGCCCTTATATACAATCGTGCGGCAAGACGCGCTCGAGACATACCAGTAGCTATCAACGTCGATAATGGCCCGGTGCGCCAGCTTGCGAACTAGATACAGCTTACGCTCAAGCGCTAGCTCATCGGCATCGGCGGGCAACGTGCCGCGACCGATGAACGCTTGCTGCATAAAGGGTTCACTGCCTTGCGCAGTCGGCCCCAATGAAGAATTATCCGTTGGGACATCTCGCCAACCAAGGACGTCTAGCCCAGCATCCGCAGCTACCTGCTCAAAGTGCTTTCGGCCTTCTGTGCGCGCTGCCTCATCAGGCGTCGCATAAATCATGGCAACGCCGTACTGACCGGCTCCAGGGAGATCGATACCTTCCGCTTTGGCCACTTTAGTCATGAACTTGTGCGGCATCTGCATCAAAATACCTGCGCCATCGCCTGTATTAGGCTCCGCGCCAACGGCTCCACGGTGGTCGAGATTCAGCAGAATGGTGAGGCCCTGCTGCACAATGTCATGGGAGGCTTTGCCCTTCATTTGCACGACAAAACCAACGCCGCAGGCATCGTGCTCGTGCTGTGGATTGTAGAGCCCTTGTTGAACGGGACCTGTGGGCTTTTGTTGGGGGTTCCCTTTTGAGGGCTGGTTTCTAGTACTGATGACAGGTTGGCTAGTTACAGGTTGATCGGAGAGAGCCATCGCAAAAAGACCGGGAGGGAAAGGAGTACCGAAAGCAAATCAAAATCAGAGCGCCCTTTCAGCCATGCCGTATACAGAAATTTGATACAGACAACTGCCAAAGACGGAAAATCCACTGCATAAAGAATAATGCTGTGGATAAGAGGCTGAGATGAAATCCCAATCGCTAGATACACGTGCACGTGCAACGATAAAGGGATTTTTATTGTCTATCAATAGTAGGGATAGGGATAAATGCCTTAACAAAAACAATAGATGCCTTAATAAAAGCCGTCATTTTGTTACAAAAGAAAGTGCTGAGCTGGGTAATCTTTCGGGTTTCTTAACCTTACTGTTGGTCTCATTGGTTACCAAATCGTCTGTTGTTACGTAAGGGTATGCAGTAGGCCTCTTTGGCGTGTATGACGGTGTTTTTCGTATTGAGAGTTATCGAGCCTAAGCGGGTGCAGGTTTCTCGGCTGGTGTTTGCTACCCTAGTTACCAAGGCTGCTTTGAATGATGTCAAAACACCGTTAACCCATGAACCCCGTAACGACTCCAGAGATTCTTCGTCTCGTTGACTCAACCCCTCAGATAGATGACTTGGTGATTGAGGACGATACACCTGTGGACAATTTTTTCTCAGCTAAACTTCAACGCATGCTGGTTGAGATTCTCTACAGTTCTTGGGTTAGTTTTGGTATGGAGCGTCCGTTTGTTGCCGATGCAGATATCGGCATTTTTTCATCGGTTAACCGCCCGCCTATTGTGCCAGATGTCTTTGTGAGTCTGGACGTGGAGGCTCCTCAAGATTTTAGAGAAAAGAAAAACCGCACGTACTTAGTGTGGGAGTTTGGCAAGTCTCCTGATGTTGTTATTGAGATCGTTTCTAACAAAGTTGGCAATGAGCTGGGGAGTAAGCTGCGGGACTATGCCCGTTTAGGCGTGAGCTACTACGTGGTGTTCGATCCACTACAGCAGCTCGAAGAGGGCGTTTTACATGTTTTTGGGTTGACCCAGGGTGCCTATGAAAGGCTCGATCAACCTTGGCTAGAGCGTGTTGGCTTGGGCGTTACGCTTTGGGAAGGAACGTTTGAAGGGGTAACGACGACTTGGCTGCGGTGGTGCGATCGCGATGGTCAGCTTTTGCCCACGGGTGTAGAGCGGGCAACCCAAGCAGAAGCTAAAGCAACCCAAGCAGAAGCTAAGGCAACCCAAGCAGAAGCTAAGGCTGTCAAACTGGCCGAACAGCTGAGAGCCCTGGGTGTAGATCCTGATCAACTCAACTAAACAGCCAGGAGAAGCGCTGAATCACATCACTATTCAGCGCTTCCTGGCTTCGTCGGCCTCAACAATGCCGCTTTTTTGCATTGCTACAGACGAAGCCCAGCGGTACTTACTTGGGAATGTCGGGTAGCGGCTGCTGCTGGAGTAGCCGACGAGTCGTGCTGAGTAAGTGGTGCTGAAAAATCTTGATTGCACGGGTTTTATTCGCCATGGCTCTGACGAATAGTCCATTGCAGTTGGGCAAGGGCGAACTGCCAATTTGTAAATTGTCAGCGGGCGTATTGATCGCTTCGACAGCCTGAGAGAATCGGTCCAAATCGAGTTTGGGTGCGATGACGACAAAGCTGCCCAAAATAGGATGGTCGGTGAGAAATCTGTGGGTGCGAAACCGATTGGACTGGCCCAGTAGTTTTAGGGTGTCAACAAAATGGAGAGCCCCCTCGGAAGATCGCACCTCCAGTCGATTTTCAAACTGCTCAAACTCGTAAATCTCTTTTCTTGCCAAGCGCCCTGGCACAACAATTTCGCTCAATACCAAACGGCTATTAGGATGCAGGGTGATCTGCGTTTTTTGCTTTAGAGCTGCCGCTGGAAAAAAGATAATAGGTTCTGGCACGTACTCTAAGTAGGCGTGATTACCCACTTCCAGGACGTGTGTCATCTGAGCAGGCAATTCTCCTGTCGGTTTGCTGTGGACTTTGGTGGCAGACTGGTCGGTGAGGTACAGGCTGGCGCGATCGCCCACTTCAACAACAACTCTCAGGTCATCACCTGCCAACAATCCCGGACCAGCATTCATGATGTACGCATACACCCGCTGAGGATCGCTGGAATCTAAAGAGAGCGCGTTGGAGAGTCTGAACGGATAGGTGGCGTATTGATTGGCAATAAAAGCCCGATTGGGGAGAGTCCGATTGGGGAGAGTCCGATTGGGACTGTGGCTATTGGCAGCACAAGCAACTCGCAGAGACAGCTGTGGTTGCGATCGCTGTTTCTGTGATACCTGTTTCTGTGACACCTGTGGCGAAACTTGAACAGCTGACAACTTTGGTATGGCCATACCATCAGCGGAAAACATATAGCCGCCCTAGCGGCACTTGATCGACCGGCTCGCAGGTGGCAATTTCTCCGTTAACTCTCACTTGAAACGTATCTGGATCAACTTCAATCTCTGGGCACACATCGTTATGCAGCATGTCTGCCTTTTTCAGCTGACGGGTGTTTTTGACCGGCAGCAGCTGTTTGCTTAGGCCCAGGCGATCGCCCAACCCCTGCTCCAAAGCTAGCTGCGTCACAAAACATGCAGACGTGGCCGCTGGCGCACTGCCAAAACTACTCCACTGAGGCCGATACAAAATCGGCTCGCAGGTCATTAGCGACGCGTTCGACTCTCCCATCGGTGACCAGGCGATAAAGCCCTGCTTAATGATCAGCTCGGGCTTGATGCCAAAATAACCGGGTTGCCAAAGCACAATGTCAGCCATTTTGCCCGGTTCAATCGAGCCTACATAGTCGGCAATGCCGCAGGTGAGCGCCACGTTAATGGTGTATTTGGCCAAATAACGCAGAACGCGGAAATTGTCGTTTCGCTCGTTGTCTTCTGGTAAGGGGCCGCGCTGGTCTTTCATTTTGGACGCCAGCTGCCAGGTGCGACAAATCACTTCTCCAATGCGGCCCATGCCTTGAGAGTCAGAGCCGAGCATACTAATGGCTCCCATATCGTGCAGGACATCTTCAGCGGCGATGGTTTCAGCGCGAATGCGAGATTCTGCAAAGGCAACATCCTCTGGCACGCGGGGATTCAGATGATGACACACCATCACCATATCCAGGTGCTCGTCGAAGGTGTTGACCGTGTAGGGATTGGTGGGATTAGTTGACGATGTCAGGCAGTGCTGAAAAGACGCCACTTTAATAATGTCTGGTGCGTGGCCACCGCCTGCCCCTTCGGTGTGGTAGGTGTGAATAGTCCGCCCTTTGATGGCAGCTAAAGTATCTTCTACATAGCCCGATTCATTTAGCGTATCGGTGTGGATTTTGACTTGGAAATCGTATTCATCTGCCACATTCAGGCAGGTGTTAATCGCAGAGGGCATCGCGCCCCAGTCTTCATGAATTTTCAGACCCATGGCCCCGTTGGCAATCTGCTCTACTAGGCTCTCTGGCAGGCTGGAGCTGCCTTTACCCAAAAAGCCAAAGTTAATTGGAAAAGCTTCTGAGGCTTTGAGCATCACGCTCATGTTATGCGCGCCGCTGGTGCAAATGCCTACGGTGACAGGGCCCAGGCCACCTCCAAGCATGGTTGTGAGACCGCTGGAGAGGGCTTCGGCGCACAGACCTGCACTGTCGAAATGAACGTGGCTATCTAGTCCGCCGGGGGTAGCAATCAATCCTTCACCGGCTCGTACATCGGTGTTGGCGCTGATGATTAAGTTCGGCGTAACGCCTTCCATAATGCCGGGATTGCCCGCTTTGCCAATACCCACAATGTTGCCGTCTTTGATGCCGATGTCAGTTTTTACAATGCCCTGTACCGGATCAACCAGCAGAACATTGGTAATCACTATATCCAGTGCCCCGTCAGCGGCGGTGACGCCAGCGGCCATCCCTAGGCCATCGCGCAGGGTTTTACCCCCGCCGAAAACACATTCGTCACCATAAACAGTATCGTCGCGTTCGACTTCAATAATCAAAGAGGTATCAGCGAGGCGAACTCTGTCTCCTGTGGTAGGACCAAAGAGTTCGGCGTAACGCTCGCGGCTAATTTCCATAGGCCAGTTTGCAAAAGGCTAGTTTGAACAGAGAGATGTTGAAAAGAGCGGGACAAAAGGTTGTATGAAAAGTCTCAAACAGGCTGCATTGGCCCCCGTCCCCGATCTCGGGGCTCTGACGCAAGATGCTCAAAACTGCTCTGGAATAGAGATCTAACTTTACTGGAGCTGCGATGCTCCCCCGAACTCGGGGGCTGGGGGGCGAATGCAGTGTCAACAGGGCTTTTCATAAAACCTCTAAGAAGCGCTGTAACCTTGGGCTTGGCAGCGAGCGATCGCATCAGCCCTAACCTGTGGATCATCCACCGCACCGTTGACCAGATCGTTCAGACCAAGAACAATGCGATCGCCCGCCAAAGCCACGACCGTTACCTGCTTTGTATCGCCCGGTTCAAACCTCACCGCCGTTCCTGCAGGAATATCTAAGCGAAACCCCAGTGCCTCAGCACGATCGAACTGGAGCATGCGATTAACTTCAAAAAAGTGGTAGTGAGAGCCGACTTGAATAGGGCGATCGCCCATATTTACCACTTCCAATGTTTTAGCGTCTCGGCCCGCATTGAGTTCCAGCGTTCCTGGTTCACAGATCACCGCACCAGGCCCAAAAGACTCCTCCGCAGAACCTATTGTCGAACCAGCCATGAGCTAAGCCTCCTGGGGCCGAATAGGATTGTGCACGCTCACTAACTTAGTGCCGTCATTAAAGTGTGCTTCCACCTGAATTAACGGAATTAATCCAGGAACATCTGGCAGTACATCATCGGTGTTCAACAAGGTGGCTCCTTCTGACATCAGCTGGGCCACTGTTTTATCTTCACGAGCACCTTCAACAATATAGTCACTGATGTAGGCGATCGCCTCCGGTACATTTAGCTGAAGTCCTTTATCCTTGCGGCGACGGGCAATCTCCGCCGCCGTAAACAAGGTTAGCCGTTCGGTTTCTCTCGGGGTTAAATACATAAGACTTACAACAACTAGGAGACAGGTTGCCTAACGGCAACAGGTTCCGGCTTCTTTACCGTAGGCGCAACGGGCTCGGCCATTTTCTGATTCGGAATCCCCTCAATTGGGCATTCCTCTGTGCCTACGGTGTCACGGGTAAGCGCTTCCACTTTCTCCTTTGTCTTTTGTGGATCAAGTACCCAATCACGATAGAACTCGTAAGGACATTCCATCGCACCGTCGTCGCCGTCACCAGAGTTGAGCATGCCCGTGTAGCCTCGGTGCAACAGCTTAAAGAGATGATTTTGAGACTGAGAATGCTTGCGGAAATCGCGAATCGCAAACTTAGAGAGCGCCGCATACTGAATGCCATTTTCTTCTTCGCCGCATTCGCCTAGCGTACGCCCATCAAACCCCACAACGGCAGAGTGACCAAAGTAACTGTAAACGCCATCAAACCCAGAGGCGTTGGCCACGGCCACATAGGTATTGTTCATCCAGGCCATCGCCTTCGACACCATAATCTGTTGTTCTTTGGAAGGATACATGTAGCCTTGGCAGCGAACAACTAGCTCAGCACCCTTCATCACACAGTCACGCCAAATCTCGGGATAGTTCCCGTCGTCACAAATAATCAAGCTAATCTTCAGCCCCTTCGGCCCGTCAGAGACATAGGTACAGTTCCCCGGATACCAGCCCTCAATCGGCGTCCAGGGCATAATTTTGCGATACTTTTGAACAATTTCGCCGCGATCATTCATCAGAATCAGCGTGTTGTAAGGCACCTTATTTGGATGCTCTTCGTGCCGTTCTCCCGTCAGAGAAAACACGCCCCAAACTTTGTTGCGAATGCAGGCTTCTGCAAAAATGTCGGTTTCAACGCCAGGAATACTCGCCGCGTTTTCCATCATTTCATCGGCGTCGTACATGATGCCGTGAGTAGAATACTCAGGGAAAATCACCAGATCCATGCCCGGTAAACCCAGCTTCATGCCGTCAATCATTTCTGCGATGCTTTTGCAGTTGGCTAGCACCTCATCTCGGGTGTGCAATCGTGGCATCTTATAGTTGACAACCGCTACGCCTACTGAATCATTACTAGAAGAAATATCGCCGTGAACAGACATGAAACGTCCTCGCGCACTTGTTACTTTTGTTCTATCAGTTTCAAATGGGTTAAGAATGTGGCTATCTATACAGAACGCTTGATTTGTAGCAAACCGTTAAGGCTAGCCGATCATTAAAACAACAGGTTTTCTTTCGGTTGCTGTTTATACAGCACTGCCCCAATATTTGTATTAGAAATATTAAGGAAATAGAGGAAGGGTTTTTAGCTCTAGTCGTGAGTACTTGAGCTGCAATCAGCGGTCACAGCGCTCCTATGTTTGGGCACTAGGATTCTGATAGAAACTCATTTCGCCAAGTAAAGTTTTGAAAAGGTTTCCTTCTGCTTTTTGAGTTTTGCTCTAGCTGAAAGGGTCTAGCTACGTCGCTTTGATTGCCAGAAATGAGTGATTACGAGTGTTTGTCGGATGTTGGCTCAGTCGCTTCCGAGAAAGCTATCTGCCAGGTTTTGTATCACAAGATACAAAACCTGGTGAAAACAGTATATTAGAGTCCTGATTATTATCAGTAGATTTCCCTAGGCGTTGGGTTGAGAGAATGATCTTGCGAGAGTGATTCTTTTACCTTGTTGCTTGGGCTCCGGGGGCAATGTTGTTCTTATGAATCTTTGTTCATGAATCTTTGATAGTGGTCTGTCTTTAAGGCCAGTTTGTTTGGTGGATCTCCAGGTGCTTGAAGGCTTTTGCGAGCCTGAGCGCTTGGACAGCGTTCAAAACTTATTTCAGCTTGCGTGAGGTTAAGCGGTTTCTATGTCACAATCTCGAGTTTTTAGTAATCTCAGTCGAAGAAGGTTTCTCCAGTACAGTTCACTGGCCGCTACAACTACTGTTTTAGCGGCTTGCACTGGCGGCGGCAGCGGCGGCGAGTCGCAAGCGGACTTGGGCGAAAACCCCATTAAGGTCGGCGTTATGTACTCCACGACAGGGAGTATCGCCATTGTGGAGAAGTCCCTTCAAGACGCGACGTTCTTAGCGATTGAGCAAATCAACACCGGTACCGGCCCGTGGGAAGGTAAGGGTGAAGGCATCAACGGTCGCAAAATCGAAAGAGTGGTGGTCAACCCTAACTCTGACTGGGACCTCTACAACCAAATGTCTAAGCGCTTAATTGACGAGGACCAGGTTGTTTGCGTCCTCGGCTGCTACACCTCTGCTAGCCGCAAATCTGTACTGCCTGTATTTGAAGAGAAGGATTCTATCCTTTACTACCCGGTTTACTACGAAGGCAACGAGTGTAGCTCGAACGTCTTCTACACCGGCGCTGCTCCCAACCAGCAGATTACAGACTCTATTCCTTACTGCTACGACAACTTTGGCCCTAAGGGCTTCTTCGTTGGCTCGGACTACATCTATCCAAAGGAAAGTAACCGAATTGCGATCGCAGAGCTGAAAAAAGCAGGTGGTGAAGCCGTCGGCGACGAATACGCCGCACTCGGTACAACAGAATTTATCACCATCATCAACAAAATCAAGGCCGCCAAGCCTGACTTTGTCTTGAGCAACTTAGTGGGCGACTCTATCCCTGCCTTCTACCGTCAGTTCAAAGACGCCGGTATCAACGCGGAAGATATCCCAATCATGGCGTATCCCACCACCGAAGAAGAAATTCAAGCGATGGGCCCTGAGTATTCAGCCGGCCACTTCAGCAGCTTTAACTACTTCCAAAGTGTAGAAACCCCTGAGAATGAAGCCTTCGTAGCCCAGTTCAAAGAGATGTTTGGCGACGACCGCGTCACCAACGGTGTAATGGAAGCTGCCTACATTCAAACCTTCTTCATGGCGCAAGCAATGAAGGACATTGAGGAAGCAGGCGACGAGATCAACACAGCGACCATCCGCGAAGCCACCCGTGGTCAGGAGTTCAATGCGCCACAAGGCCCAGTGAAGATGGACGAGGCCAACTACCACGCTTATCTCTATTCCAGAATTGGTAAGTGGAAGGAAGATGGCCAGGCCGAAATCGTCTTTGCCACCGACGCAGCCGTCAAGCCGATTCCTTGGAGTCAGGCGCTGTACAAAGGCCGAATGTGTGAGCACCCAACGCCCGATGATCGTAGCGACCCGACTAAAGAGACCGGTAAAGACTTAGAGCCTAAGTTCCTCTAAGCACTGTTAGCTAACGGCGTGCTTTGATTGGCACGCCGTTTGTTTTTTGCCCTTTTCAACCCGACTAAAGCAATATGTTAGACCTTGCGCTATCTCCAATGCTGTCATCGCCCATTTACCTGCTAGCCCAGGAAGCCGCTGAAGAAGCGGCAGGCGGTGGCTTTTCATACACGAGCTTGGCCAACCAAGCGCTCAACGGCATCGGGATTGTGGGCATTTTGCTGCTAACCGCCCTAGGCCTTGCCATCACCTTCGGCGTCATGCGCATTATTAATCTCGCCCACGGCGAGTTCATCATGCTGGGGGCGTACATTACCTTTTGGATGCAGGACACCTTCAAAATGGACCTGCTGATGACGATTCCCTTCGCGTTCATCGGCACGGCCTTAGTGGGTGCCCTGGTCGAAATTACGATTATTCGCAGGCTGTACGGCAGGCCGCTGGAAACACTCTTAGCGACCTGGGGCCTGAGTATTGTGCTGCAGGGTGTCATCAAGCTGATGTTTACCGCCGAGCTGAAATATGTAAAGGCGCCGGCGTACCTGTCAGGCAGTATTGACGTGATCAAAGACGAAGCAGGCTCAGCGCTGGTGTCTATTTCTTACTATCGATTCTTTATCATTGTGGCGGCGCTAGCCTTGCTAGGCTTGACCATGTACCTGTTCTATGGCACCTCTTGGGGTCGCCAAATTCGCGCGGTTACTCAAAACCGAGACATGGCCCAGTGCTTAGGCGTTAATACCAAGCTGGTAGACATGGGCACGTTTGCTTACGGGTGTGGGTTAGCAGGCGTTGCAGGCACAGTTATTTCCGCGCTTAAAACTGTTTCACCACCCATGGGCCAAGACTATTTGGTTGACTCTTGGATGGTTGTGGTTACCGGTGGCGTCGATAAACTAATTGGCATTTTGGCTGGTTCGTTCTTGATTGGAGAGTCAAATGCGATCATTGCCTTCCTGCTCAACGACCCGACCGCCAGAGTCATTGTATTAGGCGCAGTTATTGTCCTCATCCGATACCGGCCTGAGGGCTTATTTACCGTTCAAAAACGGACATAACGGGTTCCCTTAACGTTCTTTTCCCCTTTTTGTAAATAACTTATCGGAGCTTGTGCTATGTCAAATGTCGTAATGGGTTACAAGCAGTCAACCTTTCCCAAAAGACTGGCTGCTATCGGCGGTGTCATCCTGCTGTTATTTATTGTCTTTCCGTTTGTGGTAGGGAGTTTTCAGCTCTCACTGATGTCAAAGCTGTTGCTGTTTGGCACGCTGGCAGTCTCTTTGGATTTGGTCTGGGGCTTTACCGGCATTTTGAGCTTTGCCCACGGCGTTTTCTTTACGCTGGGCGGCTACGCCTCCGCCTACTATCTCAAGCTCAATCTTTCAGCTGCCAACAACACCTACGGTGGTGAGCTGCCTGACTTTATGGTTTGGAATGGCCTAGAAGTACTCCCTTGGTTTATTGCCCCGCTGAAGTATTTCCCAATTGCCTTTTTAGCGATGATTGGTGTCCCGGCTCTGTTTGCCTACATCACGGGCTCCTTTATTTTTCGCTCTAAGGTTAGCGGCGTTTATATCACCATCATTACCCTGGCGCTTTCTTCAGCGCTCACGACATTTTTCATCAGTCAGCAGGCCTACACAGGCGGCACCAACGGCATTACAGACGTTAGTAAGCTCAGTATTTTTGGCGCGGTTATTCCACCCATCGGTATTTATTTCCTCATCCTGGCCTACACGGTTTTTGTGTTGGGATTGGGCTGGTGGCTGACTCAGTCAAACTTTGGTCTGATTCTGCGCTCCATTAACGAGAACGAAAATCGCATTGCCTTTCTCGGCTACGACGTCGCCCAGTACAAGATTTTCATCTGGACATTGTCTGCTGCTTTGGCGGGTGTTGCCGGTGGGCTGTTTGTGCCGCTCAACCGATTTATTTCGCCGGTTTATTTGGCTGTGGCCTTTGGCACCCAGGTGGTGATTTGGGTCGCGATTGGTGGCCGAGGCACGTTGGTTGGGCCACTGGCCGCAGCGATGATTTTAGGGCAGGTGCAAAACTCAGCCGAAAAAGTCACTCAAGACTGGCAGTTGATTGTGGGTGTGCTGCTATTGGTCGTGGTGCTGTTTATTCCTAACGGATTGATGAGCCTGCTGCCCAAGAAGCTGAACTTGGCGAATCTGTCTAAGCCGAAGCCTTTGCCTGGAATGGCCTCGCCAGCGGCGACCGTGGCCACAGCTCCCCAGAGCGAACCGCAGCCCGAGCCAGTTCAGCGGAGTTCATAACGACCACAACGTTGTTCGGCTCAACATGTTTTTTTGAAACGCTTCCTTCCTTGTATTTTCATCATTGCCTGAGAGGCTTGGTCCAATGACAGCGGCACCCATGACAGTAACGCCCCCCAAACCGAC
>JBCBDN010000032.1:0-19421 GCA_038529685.1 Cyanobacteria bacterium J06598_1 | reverse complement strand
GCTTTTTTGGCCTTTACTTAAAGCTTTATCGTACGTTGTCCAAACCCGAAGCGAGTCTCCTAGGGCCAGCTCTTGCTGTGCGATCACTCTCAAAGGCTTGGGCAGGCGCACCACCTGAAGCGTCCCTGCTTCTGTTTTTATTTTTAAGCCTTTAAGTTTGCCGTTCTTACCACTAATTTTTTGGCAGTAACGGCCCTGTAAAACATCCATTTATAGTTTGATGGGTACTTTTACAACCATAGCGTCCGCTCATAGCACTGAGAGCCCCTCCGGAGGTAGAACCTCTTTCCGAAGGCGTGGAGCAGCCTCTACTGTTAGAAATAGCCTGCTAGATTAAAGACACGCTTTGAATCCCCCTTCTTATGGCAACCCCATGAAGCGCCCACTCATCTTTTTAATTAAAGGATACCGGCAGATGATCTCGCCGCTGCTGCCGGACGCCTGTCGGTTTGAGCCGACCTGCTCGCGCTACGCAATGGAGGCCATAGACCGCTTTGGCCCGCTACAGGGAAGCTGGATGGCTGCTAGGCGCATTACCCGGTGCCATCCCTTCCATCCTGGCGGATACGATCCGGTTCCTATCAAGCTAGACGAACCGGAGCAGTCTGTCGCACCAGAAGCACCTCAGCAGGACTCACCAAAAAGCTCACCAAAAAGCTCACAGGAGCCAGACACTGATTAGGTCACAACTGCTAAAGTAACCCAATGCCTACCCGCTTTCCCCTATGAAAAAAATCTACGTCCTCGATACCAACGTACTGCTACACGACCCTAATGCAATGCTGCGGTTTGAGGACAATGAGGTGGTTTTACCCATCACCACGATTGAAGAACTTGACCGGTTCAAAAAGCGACCAGAAGAAACGGGCCGTAATGCGCGTCAGACCTCTCGCATGCTCGATAGCCTCAGAAGTCAGGGCAGCATTGTAGAGGGGATTGGCCTGAAAAACGGCGGCAAAATTCGAGTGGCTCTCTGCCAACGAGAGACCCTCAACAACCTGCCTGCAGAACTCAAAGCAGATGGGGGAGATAACGCCATTTTGGCTGTGGCGCTAGAAGTAAAGCAGCGCTGCGATTGCCCGGTGGTGATGGTGAGTAAAGACACCAACATGCGCATCAAGGCCGATACCCTAGGGCTCACAGCAGAAGACTACGAAACTGACAAAATAGATGTCGATGATCTTTACACTGGCATGGGTGAAGTGCTGGTGAGCGCCGAGCAGATCAGTTCAGTATTCCAAGCAGGCGGCGCAGAGCTGGGCAGCGTACCGCTAGAAGGTAAGTTTTTCCCCAATCAGGCGCTGACGCTAGTAGATGTGAACAATCCTAGCCATACCGCGCTGGCCATTGTGCGAGCTGATGGCCAGCTGATGCCGCTGTCCAAGGTGCCCTATAACGGCATTTCTCGGATTCATCCGCGCAACCGAGAGCAGCGCTTTGCCCTGTCACTGCTGCTAGACGATCAAATTCCGCTGGTGACGCTCGTGGGGCAGGCCGGGACCGGCAAAACACTGCTGGCGATCGCAGCAGGCCTACAAAAAGTCACCGAAGAAAAGCGCTACACTCGCCTACTCATCTCTCGCCCTGTCGTCCCGATGGGCAAAGATATCGGCTACCTTCCAGGCGATATGACCGAAAAGCTCACTCCTTGGATGCAGCCGCTCTACGACAATTTTGACCTGATCTTCAACACTCAAGACACCAGTGAAAAGCCCGCTCACTGGCGACGAGGCCACGAAGACCTAATGGAAATGGGCCTCTTGCAAATAGAGGCGCTCACCTATATTCGAGGCCGCACCATTCCCAAACAGTTCTTTGTCATTGACGAAGCGCAAAACCTGACCCCCCACGAGGTCAAAACCATTCTGACGCGCGCGGGAGAAGGCACCAAAATTGTGCTCACCGGCGACACGGCCCAAATCGACAATCCTTATGTAGATGCGGCCAGTAATGGCCTGACCTATGTCATTGAGCGGTTTCGTAAAGACCCGCTAGCTGGGCACATCACGCTGTATCACGGAGAGCGCTCTGAGTTAGCAGGACAGGCGGCAGCTCTGCTGTAGTAAATGCGCCTGTAGCAAATACGCCTGTAGTAAATGCGCCTGTAGTAAATACGGCGGTCGGTTCGGTATGATTGCCCTATTCTCGGGGTGAGTTATCAGCTAAGAGCCGCCCCTATTCTTCTGCGATCGCACAAGACAACTCCATGAATAGCGGCCCTTCCCGAAGCGAAACACAGAACGCAACACAGAGCGCAATTGTTGACCCAACCTTGCAGCGCTACAAAGACCGTTTGGCAGAGCTGCTCACAGAGCTGGAGCAGTTTGCGATCGCCATCAAAAACGCCTCACTCACCAAAACCGTCCAAGGCCTACAAGAAAACATCAATCAGCCCTTCCTCTTTGTAGTCATTGGCGAAGTCAAAGCCGGTAAAAGCAGCTTCATTAACGCCCTACTCGGCAGCGGAGAGATTTGTGAAGTCGGCGCCGACCCACGCACCAACATGGTTGCCAAAATCGTCTATGCCAACGGGGAAGGCTACAGCCGCGAGCCCAAACCCGGCGAACTGAGAGAGATTGGTAGACCCGTGCCCATTTTGGAACAGATCACCATCGTTGACACCCCCGGCACCAACAGCCCTTTCCAACAGCACGAAGACATCACAAAAGAATTCATCCCCAACAGCGACTTGGTCGTCTTTGTGTTCTTTTCTAAAAATCCTTATACCAACACCGCCTGGTCTCTAGTCGATTTCGCCCACAAAGAATGGAAAAAGCCTGTTATTTTTGTGCTTCAGCAAGCAGACCTAGCAGACGAGAGAGAGCTGAAAACCTCTCAGCAGTACATTTTGCAGGAAGCTCAGCAAAGACAAATTGCGGAGCCCAAAGTCTTTGCAACGTCCGCTAAGCTTGCAGAGGCTAGCGCCAATCCGGGTCACAATTCAGGTGTTCACAATTCAGGGTCAGGTGTTCACAATTCAGGGATAGAGAACGGCGGATTTGTACCCGTTCAGGACTTCGTGCGCAGCACTATCACTGGGGGAAAAGGCTACCGCCTCAAACTCGCCTCTAACATGGGTTCTGCTGAGCAAATCGTGCATCGTCTCGGCGCAGATATGCAGCTGATTAAAGAACAGCTGCAAGTAGATGAGGCGGTCGTCGCCAACATTCGCAACCGGCTAGGCCAAGGGAAAACGCAGTCTCGCTACGAAATTGATGCGCTGGTAGAACGCCTGATGGTGCAGTACGAGCGCACCATTTATCAGGTCAAAACCGAGTTTCGCGAAGGGCTCTCTATCTTTACGCTGGCAAAGCGATCATTTTTGTCCATTTTCAACCGCAAACAGCGCGTAGAAACCTGGCTCAGCGACCTCAAAGCGCGCGCCCAAACAGACTTAGAAGCGACGCTGGATGAAACGTCAAAAGAAGGCGCCAAACGCTTCCTAGACGGCATTTCGCTAATGATAAAACAGCTCTTAGGCGAGCTGAATACGCTGCAAAACGACAATTTGCGCAAAACAGAAATTTCTCTGCCGCTGTTGGAATATCGCTACGAAGTGATCGAAGGGGTCAAAAGCAAAATTTCAAACCTGCTCAACGATGAAACCTTCATGAGCTGCCTTGCAGATACTGCCGATAGCGTTGGGCCCGGGGTAGCCAGCGGCGGCATATTAGCGGTAGTAGGCGGTGTGATTGCGGCAGTGACTGAAGTCGTGATTTTAGACATTATCGGCAGCGTATTTTTAGGCGTGGGCGTTTTTCTCGCAGGCGGCATTCTAGTCGCCAAGCGCCGGGGACTCATCCAGAAGCTAGACCAAGAACTAGAGCGCAACAAAACGCGGTTTGAATCCACAGTATCTGCGCAGCTAAACGAGCGACTGCGCGGCATTTATGACGAAATCGGGCTGAGCTTCAATGACCTGTACCAGTATGTGGAAGAAGAGCGCGTTAGCTTGAGCCCGCTCATTACCCAGTTTGAAGGGATTCAAACAGCAACAGACACTCTCGCAGAAGAGGTTCGTCAGCTGTAAAGAAGGCTTTAATTTTTGGGGATGCTAGGGCTAGTTGTATCGCCTTCTTTCGCCTAATGCCAGCTTGCGCGCACCCGTCCGACTTTGTTCTAATCGTGGATGATACGCCGACAAATATTTCCGTGCTGGCGCAAACGCTAAAACAGGCAGACCTATCGATTCGCATTGCCAATGATGGGCAAAGCGCGCTCAAGCAGGTCCGCAGGGAGCCGCCTTCGCTCATTTTGCTAGATGTGCAGATGCCAGGGATGAACGGCTTTGAAACCTGCCGCCAGCTCAAAGCAGATGAAACCACCGCCAATATCCCAATCATTTTCATGACGGCGCTCGCTGACAAAACGAGCCGTGTAGAAGGGCTCTCACTCGGCGCAGTGGATTATATTGCTAAACCGTTTGAACAAACAGAGGTATTAGCACGGGTGCAAATTCACCTGCGCCTCAAGCAAATGAGTGACCAGCTAGCTGCCCAAGTAAAAGACAAAACCGACTCCCTCCAGCACACCCGCGCCCAGCTAGTAGAACAAGAAAAACTCGCCGCCCTCGGACAGCTGATGGCGGGAGTCGCCCACGAAATCAACAATCCCATGACCTGCATCGCGAACAACATAGAGCCCGCGCAGCGCTATGTAGAAGATTTGAACGCGATGATCAACCTCTACCGAGAACAGACCGCTAGCACACCCACCATCACCGCAGTCACAGTAACCAATACAGAGACCAGCATTGAGCAACAGATTGAGCAACAGTGGGAAGATCTAGACATTGAATTTGCCCTAGAAGATCTGCCCAAGCTGCTGAATTCTATGCAGCTAAGCATAGAGCGAATAAAAGATCTTTCTACATCGTTAAGAAGCTTTTCTCGGGGAGAAAGCACTGCAAAAGTTCCCTTCGATATTCACCGAGGTCTTGATAGCACACTGATTATTTTGGCTCATCGCTTAAAGTCTTCTAATCAGAGACCTAAGATTGCTGTCAGCAAGCAATACGGCAACCTTCCCCAAGTGAAGTGCTTTCCGTCAGCTATCAATCAGGTGTTGATGAATATCTTGGCCAATGCCATAGATGCGCTAGAAAGTAGCGCCGCAAATGGACCCAGCCTAACGATTGAAATTGCGACTCGTACAACTGCTTCAGGCCACGTAGAGATCTCCATTGCTGACAATGGGCCAGGACTAGCCGAAGGCGCTCGAGCCCTGTTGTTTGAACCGCTTTTTACCACTAAGCCGATTGGCAAAGGAACCGGGTTGGGGCTCTCTATTAGCCATGACATTGTCGTAGGCAAGCATCAGGGACAGTTGGAGTGCCTGTCATCGCCGGGTGAGGGCTGTCGCTTTGTAGTGACGCTACCCATCGAAGCGTAGGCGATAGTATGTTGGTGTGAGGTAAGCAATGTAGGCGATACTGAAGCCATGCTACACGATGATACGAGACTGCAAGGCTACAGGGTACGGCTGGCACGGGCAACAGAGATTTACGCTTTACCCGAGATTGAAAGCGTCGCCGCTCAGCGATTTTCACCCTATTTGGACCAGCTAGAAATTTCAGATGAGCTGCTAAGAGGGCTAACGCCTCTCACCTTTTTGCGTCGCGCTCAAATAGAGCACCGGCTATGGGTAGCAGTGATAAATGAGGGGCCTGCCGACCGCCCTGTAGGATTCATCGTCGTTAAGTTCTTACCAGAAAGCTGCTTTATTGTAGAAATTAGCGTGCATCCAGACCACGGTCGCAAAGGCGTTGGGTCGGCGCTGATACAAGCCTGCTGCAAGGGGGCTGAGGCGAAAGGAGCTGCCTGGGTGACGCTCACAACGTTTCGACAGGTGCCGTGGAACATTCCGTTTTATCAGCGGCTAGGATTTGACTGCCTCAAGGCTGAGCACTGGTCATCAGAAATGCGGGCGATTGTTCAGCACGAAGATCGCTACGGATTTGCGATGAAGCATCGGGTGGTGATGGCTCGCCTATCGGTGCTACCGAATCACACTAAATCAAGCCGTACTGAGTCAAATCGTACTGAATCAATTGGCAAATGACTTCAGAAAACAGGCTATCGGCAGCAGCCGTGAAGGCAAAAGCGATCGCACTCGGCTTCCACCAGGTCGGCATCGCCCCCATTGAGCCTGACACCACAGCCGCAGAACAGACCAATCAGGCAAAGCTTCAGCACTGGCTTGCCCAAGGATTCCATGCAGATATGGCTTGGATGGAGAGCCCCAAAAGGCAGAACGTGCGGCAGGTTTTACCCGATGCGTGCTCAATGGTTTGTGTCGCCATTAATTACTACACGCCGCACCAGCGACCAACCGGCAGCCAGTATGCCAAAATCTCTCGCTACGGCTGGGGCCGAGACTATCACCGCATCTTAACCAAAAAGCTCAAGCAGTTTTCGCAGTGGATGAGGGAACATACGACAGAGACCAATGTACCTGTAGAAGCACGTCCCTATGCCGATACGGGACCCGTGCAGGATAAATTTTGGGCCCAGCAAGCAGGCATCGGCTGGAATGCCAAAAACGGCAATGTGATCACCCGCCAGTACGGATCTTGGGTATTTTTAGGAGAAATTATTACCACGGCTCAGCTCGAACCCGATACGCCGCATACCGCTCACTGCGGCAGCTGTACTCGCTGCCTAGAAGCTTGCCCCACCGAAGCGATTCGAGCGCCGGGAGTAGTAGATGCCAATCGATGCATTGCTTATCACACCATTGAGAACCGGGCTGAAGTGCTACCCAATGAGATCGCATCTAACCTACAAAACTGGGTCGCGGGCTGCGATATCTGCCAAGACGTGTGCCCGTGGAATCAACGCTTCGCTCAGCCCACCACCGAAGCAGGCTTTGAACCCTACGCGCAGAACATCGCCCCTACGCTTGCAGAACTTGCAGACATTACAGAAGCAGAATGGAACCAACGGTTTCCTGCCTCAGCACTCAGACGCATTAAGCCAGAGATGCTTAGACGCAATGCCAAGGCTGCGATCGACAGCGAGAGTAGCCCTGAGAGAGAGCACCACACCCGAAACACACAATCTCATCCCGCCGAATAAGCGTCGCCCAAAAAGCCATACACTATACGGAGCTAAATAGCGGCACTAGAGCAGATGGCGGTAGAAAATAAAACTCAAAAAGACAACAGCGAGCGGCCTCCAATAGAAGCAGCCACAGAAGACACTGCTCAAGCACCACCACCCAAAAAGAGCTGGCGCGAAACCCTCGGTGAAAACATCAAACTCGTGGCGATCGCCCTCACCATCGCCATCGTCGTTCGCTTTTTTATCGCAGAGCCCAGGTTCATTCCGTCTCCTTCAATGGTGCCAACGTTGGCCGTGGGCGATCGCCTTCTGATCGAAAAAGTCTCTTACCGCCTCCATCCACCCACTCGCGGCGACATTGTTGTATTTGAGCCACCGCCACAGCTTCAGGAATACGGCTACAGAGCCAGCCAAGCCTTTATCAAGCGGGTAATTGGGCTGCCCGGTCAGCAGGTGCAGGTCAGCCAAGGCCGCGTGTATGTAGACGGCACGCCTCTCGCTGAAACCTACATTTTAGAGGCCCCTCAGTACGAGATGCCGCCTGTCACAGTACCGACTGGGCAGCTCTTTGTCATGGGAGACAACCGCAACGATAGTAACGACTCCCACGTTTGGGGATTTTTGCCCGTTGAAAACGTGATTGGGCGGGCGGCGCTGCGCTTTTGGCCGCTGGATAAAGTGGGTGAAGTCAACGCCTAAGACCTTTAGGGCTAAAACTTCAATTAGGGCTAAAACTTCAAATAGTGCATTAGCTCAGCCGTTACAGCCGTTGTCAGCCGCAGCCGATCTTGTAGATCAGCTAAATCTCGATAAGGTCCGTACTGCCGGTAGTGCACAATCGCCCGTCCCAAAAAAATATCAAGCGAGGGAATGCTTGAAAGCTCATTGGCCGACGCCGTGTTGGCATTCACCGCAACCGGCGCTAGCGCGGCTTCACGGTCGTAGTAACAAAACTGTAGAACGGCTTGCCAAGGGCGAATTTGAACGATGGGCAAGTTAATCGCTGCGGCGACATCTTCCATGCAGCTGAACTGTACGCCTTGCTGGGTGAGCTGGTAGAGCGATCGCGCCTGATGAATCGACAGCCCCGGCAGCCGCAGCCAATCATCTACTGACGCCGTATTGGCATCTATTCGCACGCCCCAGCTAGCTGCCAGCTGTAGTTCTTCAAAAGAAGCGAAACGGTAAAAAGGTTCTGCCTGGAGGCGTCGCTTCAGCGGATGCTGCACCTTGGAAAACACGTTTTTGAGCATTGTTCTAATTCCTTCTGGCCAGCCCGCCTGTCAGACCCCTTCCAAAAGCTTACGGCGCTTTTGCTCGAACTCATACTCCGTCATCAGACCGTCTTGGCGCAGTTGGTCTAGCTCACGTAGAGCGATTGCCACTTGCTGAGCGGCTTGTGCCTGCTGCGTGCTCGCCGCTGCCTCATCGGCCTCAGACCTAGCACCTAAAAGGGCACCCGCCTGCGGAAAACGTCTCAAAAACAGGTCGTCACTTTGAGAGAGGTACCACAGACCTTCTACACAGCAGGCGACTTTTGGTAGCAGAGTCGGGGCCAGCACAAGGTACACAATGCCCCACAGGTATTCGCCTATGTAAAACTTGTGTAGCCACGTGAGCGGCAAAGGGGTCGGCAAGCTTCCTGCAAAGGCCAGTGCGATCGCAATTTTTCTTTGTCGCTGGGCCTTGACCATCACCATCGAGCGCTATAGAGAAGTCCACAGTGAGCATAGCGCTTTTGAAGGCGATATTGACAGTGTGACCGCCATTACCTACTCCGCAAAAGCACTGATATAGCGACATATCAGCCCATTCAACGTTCTTAGACTGCTAGCCAGTTACCTCAAAATAATGGGCACTTTATAGAGGAGTTGCCAGCCCAGTTTCTCACTGATGGCAACGTCCGGACGCATAGCTTATGCACGGGGTTATTTATCCGGACGTTGCGAGTCACATTGCCCCTTGTTTCACAAAGATTTCAGCCGGTACTGTAGCCAAGTACCCAAGTGCTGTCGTGATCTCAACAAAGTGACCAAAGCTATAGTAGAACCGCTTTTTTGCATGTCAGAAGCCGAACTGTTTACCGAATTAGTCAGCCTAGTAGAGATCGATCCTTTCGCGCTCTTGGGTATTTCTGTGAGCGCGGACGAGAAGAGGATCGCTAAGCGATACCGGTATGTGGCCAAGCAGCTCCATCCTGATGCGCTATCGGGAGAAGCAGAGGCACTAGGGCTTACCCCGGCGATCGCCTCTCAGGTGATTGCTCGCATCGTCAACCCCTCCTACCAAAAGCTAAAACACGAAAAAAGTAGACAGGAGACCCTCTCTATCCTCCGACTCCGAGTGCGTCGCCTCGTACGCACCGAAAAGCTTGTACCCACCTTTCCCGATGCTAAACAGCTCGAAAAGCTAGAAGACGAGGGTGTAGAAGTCTTCTACGAACAGGCCATGAGCCAGCTCGCTAGCATTCAGTTTCGGTCCTTGGGCGATCTCCACACCCATTCCCTAGCCATCGGCCAGCTCAACCTCATCTACCTACGTCGCAAAATGGCCGACTTGGTTATTCGCCCCAAGCGGGCAGGCCTCATTACTAACGCGGTCACGCCAACCGCTGCGATGCACGTCTCAGGAGACACCGCCACCGGCCCACTGAGTGGACCGCTTACGGGTCCACTCAGTGGGCTACAAGGAGGACCTACCCCCGAAAATCCGCCTGAGGCAGACTATGTCGCCAAGCACACCCGCCGCGCTAAGACCTATCTAGCACAGAAAAACTACGAGAGCGCCCTCCAAGAGCTGCGTGATGCCCTCAAAATAGCGCCTCAGAATCCAGAAATTCATTCTATGGTAGGACAAGTCTACTATAAGAAAAAGATGTCAGGAATGGCCAAAGCCTATTTCCGACAAGCACTGAAGCTCAAACCGGATCACAAGGTTGCACAAAAATACGGCAAGCTGCTAGGAATCACCGCAGAAGAACTTGCTAAAAACGCACCGGAAAAATCAACGGACAGTCCACAAACTAAAAGGACTAACGCCGAACCCAAAGAATCGGATAGCGCTGCTGAAAAAACGCTGAAAAAGAGGGCTTGGCTAGGTAAGCTGCTCAACCGATAGCACCACACTTCAGTCATGCCCAGTAGCCCAGTACCAATAGTCACGCCCAATAGCCGCTCCCATGTAGCCATAATTAAAGGCGATGTAGTGATATCTCACCTTGGCGCGCTTTGGGGTCCGCTTTTAGGCTGTAGCTGTAGGTTCAAAAAACACGTAGGCTAAAGCAAAGACAGCCTATTGTTTGCTCTGGAGTAGTGATAGTCATGGGAATGTTCGATTCAGACTTAGTGCAGCAGGAAGCCACGCAGCTCTTCCAGGACTATCAGTCCTTAATGAAGCTAGGCAATAACTACGGCAAGTTTGATCAAAAAGGCAAAAAGATTTTTATCGATCAAATGGAGTCGGTAATGGAGCGCTATCGCATTTTTATGAAGCGATTTGAACTCTCTGAAGACTTCATGGCCAAAATGACCCTGGAGCAGCTCAAGACTCAGCTGGGTCAGTTCGGTACGAACCCGCAGCAAATGTTCGACCAAATGCACCAGACCCTAGAGCGAATGAAGTCAGAAATCAAAGAGTGACTTCGGCTACGCTCAGCTAACGGTTGAGCGTTAAATCACTTCAGCCATAGCCGAATGAACTGTGGACGAATGAACTGTGGACGAACGGACTATGGACGAATAAATTCGCTGGGGCTACGGAAATTCTCTACGGGCTCATCTCGCAGCGCTTGCTGCATAAAGTTTTGCCAAACCGGTGCAGCGTAGCCACCCCCAGTTGCGCCCTTACCCAACGGACGGTAGTCGTCATTACCGACCCATACTGCCGTTGCAAGCTGGGGCACATAGCCCACAAACCAAACGTCACGCTGAGAGTCTGTTGTTCCGGTTTTACCCGCAGCGGGGCGACCAATTTTCGCGTTAGTCGCAGTACCCTGAGAAATCACGCCCTGCAAGACATCTGTGAGGGCCGCACTTGCCCAGGGGTCCAACACCAGCTGAGGCTTTGGCGTGTTGTCTAAAACGGTGTTGCCCTTGCTATCGGTCACCTGCATGATCAGCGTAGGATCTGAGTGCCAGCCGTAGTTAGCAAACGTAGCATAGGCACCTGCTAGCTCCAGCGGTGTCAGGTCTACCGCACCTAGAGGCAACGAAATTACTGGGTCCATTGGGCTCTTAATCCCTAAGGTACGGGCGATTTCAACCACGCGGTTGATACCAACTGACTGGCCAAGCTTGACCGCAGGAACGTTCCGAGACGTTTCTAGCGCCTTACGTAGCGTGATGCTGCCCATAAAGGAGCCATCGTAGTTTCTGGGCTTGTAGTAGTTGTAGCCATCGGGATAGGTGACCGCAGCGTCATTGATGACACTGTTAGGCGTGAACTTACCAGAAGCAAAGGCGGCGTAGTATACAAAAGGCTTAAAGGCTGATCCGGGCTGCCGTCTGGACTGCACTGCTCGGTTAAACTGGCTCGACTCGTGGTCCACACCGCCCACCAGCGCTTTGACAAAGTGCGTGCGCGGGTCAATCGCCACGAGGGCAATTTGGTCAGCGTAGGCACCGCTGCCAAAAAAGCGGTAGTAGCTATCGGCCACCACGTCTTCTGCCAGCTGCTGCATCTCCAAATCAATCGTCGTTTGGATGCGCATGCCGCCTTTGGCCATCGCCTCTGCACCGAACTGATCCGTCAGCTCTTTCATCACGGCTTCGGTCACGTAGGGCGCTTGGCTAGAGCGGAAAGAGGTAATTTCACCCAGCTTAATCTGCTGAGCCTTGGCTTCTTCGACTTCAGCAGCGGTAATCCAATCGAGCGACTTCATGCGCTGAAGCACAATCGCCTGACGATTCTTAGCGGTTTCGTAGTCTAAGAAAGGGCTAAAACTCTCGGGGGCCTGAATCAGGCCGGCCATCATAGCCGACTCCCCCAGGGTGAGATCTTTAGCGGATTTGTTGAAATAGCTTTGGGCAGCGGTTTCTACGCCGTAGGTGTTGTGGCCCCAGTACACCTGATTGAGGTACAGCTCAAAGATTTCGTTTTTCTCGAAAATCTGCTCAATGCGCATCGCCAGCACCACTTCGACCAGCTTACGGCTGATGGTGCGCTCTGGAGAGAGGAACAGGTTTTTCACCAGCTGCATGGTGACTGTAGATCCCCCCTGCACGGTTTGTCCCGCTTGGAAGTTAGCCAAAAAGGCTCGACCAATACCCGCTGGATTAATGCCTTGGTGCGAGTAGTAGTAGCTGTCTTCAATGGCTAAAACCGCTCGCTTCATGTTGGGTGCGATATCGTCCAAATCGACCACTTCACGGTTGGCTTCATCGTGGACGTTATCGAGCAGTTTGCCGTTGATGTCGTAAACGTAGCTGGTTTCTGAGGGGATATAGTTGCGCAGCACGCGGACATCTGGCAAGTTGCGGAAACTGATCGCTAGGCCCACTAGGCCACCAGCGACCACTGAGCTACCCAGCATCGTCACTGTCAACAGAGCAGCTGCGCCGACTTGACCTACGTCTTGGATATATCGAAGCGCTTTGGGCGATCGCACCGTTACCGGCGTGCGACGGGGGCGCGTACGTACTTTTCGGAAGCTATTAGAAGACACAGGCAGACGATATTTCCTAATTTATAAGGGTGCGTTAAAACGAAGGCTTGGTTGGGTCTCTGGGATGGGTTCGGTAGGAAATTCTGGGTTTGGTTACTGGTAAATATAGATGATCTCTGTCGAATGTCTAGCTTTTTTTGATGTTTTCTTCAAAAGAGGCGGCTGAATCGGTTGCTTTTGATAGCACTTTAACCGCCAGACCCTAAATTGAGGTCCGTTCGTATGCCAGAAAAAAGCTGCCAGAAAAAAGCATCTCCTTTTTGAAGGTTGGCACTTGAAGGTTGGTTCGGACCGCTACACTTTTACATAGCCTTTTTAATTGACGCTATGCCGTCTATTGCTTCTTCATGACTGCCCCCTCAAATGCGGCGACTCCAGAAAATATTCCAGCAGAATTTGCAGACATCTATAGAGGTGTGAGTGAAGTTTTCCCATCTCAGCCGAAATCAACCAATGTTGATGAAAATCTTTTGGCTCGCCTCAAAGCAACCGATAGGCCGCTGCGGGTAAAGCTCGGCATTGACCCGACAGGCAGCGAAATTCATTTGGGGCACAGCACGCTAGTACGCAAGCTCAGAACCTTCCAAGACGCGGGGCACACCGCCATCTTATTAATTGGTGACTTTACGGCCCGCATTGGCGACCCCACCGATCGAGCCGAAGTGCGTAAGCAGCTCACTGAGGCCGAAGTCAAAGCCAACGCTGAAACCTATATCGAACAGGTGCGCCCTTTGCTGGACTTTGAGACCCCTGGCCGACTGGAGATTCGCTACAACTCCGAATGGCTCAGCAACGTAGACCTGGGCAAAATGCTCGGACTGCTAAGCACCATGACCCTGGGTCAAATGCTGGCAAAAGAAGGGTTTGCCAAGCGCTACGAAAGTGGTACGCCCGTGTACCTGCATGAGTTTTTGTACCCTCTGCTTCAAGGGTATGACTCTGTCGCTCTCGAATCAGACGTTGAGCTAGGCGGCAGCGATCAAAAGTTCAATGTAGCCGTAGGCCGCGACCTTCAGCGGCATTTCGGTCAGCAGCCCCAGTTCGGCATGCTGCTGCCGCTGCTGCTGGGCACAGACGGTCATCAAAAAATGTCTAAGTCTTTGGGCAACTACGTAGGTCTTCAAGAAGATCCACTGTCGATGTATTCCAAGCTGGAGAAAGTACCTGACGCTGTCATTGGTGACTACTTTACCTATCTGACCAATCTGCCGCTAGAGACACTGCCAAACAACCCCCGAGAGCAGCAAAAGCTGCTGGCGACCACCGTGACTGGCCAGTTTCACGGCGAGGCTGCCGCCCAACAAGCACAGCAAGATGCCCTGACACTGATTGCCGGACAGGCCCAAGCGGCTGAGGCGGTGCCTGAGTTTTCGCTTACTGAAGTTGGGTTTCCAGCCAAAGTGTTCTACCTGCTAGGGGCGACGCCGCTGTGTGCCAGTAGTAGCGAAGCGCGAAGACATATTAAAGGTGGGGCGGTGAAGCTCGATGGGGAGAAGGTCGGCGACCCTAATTTGACCTTTGAAGGACCTGACGAGATAGCCGGAAAGGTCTTGCAGATAGGCAAAAAGAAATTCGTGAGGCTGGTGCCATGAGCGCTGACGTGAAACCTGCCGAGATGACGGCCATTGAGCGCATTATCGTACCGCTGGATGTGCCGGGGGAAAAAGAAGCGATCGCACTCATCAACCAGCTCCCTCAAGTCACCTTCTGGAAAGTTGGCCTAGAGCTCTTCGTCAGCAGCGGCCCCACTGTCCTCACCGCGCTAAAAGCGCAGGGCAAACGGATCTTTTTAGACCTCAAATTTCACGATATTCCGAACACAATGGCGGGCGCCTGTAGGGCCGCTGGCCGCTACGGCGTAGACCTCTTAACGGTACATGCCACGGCTGGTAGTGCCGCCTTGATCGCAGCTCAAAATGCTGCTGAAGAAGGGGCAAGTCAGGCAAACTGCCTGCCACCAAGCGTCATCGCCGTCACGCTATTGACCAGCATCAACGCAGCCTCTCTATCTTCAGAACTCAAGGTGCTCATGCCCGTTGCTGATTACGCTCAGCACATGGCTGTTTTGGCCAAAGACAGCGGGCTAAAAGGTGCGGTGTGTTCCCCGCAGGAAGCGCAGCTTTTGAAAGCGGCCTGTGGTAAAAGCTTCTGGCTGATCTGCCCAGGGGTCAGGCCAACTTGGGCACAAAAGGGCGATCAGCAGCGGGCGATGACGCCAAAAGAAGCTATCAAAGCGGGCGCGGACTATCTGGTGATTGGTCGACCGATTACGCAGGCAGAAGATCCAGCCAGTGCGATCGCTCGTATCTGTGAGGAAATAGAATCGTGAAGCAGTGGGTCATAGTAAGCTTCACTGCGCTGACGGTTGGGCTGACAGCTGGATTGAGCTTAGGGTTTGGATTGGAATTAGGACTAGACCGACAGGCGATCGCCGTCGAACCGCCAGCAGGTGAAACGCCATCCGACGAAGCCCCCAGACCCCATACGCCCCTGCGCACCCGCATCAGCTGCCCTTCCGAGCCAGCGGCGCTAGTGGGCCTGATGATTCGTGATATTCCGGACTACACCAATCGAGTCATTCAAAGAACGGTTGCTGTTTTGCCCTGGACAGAAGCCGATGAACGCCGCGTAGCAGCAGGTGAATTTGTCCGTCGGCCCTATCGCCCCTCTCACGTCATCGTCGCAGGCCAGCCGGACCTGACACCACTAGACCTCAACGAATATGCTTACACTACCGACCCAGACGCGGGCGGCGAACTCACCCAGGTATTTTTCACCACGCTCTCTCGCCAGTATTCTGACCTGCGCGCAGAGGAGGTGCAGCAGTATCACTGGCTATTTCTCACCCAAACCACAGATGGCTGGCGGCTGGCCTTTATGTTTTCGGCCATTGACACCCCGCAGACCAATCCTTCACCCATGCCACCGAGAGAGAGCAGCCAAAGCAGCGTTGGGCAGGCAGTACAAATTTGGCTTAAGGACTGTCGAGCGGGTGCAATTCAGGCGATCGCGGTGCCATAAAGTCCTGCCATGAAAAAGAAACATACGCTTGGGAAATTGCCGAATCTGGCAACAGTAGGTGCAGACTTCAGCAATTTTGATGGCCATTTTTGGCATCAGAAGGTACCCGTTAGGGTAATGCGACCACAGGTGAATTCTTTTAATCTGAACAGGATGAGAACTAAACACCCTTGACGAAGCGCTTTGCGTTTTTTGCGTGAGTCGGTGGGTTTGAGGCGCTCTTCAAACCAAAAGGCGCTGGCATAAGGGCATGACAGCGCCTTTTTCATAGGATCTTCACCCAGGGGCGCAGGGTTGCCAAGGTTGGCAATGCACGTTGCTCTAGTGCGCATCAAAGGCTGCCTTGCAGGTGAATGAAATGAATCGTGGCATTACCTAAGCTAGCAGCGTAGACAATGCTGTATTTGTTTTGGAGTCGGCTGCGATCGCTATGAAAACCTCAACCCTCTCATCTATCAAAGTCGATACCCTCATCGATGAAAACGATGGCAACCTGGCCAAAGGAGACGTTTCACTACGCGAAGCCCTAGAAGCAGTCAAGGTAGGCGGTCGTATTACCTTCTCCAAAGCGTTAGCCAGTGAAAATGCCGGATTTGGGAAGGGCGTTATTAAAGTAACCAGCGCGCTCACTATTGATAAAAGCCTCACCATTCAAGGGATTGGAGCCAACAAACTCACCGTTAAAGGCAACAAAAAAGCGGGCGTCTTTTTGATTAATGACGGTGACGATGCAAAGAACAGCAAGGTTGTCATTGATGGCCTAACCATCTCTGATGGCGGAACAGCCGGAGAAAAAGCGGCCAGTATTTTTTCAACCGAAAATCTCACCATCGCTAACGCGAGTGTCGTAAAAAACAAAGGGGTGGGCATTGGGGTCCGTGCCACGAACTCAAAGGGCGGGCGGCTAAAGGTAATCAATAGCAACGTTGAAAACAACGCATCTGGCATTGAAGGCCAAAATGAAATCACGATTGCCAACAGCACTATTTCAGGCAACAGAGGCGACGGCATTAGAGCTCAAGGCGGCTACTACACGGACGACGCGTTCAACGGGGGAATCACTGCTAAAATTTCGATTACAGACAGTGTGATTGTTGACAGTAGCGTGACCGCATATGCCTACGGCGGCGGCGATATCAAAATTACTCGTAGCACGATCTCTGGCGACAATAGCGACCTGCTTGCATACGACTCATATCGGGGCGGTGCCGGAGACATCACCGTTCAAGACAGCCTCATAGAAGGCGCTAGCGTCAGCGCTATTGGCGGTAAAGCTATTATCAGAGACAGCATCGTATCTGGCGGAACCGGAACAAACGTAGGAGATGGAGACACGCTTGTTTATGGCTATTCAGTCAATGTTCAACGCAGCACTATCACAAATGGTGAAAGCTTCGGCATTGCTGCGAGTGGAGCGGTAAAACTCACCGACAGCACAGTTGCCAACAACAAAGCAGGTAGTGTCAATCTTTCAAGTACCTTCTACTCGGGTGCACTCTTGCTAACAGCTGACAACAGCACTATCGCAAGCAATGGAAATACCCGTTCAGAAGCAGGCGGTATTGTTGTTAACAGCACTGACTACTATCTTGATTCTGTTATTCGTCTGAAAAATACAACCATTACTGGCAACGTCGGCAGCACCGCAGGGGGAGTGTTGATTAAATCACCTACCCCCGACGAGTTTGCTACTACAAGCGTTCGAATTGCAAATACCATCATTGCTGGCAACAAAGGTCCAGACATCGTAGCCGATAAGATCAATAGCTTAGGCTACAACCTCATCGGCAATAGCGACGGTACAACAGGATTTAACCGGCAAGGTGACTTAACCGGCAGCAAAAACAATCCGCTCGATCCGAAGCTAGGGACTCTGCAAAATAACGGTGGACCCACCCTCACGCAAAAACCCCTATCGGGCAGTCCTGCCATTAATGCTGGCAACCCCAAAACAAACTCTCCTAAATTTGACCAGCGAGGTAGTGGCTTTAACCGAGTAATCGGTGGAACCATCGACATCGGCGCAGTGGAAAGTAAATCAACCGCGCCTAGTCGTGATGAGCTGAATGGCACTAATCGAAAAGACACCCTGCTTGGCACCACTAAAAATAACACCATCAGCGGACTGGGCGGAAAAGATACGATTAAGGGCAGAAATGGCGACGATAGCTTGAGTGGAGGCCTAGGCCAAGATCGCATTTCGGGCGGCAATGGCGACGACTTAATTACTGGCGGGCGAGGAGGAGACCATCTCAGCGGTAACGGAGGTCGCGATACCTTTATCTACGAAAGTCTCAAAGATGGACGAGATGTGATCACTGACTTCAGGGCCCGTCATGACACCATCGACCTCTCCGCTATCTTTGAAAATACTCGATACGGCAGCGCCACCCCCTTTGAGGACTACATTCGACTGGGACAATTGGGCAACAACACCCGATTGAATGTCGTAGATATTGCGGCATCTGGGCCAAGCAAAACCGTATTTAGAAGCTTGGCGACTCTAGAAGGTGTCAGCGCCACTGCATTAGATGAAAGTAATTTCTTGCTGTAGACACTAGCCAACTGTAGCCTTCCGCGCTTAGCTTTAGACACTACGAACAGTGACAACCCTTACTATGTAGAGCGCATAGCGCATAGCAAAGTGCGTATAGCCCAAGGGGCACACTACGTTAGGGCCTTGCCTCGCCTTGGCGTTATGCATCCGCGCTTTGCTATAACAGCTATTCACGTCAGATCAATCTGTTCACCCAGAAACTGCTCATAGCCGCGCCTAAACGCCGCCTTGCCATGCCGTTCAATAATGATGCCATGTGCCATAATCACGCGGTCAAAATCCCAACCGAGCACTTTCTCCACCGAGGCTTTCACGCGGGCTTTGTCCTTCGTCGCCACCTTCTCTAGCCAAGAAGGCCTCAACGTCTCGTAGCTACCCAGCACTTTGGCCACTAGCCTTTTGAAAAAAGGAAAGCTGCTGTCATAGTGAAATGCCGCATCCGTCAGAATTAAGGTACGGCTCTTCGGATGAAAAAATACCCATTCATTAAACGCGTCAAATCCGTTGAATCCAAGCGTTTTCAATCCGTCGAAGAAGATACCCTCTAGCTCGTTCCACAGACTGCTGTCACCATTCTGGAGCACGCTGTCTATCGGTAACTCAGGCTTTTTCTCTTTAAGTCCCGGCGCAGCCCACAGGATTGCCTTTGGATAGTGAGCTTTCGCCTCACTAGCATAGAGATGGTGATAACAGTTGGGCGCTACGATGTGCTCAACTGTACCCAACGCGTCAATCTGTTGCTTAAGCTCAGCGTTGATGGCAACAGGAGAGATCACAATTAGCGTTCGAGCGCTTGTGCGGATGATAGTCATCCGGGTGCTAAGACTTAGCCCCATGTACCGGATCGGATGCTGCGCGGCCCATATGTCTTTGGTGATTTCTTCTAGCATGGTTCACCTTGCTCGGATTTTTCTTGCTCAGCTGATGCCTGGAGCTTCGCTTTGTTAGCTTTCGTGAGCTTATTTACCACCAGCTCGTAGGATTTGTCAGCTAAGTCAAGCAGCATATCGTCTGGAATGTTATCTGTTAGCGAAATGGTAATCCAGTGCTTTTTGCTCATGTGGTAGCCGGGTTTAATATCCTCAAATTGTTCTACCAGAATTTCTCCATCAAAAGGCAC
>JBCBDN010000031.1:0-19669 GCA_038529685.1 Cyanobacteria bacterium J06598_1 | reverse complement strand
AACGAATATATCGACCAAGCTGTTAGTTCACGTAAAAATTCAAGCGAGTTCAAGCAAGAAGTTCAGGTATTAGAAGCAACTCTGAGAGCTGAGGGCAAAAACGAAGAAGAAGTGGATAGCTTAGTGCAGAAAAAAGCTACTAACGATGAACAAAGTATACGGATGAAGTGTAAAGAGCATCTTCAGGCTAGTTTGGGTGAAGTACTTGACACTCCAACTATCTTAAATCGCTTTTCGGCTTAGCTCAAACTTTATATGCGTCTGTGATTTATCTCGACTATCAAGCGACAACTCCCATTCATTCCCAGGTTGTGAAGAATGTGCTGTTTTATCTATCCGATAGCTTCGCCAACGCTAGTAGCATTGAACACGACGCTGGGTATCGAGCTAGCTCTGCCATAAAGCAAGCCTCTCAAAACATCGCCGAACTAATCCAATCCTCAATATACGAGATTACATTTACCTCCGGCGCAACCGAAAGCATCAATCTCGCGATTCAAGGCACTGCCACGCAAATACAAAAAGATGGCATAAAACCTCATGTTGCAATCTCGACAGTCGAACACAGCGCTGTTTTAGACACCTGCCAAGCACTCAAAGCTCAAAATAAAATACAGCTCATAGTCCTTCCGGTTGATAATCAGGCACGTCTCGACCTATCTCAGATAGAGGAGGTTTGCGCTAGTGGAATCCATCTCCTTTGCATCATGGCTGCTAACAACGAGGTTGGTACCATCTACCCTATCGAGAAAATTGCTGCGATCGCCCAAAAACACAACGTCCCCTTCCTCTGCGATGCCACCCAAGCAGTCGGGAAAATCCCCATCCGCTTCCATGACTGGGGAATCACAATGTTAGCGCTTTCAGCACACAAGCTCTACGGACCAAAAGGTATTGGTGCGCTCGTCATCCGTAAAGGTCATCAACTCGAACCCATTATGTATGGAGGTGGGCAACAAAGGGGATTACGTCCCGGTACGTTGAACGTTCCTGGCATCGTTGGGTTAGGGGAAGCCTGCCGCCTTCGCCGCCTTGAAATGGATGAAGATGAACGTGCGATCGCTCTGAAGAGAGATAATCTTCAAACTCTACTAATCCAAGGTATTCCAGGATTAGTCATCAATGGAGATATCAACAACCGTTTAGCTGGCAACTTGCATATCTCAATACCCGACGTTCCTAATAGTGCAGTTATCGCCAGAGTTCGTCACAAGCTCGCCATTTCCACCGGCTCTGCTTGTACTTCGGGTGTAGAAGAACCATCGCACGTATTAACCGCTATGGGCTTACCAGAGAACGTCATTGAAGGCTCACTACGATTAGGGCTTGGAAAGTTCACAACCGATGAGGAAGTAGCCACAGTAGCTGAAATTCTCATCAACGAAATCAAGTCTATCCGAGAGCTGCTGTGACCTAAATCGGGATGGCGGGAATTGAACCCACGGCCTCTCCGTCCCGAACGGAGCGCGCTACCAAGCTGCGCCACATCCCGTGACATTGCTTTAGAGCAATTGATGCTTAATACTCTGGCGAGCAATTAATGCTTAACAAGGGTATCACAAGCGTTTGAAAGTTAGCGCAAAAACTTAAAGGACTGCAAAAAAAGGCAGCTTGTGTGAGAAATCGGCAGGGGCATACCTCCGCACTCCTGATTTATCCCTAGAAACGATGAAGGAATGATACAGCGATCGCACTGTATCCAAAAAAATGCACCTAAAAAGCAGGAACCGTATATTCCTGACTGGTATAACGCCCGCATCTCTCGGTAAACTGCGATGGGCATAGTTTACTTTGATCGCCTTTATTCTTTACTTACTAACACGACTTCACTATGGCTTCTGTTTCTCCTTCAACCTTTGTCGGTAAAGCAATCAAATTTGGTACGGATGGCTGGCGCGGTGTGATGGCCGCTGACTTTACCTTTGACCGGGTAGGCAAGGTGGCAGCACTGGCCGCTCAAGTCCTGGAAGAAACCTACGGCAGTAGTGGTGAGAGCAAGGGCAGCAAAACGGTGATTGTGGGCTACGACCGACGGTTTTTGTCGTCGGATTTTGCGCAGTATGCGGCAGAGGCGATCGCAGCTGCTGGCTATACCGTAAAGCTCTCCGAATGCTTCGCTCCCACACCAGCCTTTAGCTGGGCTGCTTTCGACCAAAAAGCCCTAGGCGCAGTCGTCATCACCGCTAGCCACAACCCTGCTGTGTACAACGGCCTAAAAATTAAAAGTGCGCTGGGTGGCTCAGTCCCTCCTGAAGTCACTGAGAAAGTGGAAGCCAAGCTCGAGCAGCCTGCGCCAAAGGCAGATACCCCTGGCAGCATTACCGCCTTTGACCCTTGGCCTAGCTACTGCGGCGCGTTGCGCTCTATGGTGGATATTGACGCTATTCGTAAGGCTGTAGACGACGGGAAGCTGACCATTTTTGCAGAGGTGATGCACGGGGCGGCTTCTACCGGGATTGGGCGACTGCTGGAGCGTGAGATCAATGAAATTAATAGTGAGGCCGATCCTTTGTTTGAAGGGGGGGCGCCGGAGCCACTGCCCAAGTACATTCCAAAGCTGTTTAAGGCGATTGAGAATAAGAAAAATGATGGCCTGACGGTGGGTTTGATTTTTGATGGAGACAGCGATCGCATTGCCGGAATGGATGGCAAAGCCACCTTCCTCAGCTCCCAGGTACTCATTCCTATCCTGATGGAGCACCTCACCAAGCGCCGAGGAATGACGGGTGAAGTGGTGAAAACGCTCAGCGGCTCAAACCTTTTCCTAGCGCTGGCCAAGCTGTATGAACTGCCCGTACATGAAACGCCGATTGGCTACAAGTACATTGCCGATCGGATGCTGGATGCGGATGTGCTGATTGGGGGTGAGGAATCCGGTGGCATTGGCTATGGTCACCATATTCCTGAGCGCGACGCGTTGCTCTCGGCGCTGTATTTGCTAGAGGCGGTGGTGCAAAGTGGAAAGGACTTTGGTGAGCTAAACGATTCGCTGAGGGCGCAGGCTAATTTCACCGCTGCTTACGACCGCATCGATTTACCGCTGGCAAGTATGGAAGTGCGTGCCAAGCTGCTAGGAGCTTTGCAGTCGAGTACGCCAACAGAAGTGGCCGGTAAAAAGGTGGACAACTGCATCACCGTGGACGGTTACAAGCTCAACTTGGAAGATGATAGCTGGCTGCTCATTCGCTTTAGTGGAACAGAGCCCGTCTTGCGGCTATACTCTGAGGCGAGTTCAATTGAGAGAGTTCACGAGATTTTAGCCTGGGCAAAAGACTGGGCTGAATCTGTTGGTTAGAGTTGTTGCTGTCGCAGGGTGCAAGACTTTGTTCCCTGCGACTTACATTGAGAGCACTACATTGAGATCACTATATTGAGATCACAATGTGCAAGTTTTATCTGGAAGCATAGTCAAACAACAGTTTTACGATTAGTGCAACAGTGACTGCAACAAAGATGGGCTTAATCACTTTTGCGCCTTTTTTGGTGGCAAATGTCGCTCCAATGTAAGACCCTGCGCCTACGCCTAGTGCGCCGATTATTCCTTTGGAGTAGTCAATATTGCCAGAAGCGGCGAAGGTGATTAGCGCTGTGAGGTTTGTCATGAGGTTGATGACTTTGGTGGTGCCTGTGGCGCGAAGGAAGTCGAGCTGCCAGAGAGAGATGAGAGAAAATACCAAAAATATACCGGTTCCAGGGCCGAAGAATCCGTCGTGAAAGCCGATGGTTAGCCCTGCGAAAAGGCCAGCGATAATTCTTGTAAGCGTGAGCTTTTGGGCGGTGGCTTTGTGCTGTTGAGCTGTTCCTAAAGTCGGTTGGAATAGCACAAACCCGGTGATGATGGTCATGAGTAAGATGACGATGGGTTCGGCCCAGGTGTTTGGCAGTAGGCCGATGCTGCGGCTGCCGGTGTAGGCTCCGATAATGGCGGGAAAGCCCATAGCAGCACAGGCTCGCCAGTCTATTTGGTTAGATTGAGCAAATTTGAAGGAGCTGGCGATCGCACCTGCCGTACCACAGAGCTTATTAGTCGCGATCGCACTTTGTACCGGTAACCCTGTAAAGAGCAGTCCCGGCAGCATAATTAGACCACCGCCCCCAGCGATCGCATCTACAAACCCAGCTGCCAGCCCAACCCCCAAAATCACCACAAGTATCGTCATAGAGAGTCGTCGTTATGGTGATTCTGGATGTAAATATTTTGGACGAGTGCTTCCTAGGCCTCAGGTTCTATCCCTAGTTTTCTTAACTGTCTGGCTAACTTGTCAGCTCGTTGCTTTTCTGCCTCAGCTTTTTGCTTTTCTGCCTCAGCTTTTTGCTTCTCCGCTTCAGCTTTTTTCTTTTCTACCTCAGCTTTTTGCCTTTCTGCTTCAGCTTTTTGCCTTTCTGCTTCAGCTTTTAAGACAGACTGCTCTCCATACTCTCCTGGCGTTAGTACTAGGTTGCCATTGGTTTGGAAGTAACGCAGTTGCTCTTGGTAAACGCCTAAGTAAAGAGAGAGTGACTGGCTCCAGAGATAGCCTGACTCATCAGGTATGATCTCTTCGTAAGTGTTACCCATCAGGCGATAACCTTCAAATTCAAGCGTCTCTGGAGAAAACCAGAAATACTCAGGGGTGCGAAATCGTTCTTGATACAGTGCTTTCTTGAGGTTTCGATCTGTCTTTGCGGTTGACTCTGAGAGTAACTCGATGATCAAATCCGGATAGCGGCCTCCTTCTTCCCACACGACCCAAGAC
The DNA here is from genome assembly GCA_038529685.1 of Cyanobacteria bacterium J06598_1. Lineage (GTDB taxonomy): Bacteria > Cyanobacteriota > Cyanobacteriia > Phormidesmidales > Phormidesmidaceae > Phormidesmis. The sequence continues at coordinate 14,933 of JBCBDN010000031.1, read as the reverse complement.
TTACGCGCCTTTTTCTCAACGTTGTTGAATAGAAAGAAGTCTGGTCCTCTGAAGTCACGGTTCTTGAGCTGTTCGCGGCTGAAGTAAATTGTGAGGTTGGCGCCAATGAAGAAGTCGTTGCGCTCTCGCCATAGCCACTCTAAGCAGGTCACCAGTAGCGCTAGCTGAGCGTAGTGCAGCGAACTTTCCATCTCAGGTTCATTACTTTCTAATTGACTGGTGTCTGGCATTAGGTCTGCCAGCTCTTGAGCGCTAATTGCCATGACGCGTTTACCTATGGCGATATTTCTCTACAGTCTACTGTTATTTGAGGGCCTACTGTTATTTGAGGGTTTGTAGAATTTTACCTAGCGTACGGATGCCACGTTCGGTGTCTGCTGGTGGGAGTGAAAAGTTGAGCCGTAGGGCTGGATAGCCCTGCTCTGTGGGGAAGAAGGCAGCGCCTGCTCCTAGCAATATTTTGTGGGTGGCTGCGGCTGTACTGATGTCGGCTACGCGCGTTGAATCCGGCAGCTGAATCCACAGAAACGTGCCGCCCTCTGGCACTGTCCAGGTGACGTTAGCCGGGAAGTGGTGAGCGAGTAAGTCCAACATAAAGTCTCGGCGTTCGCGGTGTAGCTTACGAATTTGCTTTAGCCTGCGGCGGTAGTGGCCAGATGCCAAATATTCTTTCACGATGGCCTGGGAGGCGTTGGAGATGTGAAAGTCGTGCAGCAGCTTGCGCTCTGTGAGTGCTTTGGTGTGTGCGCCTGTGATGGCCATGTAGCCTACACGCAGTCCTGGCATCAGTGCTTTGGAAAAGGTGCCGACGTAGATGACCTGATCTGTTTGATCGAAGGCTTTAATGGGCGGTGGTGTTGTCTCAAAGCTCAGGGGTTCGTAAGCGTTGTCTTCTATGACGAGGCAGTCGTGCTGCTGGGCTAGGGCGACTAGCTTCCGGCGATGGCTGGTAGAGGTGGTGATGCCGGTGGGATTGTGCAATGTGCTGATGGTGTAAATCAGCTTAGGGCTGTGGCTTTTTAGATATTGTTCTAATAGTTCGAGATTCATCCCCTCAGGGGTCATTGGTATTCCGATGATTTGCGCGTTCCGCTGTTGAAGAATGGATAGAAAGCCGTGATAGGTAGGGGCTTCTATGATGACGCGATCGCCCGGTGCAATAAAGTGATCGGTAATCAGCGCCAGCGCCTGCATCGATCCGCTAGTCACGATCAGATTTTCAGGAGAGAGTTCCAATCCCTGTTGCAACAGAATCTGAGAAATCTGTTGGCGTAGCTCAAGGTCTCCTTGCGGATCTCCCTGGTGAAAGAATACGTGAGATTCTTTCATGGCCCGCCGTGCGATGCGCTGAAGATCTTCAATGCCGATGGGCTGGGGAAAGCCCAAGCTAAAATCGACCACATTTGGCTGATTGTGAGAACGGACGGCGGCGTAGTAGATCTCAGGGAAAGAATTGGTGCCGCCGCTGGGGAGAAGGACCTGCTGGGCTGGGTTGAACCGGGCTCGCGTGGCTAATTTGTCGGCTGAGGGGGCTGGTATGGGTTCGGGCGAATTGATAAAGTACCCTGCGCCCTGCTTGGCGCTTACTAGGCCATCAGCTTCGAGCACGCTGTAGGCTTCAATCACGGTGAGCTTATTGACCTGAGTGGTTTGGGCTAGGGTGCGGATAGAGGGAAGCTGGCTGTGGGGTGGGAGATGACCAGTGCTGATGAGGTGATGAATGCGATCGCGTATTTGCAAATAAATAGGCTGTTTGGCCTGACGGTCTAAAGGGATTTTCATAGCAATGCGCGCGGTGCTTTTTACTACCTTAAAGGACTTGCTCAGTGCTCACCTAGTACAGTTTTCAGAACTTTAGCTAGTACAGTTTCTGGAGAATAGTCAAAATGTGAAAGAAGGGTCACTGTACTAGCTGAAAACGACAAAATCGTACCTTCCGGGGTGACGATGGCATCGGTCATAGTCGAAGGCGTAGTCACTGGCAACGAACAGCGATGCAGTCTAACTTTTCGTCCGGCGCTTCAGACGCTTTAGAAGCTGAATTTCAACAGATTATCTGCCGTCAGCATAGAAGCAGTAGCGATTTAAGCCAAAATGCGCTGAAGAGATGGCTGGCGAAGGCAGGGCGATCTATGGTGGCTTTTTTGACGGGTCAGCAAACGTTGTCAATTCGCTCAAAGGTTCTCTTGGACGGCTCTACGCAGTGGACTGTGTATGACCCTTTCACGCAAAGTCGGCATATCTTTGGCTCCCGCCAAGCGGTTTGTGTGTGGTTGGAGGAGCGGTATTATCGGTAAGGTTGCAGCGGGCACAGCAGAGAAAATAGGAGAGAAGATATGGAACTCACAATTACTCAGGTAGATGCGTTTACAGATAGGCCCTTTTCGGGCAACCCGGCAGCAGTGTGTGTGACGGGTGGGGCGCTAGATGAGTCGCTGATGCAGGCGATCGCAGCTGAAATGAATCTCTCTGAAACAGCTTTTCTTCATCCGGCAGAGGGTGGCTACAGCCTGCGCTGGTTTACCCCGGCGACTGAAGTGGATTTGTGTGGACATGCAACGTTAGCGAGTGCACACGTGCTGTGGAGCGAAGGTCACCTGAACGCGGGGCAGGCCGCAAGGTTCAACACAAAAAGCGGCTGGCTCGGCGCAAAGCAACAGGACGGCTGGATTGAGCTCGACTTTCCGGTGCGACCGGTTGAAACAACAAAGTATGTCTCGCCGCAGCTGATCAAGTCTCTTTGCTGTGGGGGAAATATTCGTGCGGTCTCTAAAGACGAGACTAATCTCCTCGTCGAGATTCAGTCAGAACATGTGTTGGAGGGTCTTCAGCCTGACTTTTCTGAAATGTCCAAGCTGCCTATGCAAGGTGTTATCGCTACGGCGCCCGCTGACGGTGAGGAATACGATTTTGTCAGCCGATACTTTTGCCCTGCGGTTGGGATTGATGAAGATCCGGTGACTGGTTCGGCCCACGCCTCATTAGGGCCCTACTGGCAGCAAAAGTTGAATAAGCCGTCTATGCTGGCCAAGCAGATTTCTGTACGGGGAGGCGTTATTCGCGTTGTGTGTGGCGATGATGGTCGCGTCGCGATTAGCGGCCAAGCGGTGACAACCCTGAAGGGAAAACTCTTTTTGGCTAGCTAACTCTTTTTGGCTAGCTAACTCTTTTTGGCTAGCTAACTCTTTTTGGCTAACGTTATGATCCTTTGTTTGCTGAGTGCAAGAGAAAATCTTAATTAAGAGAATCTGAAGATTATGTTCACATACCTATACGTTATGTGCTCTTTTTTGTCGTTTTTACGGCTGAATCTAAGAGGCTCGATCCCCTTTATTGCTAACGCTTGAATACGATAGGCCTGCGGATTTTTGTCAGTCAAAAAATGTGAGCGTGGTCCTTCCCTATGTGTGAGACAGATCACACTTTGAGCCTAAAAACCGTCTTTAGACATACATTTCTAGTCCCCTCGAAGCGCTATTTGTGTAGTTGTGTGCTGACGTTTTGAGGGGCTTCTATGTCTTTTCACGACTATGATCCAGGCGATTTTTATGATGAGCTGTTCTCTGCAAAGGGATCCCCAAGATCGACAGCGGCGCTTTTGATCGAGCGCATTGAGTCGCTGACTATCGATCACCTTATCCGTCGTCAGCAGGCGGCGCAAAACACGCTTTTTAAGCTGGGCGTTACGTTCAATGTGTATGGTGACAATCAGGGCACTGAGCGCGTTTTCCCGTTTGATGTGGTGCCCCGTATCATCTGTTCTGAAGATTGGAAAAAGCTAGAGAAAGGCCTTCAGCAAAGAATCACTGCGCTCAACTGTTTTTTGGACGATATCTATAACGAACAAAGAATTATTGAAGACGGGATTATTCCTCGGGCGACCATTGAGTCCGCGTCTGGGTTTTTGCCGCCGTGTATGGGTGCTAAGCCGCCAAAAGGCGTTTGGTGTCATATTACTGGGACTGATTTGGTGCGCGATCGCGAAGGCACTTGGTATGTCCTCGAAGACAATCTGCGCTGCCCCTCTGGCGTTTCCTACGTACTAGAAAATCGCACGGTGATGAAAAGCTCTTTCCCAACGCTGTTCAACGAGCTAGACATTAAGGCTGTCGATGACTACCCAGGGCAGCTGCTCGAAACGCTGCTAGAGCTGGCCCCTGAGCACGTCAGCGATCCAAGAGTGGTTCTGTTGAGCCCAGGTGCGTTTAACTCCGCCTACTTTGAGCATTCATTTTTGGCTCAGCAGATGGGGATTACCCTGGTGGAAGGCCGCGACCTGGTGGTGGATGATGGCTACGTCAAAATGCGGACGACCAAGGGACTGGAAACTGTGGACGTGATCTATCGGCGGATTGATGATGACTTTTTGGACCCTACAGAGTTTCGAGCTGATTCGATGCTAGGCGTGCCGGGGCTGATGGAGATTTTTCGGCAGGGGAATGTTGCGATCGCCAATGCGCCGGGCACAGGCGTTGCTGACGACAAGCTGATCTATGCCTACGTGCCAGAGATGATTCGCTACTATCTCAATGAAGAACAGATTATCCCCAACGTACCGACCTACTTCTGCGAAGACGAGAAGCAGCAGGCTCATGTGCTTTCTAATTTAGATTCTTTGGTGGTGAAGGCGACGGATGCCTCTGGCGGGTATGGCATGCTGATTGGTGGCCAATCTTCAAAAGCAGAACAGTCTCAGTTTGCTGAAAAAATCAAATCAAATCCGAGAGGCTACATCGCTCAGCCCACGCTGTGCCTTTCTCGAATGCCGACGCTGATCGATGAGTCTTTTCAGGGGCGGCACGTAGACTTAAGGCCATTTGTGCTGTGCGGGCAGTCGCGATCGCCCTACGTAAATCCAGGTGGCCTCACCCGCGTTGCCTTGCGTGAAGGCTCCCTCGTGGTGAACTCATCACAGGGCGGTGGTAGTAAGGATACGTGGGTAATGAATTCGTAGACGATTCAATAGAAATGAAGGTAGTAGAGACCCGTCAACAGAGAACAGAACCATGTTAAGCCGCGTTGCAGACTCAATCTATTGGCTCAATCGCTACATTGAGCGAGCCGAAAACGTAGCTCGCTTTGTAGAAGTGAATTTGAACCTCCTAATGGATAATCCAGTAGGCGTGGCGCAGCAGTGGGATCCGCTGATTGCAGTGACCGGCGATCGCCAGCTGTTCCATCAGCGCTACGCCGAAGCCACCGCTGACAATGTGTTGGATTTTCTCACCTTCGATACGCAGTCGCCTAACTCAATTATCTCCTGTGTGCGGGCGGCTAGGGAGAATGCGCGTTCGGTCAGAGAGACGATTTCTTCTGAGATGTGGGAGCAGGTGAATGCGTTTTACCTGCAGGTGGAAGACGCGGCCAAAGAGAAAGATGTGAGAGATACTTACGCTTTTTATGCGGAGGTAAAAATGGCCAGCCATCGCTTTGCTGGGGTGATGGACGCCACGCTTTCTTGGAATGAAAGCTGGCAGTTTGGGCAGCTCGGCAGAATGCTAGAGCGAGCCGATAAAACGGCGCGGATTTTAGATGTGAAATACTTTTTGCTGCTGCCATCGCCTAGTGAAGTGGGCACCCCAATCGATAATATGCAGTGGATTGCGCTGCTGAAGTCAGCGAGCGCCTATGAGATGTATCGCAAAGTGGAGCACGTTATTTCACCGGCTGGTGTGGCTAAGTTTTTGCTGCTCGACGCTCAATTTCCGCGCTCCGTAAAGTTTTGTTTGAAGTGGGCCGAAGATGCACTCACCCAGATCGCAGGTGTTTCTGCTAGCAGTACGCCGCTCAGCAGCCAAAGGGCCCTAGGGCGTTTACGCGCTGAGCTAGAATACATTATGCTCAATGAGATTTTTGAGCAGGGCCTACATCAGTTTTTAGATGACTTGCAGCTCCGCTTAAACCGAGTGGGTGGATGCATTTATACTGACTTCATTGCACTGCCGGGAGAGCCTGCCGAACGTTTGCCTTTGCGTCCGGCTGTAACAAGCTCGTCGCTGCAATCATGAGCCTTTATCGCATCACCCATACAACGCACTACCGCTATACCCAGCTGGTTACGCTCAAGCCGCATGTTCTAAGGTTGTGTCCGCGCAGTGATGGGGCGCAGTGGCTACAGTCTTTTGAGCTGACTGTGTCTCCACAGCCGGCGCTAGGCTATTTTTTAGACGCACTGGGCAATACCTGCACAAAAGTCACTTTTGATAGTTCTATTGATGGTTGGAAGATTGTTGCACTCAGCGATGTTTGTACCATCCGAGACAATCCCTTTGACTATATTAGTGAATCGTGGGCAACGCATTTGCCGGTGGATTATCCAGAATCTGTTATGGGCTCGCTGAGTCCGTATTTAGGCAGAAATAGAGAGATTGCGATCGCCCCTTCCGTCATCACCTTTGCCCAGTCTCTTTGGCAAGAAGTCTCTGGCCACGTAGGCTATTTTCTGATGCAGCTCACTCAGCGGATTCCAGAAATGTGTGCCTATCAGCAGCGTTTGGAAGGTGATCCTTATCTCCCCAGTACGACCCTAGAGAAAAAATCAGGCACCTGCCGAGACTACGCTGTGCTGTTTGTAGCCGTGTGCAGGGCAGTAGGACTCGCGGCTCGGTTTGTTAGCGGCTACCAAACGGGAGATCTGGAAACAACAACCGAAACAACGATTCACGACCTACATGCCTGGGCCGAAGTATATATTCCTGGCGGCGGCTGGCGAGGGTTTGACCCGACGCTGGGGCTAGCTGTAGGGAGTGAGCATATTGCGATCGCTGCCGCTCCTCACTACAAACAAGCCGCCCCAGTGACGGGTGCCATTCAAACCGCTCAAAGCATCGAAACTCAGCTCGACAGCGATATCAAAATAGTCTCAATATCGCAGCCTGAACTACAGGCCGATTTGCGCCGTTAATCCTGTCGCTGTTTCTAGCCCATCGCGGAGTTCAGCGCCGGGGGGTCTGCCTGACTCAAATACCAAGTTGCTGGGCGTCGCTGCTGTTGCTGAAGTCTCTGAAACCTCAGGAGCAGCCGCTTCTGTAGAGACTTCTTCGGGCTCAATACGTTCACTTGCCGCGCGATCGCCTTCAACAAATCCAACTTCTACCTGGGAGATTTTATCTGGCTGGGTGAACGCTGCGCCCCAAATGCCGAACAAAAAGGTGTTTCTCACCAGGCGATCGCTGTTCACTGATTCATCTTCGCTGTAGGTGATAGAAACAATGCTGTTAGTCGGAATCTCATACACCTGTGTCCGTCGCTGGTCGTCCATCAGCGAAATGCTTTCACCTACCTCAACATAAGCCAGTAGCCCGGTGTCACTCAGCCCTACTTTGCACACATCAGCCACGCTTACACCCGCTGCATTTAGCGCGCACAGCCCTACTTCGCCTTCTCGTCTGCTCAGTGGAATGGGCGTATCGTATCCCTCGCACTGGCTGTTGTGAGGATAGTTTGAGCACAGCGTGAACTTTTCTTCTTCGGAGAGTGCTAACCCTGGCTGTGCAAAAGACACCAAACTTCCGGTTGCGATCGCAATACCCACTCCCAGTTTTGCCACTCCCATTTTCTGTACTGCGCTGACGCTATTTCTGATCTTGCTGAATAAAAAAGCCATCGTTGCTCACTCCTCTGACATGCTGTCTTTGATAACGCGGTTGTTGATGATTATCACCTTGCCAGAGAAGGCTGCCTGAGTCAGGCAGCCAGGTGCCATATCGGTGGCAGTTTAGCGCAGCTGATTTGGCACTAAACTGCCAAATCAGGCTCACTGTCCTCTATAAGTTGCCCCAAAAGCCAAGTCTACCGGGTGTTGAACGAGCGCTTTGCTTAGGGTGCAGCAGCAGCCATTTTGAAGGCGTAGGCTGAGGGACTTCGTTGCTGATGCGTTGGCGAATGGCCGCTACCGACTGGCCTGTCAGCTTTCCTAGGGTTTGCGCTTCTCGCTCAAAGCGCTCGGCTAGTGCCTGGTTATAGGCTTCTCCACGGTCTGTGGCATTGTCTACTCTTTCTGCCAGCTCTCTGTCTGTGAGATCTCTACCTGTTGCTTCTTCGGTAGGTGCTTCTTCTCTCTGGCGGGCAGCGCAGTCAATATTGCCCGCATAAGGATGGCGCGTGACGTAGCGGCCCTGGAAAAATTGACGGTTAGCGGTGGATTGAAACATCAAATCTTCAGGGAATTTATCTCGGCTGTAGCGAACGTGCAGACGCGTGATGAACGCACCGTTGTTGTTTTGATTGGGATTTCTGGCGATGCCTCCTCCCGCATTGGGACGATTATCTGTCCAAAAGGCCCCCGCTGCTTTGAGTTCTTCAGGGTTTAACGGTGTGGCTGAACAAGGATCACAGCCTCGGGTATCCCAGGCATATTCCAAAAAGGCGACGTTTTTGCCTGCGGCTTCGTAGCTGCGCTGAAACATCTCAGGGTAGAAGTCGCCAAACTCTTCTTGTACAAACAACGGCAGTTCCTGGTCTGTTGGCACATTGATGGTGCGATAGTTGGTTAGCTCAGCGCGCCCGTTGGGGGAGAGTAGGTACACGAGCAAATCTTGTTCGCTGTCCGCATTTAGCATACCAAGCCGAATCGGCAGCATAAACCGAGGTGAGTCGTATTCTATTTGCAGGGGTCTGAGCTGTTGCACTTCGCTGCGGTCAAACTCTTCTAAGTTCACTTTAGCCACGAAGAATTTCATGTTTTGACGAATGTACGGTGCGAGCACTTCGCGGGCACCATCGGGAATGCGATAGTCGTTTTGTCTTAGCCAGGTTTCTAGACCGTCTGATTCTTGAGCGCTCAAAATCAGAATGTCGTATTCACCTACCGAGAACTGTTCTTCGATGGTGACGCCAAGGGCCTGGTCGCTTTCGGGTGCGGCTGCACTAGGCATGCGTGACTGGGCCATTCTGGGAGAGCCACTTAGTTCCTGGCGGTAAATAGCTTCGCAAGGGTCGTTGTCGAAGTATTCCACGAGACGCGGGGCGCTGAAGTCGTCCAAGCGTTTTAGCACAGACGGTTCTACGACATCTACTTGACTCTGTTCAATCACAGTCGGCACAGGGACCACCATCGCAAAGTCGGAGACTTCACCCTGAAAGTCGTTGGCCATTGTGAGGATAGTGTGATTGCCGTCTCGGGCGATCGCAACTTCAGAAGCTTTATTGTACAAGTCGGTATCTGCCTTGGCGACATAGAAGCCGCAAAAGGCATGGGCAGGTTGAGAAAAGGAAAAGAAGAACAGCATCAAAAAGCCACAAACCGTTGCGCTTGATTTTGAGATGCTTTTTGCTATTCCTTTTGATAGCTTGACTGTTCTCCATTCAAATCTAGGAGCCGCCCAAACTTTGTCGAATATGACGGTCAGCGGCGCCAGTAAGAACAGCGCCCAGAAGACGGCTGTAGACATAAAGAGATAGTTGCGCAAGATGAAGGTGAGAAATGCGATCGCCCCCGCCCACATCAACCGGGCTGGCCGTGCATTCGGAATAGAGCGCGGGTCAGTGACCATAAAGAGTGCAAATAACAGCAGCGAGCCGCTCATCATTCGGTGTGCCCATACGTCCCACGTCCAGCCCAAATATAGGTTTCGTACGGCCTCCATGAGCGCGTAGCTCCCCAAGAACATGCCGGTTGTATCCCAGCGGCCTACCCGCTTGAGCACCAGGCCGCCCGCGCCCAAAAAGATAAAGCCGTACCACATGTCCTCGCCCCACTGCCCTGGAGAAATCCAGGCATCTTGTGTCAGCAGTAGCGCGGTGATAATGCCAAAGTTAGCCGGGTTGAAAAAGTGTTTCTCTTGACTTTTTTGAGGTTTGCTTTGAGGGCTGGTTGAAGCAGGGTTTTTGGCAGAGTTTTTGGCAGTGGTTTTGACAGTGGTTTTGAAGAGGAATTTGCTGGCGATCGCAGCCCCCGCCGCCAGCGCCATCGTACCTACATGCTCTGTCCGTAGCAGCAGGCTTAGCCCCAACGCACTAATCAAAGGGCTCCGCCAGTTCAAGGTTGGCCATTCAAACCGAGCTTGAAACCCAGTCCAGTTACCCACCATCACACCCATTTGCTGGCTGAGCACACTCAGCAAAAACTGCACCCCAATAGCGGTGACAACAGCTGTTCCAATAATTTCGGGGCGCAGCGTCCAGTCTCGCATCGCTACGCCTAATGCTAAAAACAGCGTTAGGAAAACAATCTGATAGTCTCTGGCATCTTTTAGCACAGTATTCTCTCACCTCTTAATATCAACTCTTTGCACGAATAGAGCCAGTATGGCGGTAGCAAGGGGTGATACTAGGCGCGGTTACAGAATTGGTAACTAGGTGAATTGGCCCAAGGAAACTAGGGCTGAATCAAACTCATTGCACTCGCCCCCCGGCCCCCGAATTCGGGGGAGGTCTCTAGTTCAGGAGCGCTAGATCGCTTTGACAGTGAGGTTTTAAACGTCTTGTCTCAGAGCCCCGAATTCGGGGACGGGGGCCTTCTGAGAGGACCGAGTATGTCACAGATAATCAAACTGAACCGACTCAATTGAATGCCCTTACGGAATAAATTCGTGCTCATCCGGCATTTCAATCCGGTTCCAAGATACATCTGGTAAACGGCTAGAAGCCTCTGAAAGTGCCTGCTCCCAGTAATCTCGAATCTTTTGCAGGTAGGGGTCACCGTCTTGTAGCTGCACCCGGTTTCGCACCTCTAGGGCATCGGTTTCGTACAGCACCATATCGATTGGCGGGCCCACAGATATGTTAGAGCGCATGGTGGAATCAAAAGAGAGCAGCGCTGTTTTTGCGACCTGCTCCAAAGAAGAATCCTGGTGAATCGTTCTATCCAAAATCGGTTTGCCGTACTTGGTTTCGCCAATCTGTAGGAAGGGCGTTTCGGGCGTGGCTGAGATAAAGTTGCCCTGGCTATACACCATATACACACCAGAACTTTCGCCTGCGATTTGGCCACCGACGAGGAACGTACTCTGATAGTCGATGCCGTCTTTTTCCAAATAAGGCCGTTCTTTATCTTGAATGGTGCGCATCACATCGCCGATGTAGCCCGCGATCTGATGGAGCGACGGCAGCTTGTGCAGGCTAACTGCCGCATCGGTTGTGATATCTTGCTCTAGCTGATACAGCACAGACTGCGAGGTAGATAAGCTGCCCGCCGTGCACAAAATGATCACCCGCTCGCCCGGTACCGAAAAGTCGAATAGTTTCTGGTAAGAGGAAATATAGTCCACCCCAGCATTGGTCCGAGAATCGGCGGCAAATACCAGCCCCTTACTGATTGATATTCCCAAGCAATACGTCATATCAGCCCACACCAAAAACCTGCCTTGAGCCTACCAAATAATCTTGAGGCAAACGGATGAGGGCACTATATCTGTGTCGTGAGGCATACGGTCGCTTTTGGCCCGGAATGGCTGCTGCTGGCAGTGAAGTCCTTACGCAAAGGCACCCGTGATGTGTCTTTGCTGTACCGCCAGATTTTTTGGACTGCGCGTGGCCTCGATCATCAATAATTTTTAGTACCATGACAATATCTGCCTTGGCTTTAGTCGCTTTTCTCGTATTCGCCTTTTTCCTAACCGTCTTTTTACACTAACGCCCAAACCATCATGAAAAATAAGTTTGTCGCTGCACTACTGGCTTTCTTTCTAGGATGGTTCGGCGTACACAAGTTTTACTTAGGAGAGACGGGACTGGGGTTTTTGTACCTCCTCTTGTTTTGGACGGCGATTCCTCGCATTGTTTCCTTCATCGAAGGCATTATTTTGCTGTGCACCTCCGACCGCGTGTTCGATGCCAAGTACAACTACAATGCTTTACAGTCCTCTCCTCAACCGGCTATTCGCCAGACCTATCAGCAGCCTGTGGTTCGTCAAGAGTCGGTAAAGGAGAAAGCCAGTGCGCTAGGCGACCTAAAGCGGCTGTACGAAGAGGATATTATTACGGCTGAAGAGTACGAAGAAAAGCGCCGAAAAATCTTCGATTCTATTTAGCGAATAAGACGCTGGTGAATTGGAATCTGGCGAATCGCTCGCTTGAGTGTACGTGCCCTTAGCTCAGTAAGACTAAGTCCTCAATTTAGATAGTTTTGATAACATCCCGTCATGGTCAAAGATAACCGTTCCCTTGCGCCGACTACTCAGGTTTCTGATAACGCTTTTTGGCTGGCGTTTATTCCTGTGATTGGGGGGCTATCGATATTTAAGGAGAGCGATCGCCTAGGCGATTTAATGTTCAAGCAGTTAGGCTTAGGCGTTTTTGCCCTGTCTTTGGTGGTAGCACTTGCGGGCAATATTGGATTCGTTTGGGTCGTGCAAATAGGGTTAGCGATCGCACTCAAATTGCGCCACAACGCGCCGCCTGAACCTGAACCTCTGCCCAGCGTAGACTTTAACAACTGCTCAAAGCATGAGCTAGTGCGCGTGCTCAATATTCCGATTGTGTATGCCAATGATATTGATTTGATTCGCAATGAGGGGCACCTGTTTACCCATGCCGAAGAGCTGACAGAGATTGCCGGTGTGCCGGAAGCGCTAGTAGAGCGGATTGCACCGCAGCTGATTTTTGCCTACGACGCACAGCGAGATGATGACCACACGTGGCGGCAGATGAATTTTTTGACGGCGAGTGAAATGGAGGTGCGGGGGGTGGATGCGATCGCCGCCAAAAAAATCTTTGAAGAAAGAACGCTCCACGGTGACTATCGCTCAGCCGTTGATGTAAAAAGGCGTACAGGCGTTGCTTTTCGGGTGTATCAAAAGCTGGTGTAGTGCGTAAGGGCAAAAAGCTCAGGACAATGAGAAAATCATAGAGTCTGCCTATCTCATCGTTTATCTCATCGCCCACGGAGCCCCTAATGACTAATCTCAGCGTGAACCTCAACAAGGTCGCAATGCTGCGCAATGCTCGCCCTCTCACGATTCCGAGCGTGGTCAAAATGGGCGAAATCAGCATCGCAGCCGGCGCTCACGGCCTCACCGTCCATCCCCGGCCAGACGAACGCCATATCCGTCGCACCGATGTATACGATTTGGCTGAGCTGCTCAAACAGCATCCAAGCATTGAGTTCAACATTGAAGGCAACCCGCTAGAGTCGCCTTTTATGGATATTATTCGCGAAGTAAAGCCCGACCAAGTGACGCTAGTGCCCGACGACCCCACCCAAAACACATCTGATCATGGTTGGGACGTGGTCAAAGATGGCGATAAGCTAAAGCCCATTATTGAGGAGATCAATGCACTGGGCGCTCGAGTGAGCCTATTTATGGACCCCGATATTGAACAAATTAAGCAGGTGCCCGCGCTGAACTGCGCTCGAATTGAGCTGTACACAGAGCCCTACGCCACGGCCTACCGTGAAGGGAAAGGCGAGGAAAGCTTTTCGGTGTACAGGGCAGCAGCTGAATGTGCTCAGTCTGTTGGCCTCGGCGTTAACGGCGGCCACGACTTGAATTTGGATAATTTGCCACTGTTCAAAGACATTCCGAACCTGTTGGAAGTTTCTATTGGCCATGCCCTCACAGCCGATGCCCTAATGCTAGGGTATGCTGGCGCTGTAAAAGCGTATTTGGCGGCGTTAGAAAGCTAAAGCCTTAGACACTCGGATTTGCACTGCCCTTGTCTTCTGGCCAAGTACACTCCACCGTCACCTTCAGGCTCCCAGTCGCAGATGCCTCGGTGATGTAAGGAATCCCCGCTTTGCCTGCGACGGTGACGCCGAATTCTAGCGTGACTTTGCCTACGCGACCATTTCCCATAGGGGTGATCGGTCCGCCCTCGAAGGCGCTCATGATGTGGCGAGTGTAGCCTTTGATGGTGCCTTGGAGTGATGCGATCGCTGCTTCAGGAATAGCCGCACCGCTACGAGTGGGCCCTTTGGGCGTCCGCATCACTTCGCCGTCACTCGGTATTTCCATCTCGGGCGCTTCAACATCATCTTGAGCCTGCACCAAAATAACGGTGCCATCTTCAAGGGTGAGGGGGACTAATGAGGACATTTTTGGCTCTCCTAGCTTTTACAAAGCCTAAAGACACTACGATACGCATATTACAGCGACGCATCGCTCTCTTTTTCTATTCTGCGTCCATTAATACAATCATTCATCGGTTATAGAAGGTGCTGCTAAAACTTCGCTATCCTGTCAGCTATAAAGCGATCGCAGCAATCCTATGGAAGAGACTCGCGCCTCAGACGACGCCCAGCTCCCGGCCCAAATAGAGGCTCACAGTGGTAAAGACATCGGTGGCGGTCTTCCCGTCATAGAATACTGGGCAAAACACACCCTCTCTCCAGAAGGCCCGCCCATTTGGAAAACCCTGCTGCACAAGAGCGCCTGTCTGGCGTGTGCGTGGGGCACTGGCGGCCAAAAAGGCAGTTTCACCAACGAAGCGGGCGAAAAAGTGCAGCGCTGCATGAAAAGCATGGAAGCGATTAATGCAGAGTTGCAGCCCCCGGTTGCGCCTCACTTTTTTGAGACCCACAGCCTCTCAGACTTGCAGCAGCTCTCCTCTATGGAAGCCGACAAACTCGGTCGCCTCAGCTTCCCGACTATTCTCAAAGCAGGCACTTCTCACTACCAGCGTATTTCTTGGGAAGCGGCCCATACGCTGATGGCCGCAGCCTTCCGCAGGCCACCCGAACGTGTCGCTTCCTACAGCTCAGGCCGCTCTTCTAACGAAGCGGCCTTTCTGCTACAGCTGATGATGCGGCTGCACGGATCCAACAACTTAGCCGACTGCTCAGACCTCTGCCATCGCCCTTCTACTACTGGGCTTAGCGCTACTTTTGGCACCGGTACCTCTACGGTGAGCCTTGAGAGCCTAAAAGAATCTGACTGTGTTGTGCTAATGGGTTCAAACGCGCCTGCTAATCATCCTCGCCTGATGAATGAGCTGATTAAGCTCTGCGATGAGCGCAACGGCAGAATCATTGTGATCAACCCGGTTCGAGAGAT
>JBCBDN010000030.1:0-19761 GCA_038529685.1 Cyanobacteria bacterium J06598_1 | reverse complement strand
GCCGTCACAAATGCGGGCGAACCGTAAGCAATATAGAGCTGATCGTCAAATACGACGCAATTTGTCAGGATTCAAGTAGCTGTATCCGTAACGGTCAAACAGCCCTTTATACTAGAGCTGAATAAATACAAAATCAGCGTGGAAATGTAACAATACCAAGCTAGTTAGGGTGGTTAGGTTTAATTAAAAAATATTTAATTGTACGGTTATTGACTCACGCAGATGACGATTTCTAAGCAGCCTGAGCCTATTTCTCGCAGTGCCATAGATTTTGTTCAGGCCCAGCTCCAGCCCACTGGGCTCAATCATGTTCAAGAAAGCGTGCTCTCAGCCTGTTGGATGGGGTCCACCTACCAGGCGATTGCTGAGTCTACCGGCTATGACGATAGCTACGTTCGCTCGATTGGGGCGAGACTTTGGCAGTCCCTTTCTGATGCCCTAGGACAAAAAGTCACTAAAAACAATTTTCGAGTGGTGTTGGGCCAGTACTTACTCGAACAAGAGCTCTCTGACAACCGGCAACCTGGTCAGCCTTCGCCCAGTCAGGCGCCCAGTCAGGCCCCCAGTCAGGCGCCCAGTCAAGCTCGCCCCGATGACGGCTTGTCTGGATTGGCAGGCACGCCTGCACCGGTCGCAAGAATTGAGTCTCCCAGAGGTCAAGTTCCGCTGACCTCTTCGCTCTATATTGAGCGGCCACCGATTGAATCAGCTTGCTACGAGGAGCTACGAGAGCCTGGCGCGCTTATTCGGATTAAAGCGCCTAAGCAAATGGGTAAAACCTCGCTGATGGCTAGGATTTTGGAGCAGGCCCAGCAGCTAGGCTATGCGACTGTTCCGCTCAACTTGGAGCTGGCCAGCACAGAAGTGCTTTCTGGTGCCTATCAGTTTTTGCAATGGGTGTGTGTCACCGTTGGCAAGGCGCTGAACCTGTCGAACCGTTTGGATGACTACTGGGAGGATGTGTGTGGCAGCAACTACAACTGTAGTGAGTATTTTGAAGGGTACATATTGCCTTCGTTGGATCAGCCTATTGTCCTAGCCATAGACAACGCCGATATCGTTTTCAACTATCCAGCCGTCGCGGCTGACTTTTTTGGAGTGCTGCGGGCCTGGTACGAAAGTGCGCGCTATGGTATGGCCGGTAGCGATCTTTGGCAACGACTGCGCTTGGTGGTGGTGTACTCCACAGAAATTTATATTCCGCTGAATATTCATCAGTCGCCTTTTAATGTGGGGATGCCGGTGGAGCTGCCGATTTTTTCGGCCAAGCAGGTGATGCTGCTTGCTCAAAAGCATGAGCTAGATTGGAATATTGAAGAGATCAACCAGCTAATGGCGCTCGTGGGTGGCAATCCTTACCTGGTCAGATTGACGCTTTATCATGCGCGAAATGCAGGCATCGGGATGGATGAAATTACAGCAGAGGCCGTTTCGCCAAACTGTATCTACACTGAGCACTTAAAAAAGAAAATATGGTCGTTAGAACCCCATCCCCCGTTGCTAGACGCGGTTAAGCGGGTGATGCTATCGGCGGCGCCAACCGATATTGATCCGGTGATTATGATGAGGCTAGAGGGGATGGGGCTGATCCAAATTGACCAGGGTAAGGCGATGCCTACCTGTGATTTGTACCGTCGTTATTTTGTCAGTTTGTTTCCGCCCGTTGCGCTGTAAAGTCATAGTCGGCTAACTAGTCGGCTCACAGATCGCTGCCTAACAGATCGTTACAGCGGTGCATCAAGGTAAAAAATATGGATACTATTCAAGTTCTCGAAGGGCCAGCGGCTGAAGCGGCGATCGCCCAGCTAAACCGAGTTGTCACCCTGGGTTCGGGGGAGGAGGGCTCGCCCGATGTGGCCCTGTGCAAGCGAGAGCACGCTGCGATCGCCCCAGTCATTCATACCGGAACGCTCTCAACCGATATTCTCGAAAAAATTTTTAACGCGGCCAAAACCACGTCTCACGATGCGATTAACGCCTTTGGGCTCTATAGCGCTGAAGAGTATCACTGCTACCGTTTGCCAGTGACGCTAGAAGCCTTCAAGGCGCTGCGTGGAACTTCTTGCGGCGTGATTAATTTTGCGCTGGTTGCCAGTGAGTCAGAGACAAGCGATCCAGACTGGGTCGTCGTATTTGACGATCAGCTCTATATTGCTTACGGTTCGCCCGCATTTGTGACGGCGCTGGTGGGCAGCGTAGAGACGGCGTATCAGGCTGTAGAAGACCGTTTGGCCCAGCTATATAAAGACGCTCAGGGCGATATTCCTGGCTATGCAAGGGCCGAGATTAACCGGATGGGCGAGTACTTAGATGCGGCCTTTTGTAAGCTGACGCAGGACTACGCGCAAGCTGAGGCAGGTGACCATGTGTTTGTGGTGTAGCTTGAGCTTTTGCATAATACACGCGGCGCCACAGACGGGGAGTTTGCCGATACGGGATTACAGCTATAGCAGCGTCAGTCTGGTTTGCTGGCGGTGGCCAGGAAACACCTGAGCGAGGGCGCGATCGCCCAAATCAAACTGCTGTGCAAACAGAGACATCAACACATCTCGAAAATCGGTCGTTACCGCTAAGTCGCGTCCTTCGTACTGATTAGCGGTGCCCAATCCCGGCCATTCGCCATAGACCTTTCGCCCTCTCACCCCGCCGCCCAAAAGCCACATGGCATTACCGTGTCCGTGGTCTGTCCCGCCATTACCATTTTCTCCAACGGTACGACCAAATTCTGAAATCACTACGATGGTTGTGTTTTCGTACAGCTCACCAAGTTCTTTGGTCAATGCAGCCAGTCCGTTACCCAGAGGTTCGAGCTGTCTGGGCAGTGCGCCCTTGGCGGCCACGTGCATATCCCAGCCACCCACTTCTAAAAAAGCAACTTGAGTGCCAGTATCGCCGGTCATCAGGCGAGCGAGTGAGCGAGTGGTATTGGCAAATCTTTCGGCGTTAGGGGCACCGCGTGAAGCTTGAATCTCTTCCTCATCTAGCTCCTCCATCAGCATGCCCTGGGCTTGTCTGCCTTCTTGATAGACGCGCGACAGCGTGCTGCTGCCTGTGTAGAGCTGATCAAAAGCGCTTTGGGCACCCCGCTGGTCAGCCGTGAAACGAGGGTTGCCAGCATTATTCACATTGAGGACAGAAACAGATTCTGGCCCCTTAAAAATCAGCGGTAAGGAGCCACCAGAGTTCATGGTGAGGGCCTGAGTAGCGCCCCCTTCGGGTAACGCTGTCAGCAGTCGGTTAAGCCAACCGTTGCTGGTGCTGCTGGTTCCGGGCGTGCCAGATTCTAAATAGTCTTGAGCCTGAAAGTGTGACCGGGTATGGTGTGGCGAACCAGTCGCCTGTACAAATGCTAGGTTCCCGGCCTCCCATTCTGGCATCAAAGATTCTAGTGCTGGGTGTAGGCCAAACTGCCCGTCGAGATCTAAGAGGCCGTCAGTTTCGCCAGGTTTTGGGATCGCGATGTAAGGTCGTTCAATGTAATACCGCGATTCTTGGTAGGGCGCCACAATATTGAGCCCATCGGCCGCGCCGCGCAGCATCACAACAATGAGGCGAGGTGTATTGGCTGCTTTGGCAGTTCCTTTCCACAGCCAGCCGTGTACACCCACTGAGCCTAGAGCTGAAGCCCCTAGTAAAGCTGAACGCGTGAGAAATTGCCGTCTTTTCATCGGGACCCCATTCAAAGTAAAAATTACAAAGTAAAAATTAGCGATACATCATCTCGGGGCTGCCCAGGAGCAGCGCTGCGCGAATGCCTTGAGGCGAGCTGTCTACCACTGAGAGCGTTTGGGCCGAAAACTGATCACCTAAGGTTGCCTTTAACGCAGATGCTTCAGGCTGCTCGCCGCTCGTCTTTTTGGTCAAATTAACAGCTGCACGCGCAAACCCTACTCGGCGGATGACCGCATCGGCATTGAGCCATGCGGCTTCTATTTGGTCGTAACCATTGGGGGTACTACAGCGGTAGAGCGGCATGCCGAGCTGGTTTAGGGCACCGGCAATGCGTTGCAAAATATCTTCGGGCGGCGGGGCAATTCCGGTGGCACGGAACAGAGAAATAACGTGCTGATAGGGCGTTTTAAACTTGTTTTGGTAGTAAGCGTCAGACCAGAACTCGTCGCTTTCAAACAGCGTGCGCAGCACTGCTTTAATATCGCCATCGGTGGCCAAAAATCGATCTGCTAGTGAGCTTACTAGCCCTTCTGGAGGTACATCGCTTACAAAGTACTCGGCTAATTTGTAGCTAATATGCCGAGCTGTCGAGGGGTGCTGTGCCAGCAAATCGAGGGCACTTTCGCCTTCTTCTAGGCCGCCGCCGAGGATAGTTTCGCCCAGGAGCGTTTTGTTGTCGCCATCGTGACGTGCTGGCTCAAAGCGGAATCCGCTGCCATCGTGGTTGCGGGTTTGCTCTCTTACTAAGCCCCAACCTGTCAGAATACGCGTCAAGCTCTCTACATCTGCTTGGCTATAACCGCCATTTACCCCCAGGGTATGTAGCTCTAGCAGCTCACGGGCGTAGTTTTCGTTGAGTCCTTTGTAAGGCCCACGGGCTTGGTCGCTATTGGGGTCGGTGTTGCGCCAGTTGTCCAAATAAAATGACATCGCTGGATGCTTGGCCGTGGCTCCGAGCAGGTTGCGAAATTTTCCGAGAGCATGGGGTCGAAGCGCTGTTTGTTCATAAACGCCGACCCACAGCTTGGTAATCCCTTTACTGAGATAAACGTTGAAGTGGTTGAACCAAAAGTCTGTCATTAGCTCTTGAAGCTGACAGGGACTCATGATTGCCCGCAGGAGCCTAGCGTAAGTTGTTTCTCTAACCAGGGCTGATTGCTTTTTGTTGGCGGCCTGACGCCGCGCTTCGGAAGGATTTTTGCCAGGGGTATATTGCTCAAATAGCTCTACAGGCGAGAGGTTGAGTGCAGGAAACTCTGCAAGCCTGTTGCGCAGCGTAGCGGGGTCACTGGCAGGGTTAGGGTTTAGCTGGGCTTGAATATAGCCTTCTATGCCGAGCCTTTGTACCTTTTGGCGATCGCCTGGTCTAGGTCCTAGGCATAACCGGTCTAGAACATGCGTGATTTTTTGTTCAGTGTCCACGGCAATTCCAGCAAAGTCAACGTTAGCCACCCTATTCTACCGACACTATTGTATCCACTTCAATTGATAGTGGCCAAAGGGTAGTGGCCAAAACTCAAACTGGCTTCATAGGGCCTCTACTGAGTGTGCTGAGTGTGCAGACTACGAATGAGGCGCGACAGGATGTGGGTAGCTGCTGTTTGAGGCGAAAATTAAGGTGGAAAACGTCGGATTTAGTCGGGTGTTGTTTGAAGTTTAAATATTTGATCGGAAAAAGACTCAAGGGCTCCTGTGGAGACAGTTACGCCGTATGTGAGTTTCGCTTATGTCTTTCGCTGTTTCAAATAAAACTGCTGCCAGTAGCTACTGTTTCAACCAGGACTGCCAACATCCTAAAAATGAAAAAGATGCGATGACCTGTGCAAGCTGCGAGTCGCCCTTGCTGCTAAAGGGTCGCTATCGGGCTTTGAAGCTGATTGGTCAGGGTGGATTTGGCCGCACGTTTCAGGGGAGAGATGAGGAGACGGGTGGGCTCTGTGCGATTAAGCAGTTTTGGGTGGGGCCGAATAGCTGGCTGACTGAGGGGGGGCGATCGCACGCTGCTACCCTATTTGAAAAAGAAGCCCAAAGACTCGCCGCGCTCGGCAACCACACCCAAATCCCAAACCTGCTGGACTATATCGCTGAAGACCACGGTCAGTACCTCATTCAAGAATTTATCTCAGGTCGTAACTTAGCCGAAGACCTAAAAGAGACCGGCCCTTGGCGGGAGCAGCAGATTCATCGGCTGCTGATCGACATGCTGCCGCTGCTAAAGGTAGTCCATGAGCGCCACAGTGTCATTCACCGAGACGTGAAGCCAGAGAATATTATTCGTCCTGAGGGCGATCAGAGCTCCCTTGTGCTGGTGGACTTTGGTGCGTCCAAACTAGTCTCTGAGACCACATTGGGTAAAACCGGCACCGTGATTGGTTCGGCGGCTTTCACTGCGCCTGAACAAATTAGAGGAAAAGCCGTTTTTGCTAGCGATATCTACAGCCTGGGTGTCACGTGTATTCATTTGCTGACGCAGGTGCCGCCGTTTGATTTGTTTGACAGCAGCGAAAATGCCTGGACGTGGCGACATTTTTTGAAAGCGCCAGTGAGCGACGCACTCGGGAAAGTTCTTGACAAGATGCTGGCTGGCGCAACTAAGCAGCGCTACGCCAGCGCAGAAGAAGTGCTAAAGGATTTGCACAAGCCTGCCAAGAAGCCGCTGCGCAAAGCGTTGATGCTGTTGGGTGTTGGGGTATTGGCTTTAGCGGGGGCGCGGGCGATGGTGTCACCGCTGGCCCATCGACTCTCTCCAGCAGCGATAAGCTATGGCGTGCCAGGTCTGGTAAGTGATCTAGTCAATCAACAGGGCCAAGATTCTTTTGAGCCGGGTGGTTTGTTTGGCACGACTGATGATGGTACGACCCGCGCGTTTCCGCTAGAGCACACGTCGGTAGATGCCAGGGTGGCGGGCAATCTGTCGCGGGTGGAGGTAACGCAAACGTTTACCAACCCGTACGATGTGCCGCTTGAGGCGGTGTACAAGTTTCCACTGCCAGATGAGGCGGCGGTGGACGACATGGAGATTCAGATGGGCGATCGCACGATTCGCGGCCTGATAAAAGAGCGACAAGAAGCGCAAGAAATCTACGAAGAAGCCAAGGAAGCGGGGCAAACGGCAGGTCTGTTAGAACAGGAGAAAGCCAACATTTTCACCCAGTCGCTGGCGAACATCCGCCCCGGCGAAACAATTGAGGTGGTGGTGCGCTATACCCACAGCTTGGATTTTGTGGGCGGCGACTACGAGTTTGTGTTTCCGATGGTGGTGGCGCCAAGGTTCGAGCCGGGTTTTGAGTCGGGTGCTGGCCAAGGTGAGGTATCTGAAAATCCAGCTTATTTAGCGGAAGAGCGGGCGGGCCAAGACATTGATGTGACGGTGGAGATTGATGCGGGGGTGGAGATTGCGGGGGTGCGATCGCCTTCTCACGACATCTCTACTCAAAGGTCTGGTCAAAAGTCTGGCAGCGTGACTCGGGTACAGCTAGCCAACGGCGACACCATTCCCAACAAGGATTTGATTGTGCGCTACCAGGTGATGGGTGCAGATACCCAAGCGACGGTGCTAACCCAGTCAAACGAGCAGGGTGGGCACTTTAGTACCTACCTGATTCCAGCGGTGGACTACGCGCCGGAGCAAATTGTCCCTAAAGATGTGGTTTTCCTGATCGATACGTCGGGTTCTCAGTCGGGCGAGCCGATCGCGCAGTCAAAAGAGCTAATGCGGCAGTTTATCAGCGGTCTCAACCCAGAAGATACGTTTACGATTATTGACTTTGGCAATGAGTCGCGCAAGCTATCGCGTGAACCGTTGGCAAACACCAGAGAGAACCGGGCGCGGGCGCTGAGCTACATTAACCGGCTACAGGCAAATGGCGGTACTCAGCTGATGGGCGGGATCGATACGGTGTTGGGGTTTCCTGAGCCAGCAGGCGATCGCCTGCGCAGTATTGTGCTGCTGAGTGACGGGTTGATTGGGGATGACGAGGAGATTATTGGGTCTGTGCGCGATCGCCTTCAGCCTGGAAACCGGCTGTACAGTTTTAGTGTGGGCTACTCGCCCAACCAGTTTGTGATGGACCGCCTCGCTGAAGTGGGCAGAGGCACGGTGACGCTAGTCCCGCCCGGTGACGATGCGGTGGAAATTTCGCAGAAGTTCTTTGGGGAGATCAATAATCCCGTGGTCACGAATATTGAGGTTGATTGGGTCGGTGAAGGCGATAGGCCGGAAATTTATCCGCAGGCGCTGCCCGATTTGTTTGCGAGTCAGCCGCTGGTGTTGCAGGGCCGCAAGCAGGATAAAGCCAGCGGGCAGCTAGTGGTGACGGGTACGGTGGCGGGCGGCGCGCCGTATCGGGAAGTGTTGGATGTGCGGTTTGGGCAGGTGGGCGGTAATGGTGCGATCGCTCAGCAGTGGGGGCGATCGCGCATTAAGTCTTTGATGAATGAAATGTATGGCCGCGAATCGGCTGCCGATGTTGCTGCGGTGACTGAAACTGCGCTGGACTACAACCTGCTTTCTAAGTACACGGCCTTTGTGGCTGTGAGTGAGGAGGTGCGGGTCGATCCGGGGACGGGCGTTAGTGAAACGGTGCCGGTGGAAGTTCCTGAGGGGATGAACTATCCGACTGGGGCTAGTCCGAGCGCCAGCGTGCCGGAGCCGAGTGAGATTATTGGCAATTTGCTGGTGATTTTGTGTTTGTTGGGATTCTTTGCTCGGAAGAAGTGGCCCAAGTTTATGGCGGTGCTGCTACGTCGTTCGGAGAGTGCGATTGAGTAGGTAGCCGAAGGCAAGCCGATTCGGAGGCCCCCGTCCCCGAGATCGGGGCTCTGAGGCAAGACGCTCAAAACCTCTCTGTCAAGGCGCCCTAAGTATATTGGATCGGGACCTCCCCCGAACTCGGGGGCCGGGGGGCTCTTTCCGGAAGTGGGCTTGTGCCCGCCTCTTAATTCTCCTACTAGCGAGACTGCGATGCCGCAATAAAAGCCTGACAGTACTGCTGAGGCCCACCGGGAAAAGCTACGTTAAGCCTCAGCGGATCTGCGGCATCTCCCGGGCCCTGAACAACTTTTTTAGTTCCACCTTCGGCGCTAATCTTCAGCGGCTGCCTGTTTTTTAGCTCGCCGCCGCTGCTATCTACATACACGGTGAAGTTGCCCGTGTTAAAGACGGTGTTGAGGTTTTGAATGAGCTGGAGGAAATTGCGATCGCTTCCCCCCCTTTTCACTTCGCCGTCCTGAGTTTGGCTTGTAACCGTATCGCCAACACCCACCATCAGCGGCATCTCTGCTGGGTCAAAATTCTCTTTGGCTAATGCCAGCAGCTCACTTAACGACTGCGGAGCCTCACGAGCGTTGAAAGATTCGCCCAAAGGATAGCTACCTGTTCTCTGAAAGTAGTAGCGATTGAGGAGGGCCAGCACCCCGGCTTCTTTTACTGCGCCGCGTAGCATGAACTGAAAATCGGTGGTGCCCGATTCGGTGGCACTGCCAACCCAAACGCGCTCTTTGCCGTTCGCATCTCGGCCTAAGTTAGGTGCGTAGTGAATGAAGAAAGAATCTTTTAGGCCCTTTTCCTTTGCTTCAGTGAGGAGAGATTCTAGGTGTGATCGCATGGCTGTTTGCAGCGCCACAAACGTTTCACTGTCTTTGGCAAAGCAAGGATAGAGCCCATTCAAATTCACCGTTGGCGAAGCGATATTATCTAGCACGGCAGCGGCAATGTAGGCATCGAACTCTGGGCGATGCTCAGCCGGGAAAGGATGCGTTTGAAAAAACGCTCTCAGACAAGCCTCCATCTTTTGAGGGGCCGCCTTCAAAAACGCTAGCTCAGCCTCACTGACCCCAGGGTGAGAACCCTGACCATCTCTTTG
This sequence comes from Cyanobacteria bacterium J06598_1, assembly GCA_038529685.1. GTDB lineage: Bacteria > Cyanobacteriota > Cyanobacteriia > Phormidesmidales > Phormidesmidaceae > Phormidesmis. The sequence continues at coordinate 10,225 of JBCBDN010000030.1, read as the reverse complement.
CTGCCACTGCACACCGCCTGCGGCTAACCCCGGCAGATAGCTTTTTTGGGCTTGCAAAACGCCGGCAGACGCGTCAAAAGCCCTTTCCACAATGCGGTTGACGCCTCTTCTACCCATATGTTCGCCGTTGGTGAGCACATAGAAGTGAGGACCAAATGATTGAGATGCGGTTACATAGGCGGTGTCGATTTGCCGGGTTAGTGGATCGTTTACCAGCGGCATACAGACCCCATCGAGATCTTGAATAATTAGCAGGTTTTCGGTGGTGGCGAGCGTTTGTACGAAGTGATCGTGCGCTAGGGAAAGGGTTTGCTGGCTGAGTGAAGCGGACATAGAGGCATCCTGCTGAGCAAGTTACAAAGCTTTGAGTACGAATATTAGGCGTGAATGTTTAAGTTCAGATTGTCAGATGTTCAGGTTTTGTGATTTTTAGTTTTTTCGATTTTTAGGTCAATATCTGTTTCTTCTCGAGTAGAACGGCTTGACCATCTTCTAGCGTTAGCCCTCGGAGCGATGTCGGGTCGGTAATAGCCAGTCCTGGAGAGGTCACGACCACTTTCCATTCGCTAGGGTCGAGCTGAAGCCAGTCAATTAGGGTGGTTTGCGCTGGTTTGCCGCCCATGTGGGAGAGAATGGCTATTTGCTCGCGGGCGACCGATGGAATGCTGTCGGTAGGATCTGGCTGGGTGCGCACGCCATAAAACAGGGTGTAGCCGTCTTCGCTGATGCGGTTGAAGCGGTCGGTGCCAGAGATATTTTGAGTGAGCCAAGGATGCTGCTGTCGGTAGCGGCGCAGCTTCAGGTTGAAGTCAGCTCGATTGCCCGCCATGCGAGGCTTTTTGCTTTTAGGCGCTGCTGAATCGGCATTTTCGGGGGTGATATCGGCGGCGGCAATTTTGTGGCGATCGCCTGCCGCTATGTCGCAGCGGTTAGCCTCATTCATCTCTGTAAAAAAGTGAGAAACTCGGCTAAATTCGTGACAGTCTTCCATAAAAGCAAGCGCAAACGCTTTGAGCCATGCTTCGTCGAGCGTGAGGCAGAAAGACTGTATGGCCGAAAAATCAGCCGAAGACTCAGCGGCCAGCCCACCTGCGGGAATCTCGCTAGCCGCTGAGTCGTTTTCAAGGCAGAGCTTGCGACAAGCCAGCGCCACCAAATCGAGGTCGAATTCGTATTTGTCCATCTCGGCGGTGAGAATTCCTGAAAAGCGCTTCAAAATAGCTAAGTTTTTGAAGCCAAGCTGCTTGAGTTCTTTAAAGAATTGAGGCTTGTCATAAAACGCTGAGGTGACCTGCCAGCTGAGAAAGCCAAGCTCTTCGGTGACGACCTTCACGCCATACAAATCATCGGTATTGCGAAAGAATCCCCAGCCGCTGTGCATAATCGCATTAAGAAAGTCCATGGGCAGACCCGGACTAAAGCCATATACCCACAGTGTGGTGGCCGGATTGTCGTAAGCGTTGTTCAGGACCTCTGGCAGCGTGTTGCCCAGATTCCAGTTGATGTCGCCATCGGTCCGCAGCTGGTTACCCCGACGAACGGTGTCGTGGTTGCCGCAGCCGGTAATCCAGCGATCGCCCATCAGCATCACCTCCTGCACCCGAGGCCACTTATAGTCCCAAAATCCTTGCAGCGCTGGCGTATTGTGGGCAAAAATCAGCGGTCCCCACTGGAAAGCATCGGGCCGTAGGTCAATCAGCTCCCGGTAGGTGGAGGTGGTTTCCCAGCCTTCATCGGGCCAAGGACGACCGTCTTCAAAAATAGTGAACATCAGTCGCTCGTGGCCGTTAATGTTTTGGACCACGTCGCTCATGGCCAGCAGGTAGTTGTCGTCGTACTCTAGCCGGCCAGAGAAAGGATTAAAGAACTTGAAGTCTTGCCCGCCGTCAATCCGGATGCCGTCAATGCCAGTGTTGATTTTCCTGCGCTGCATCTCGATCAAAATGGCTCTGACCATTGGCAGGGTATGGCTAAGGTCTTGGCCGTACATGTTGGGGCCTGCGAAAAACTGAGGGCTAAGTAAGCTCAAGGCCTGATTGTCTGAATGGCCGTACACCAGGTCATAAATTACCTGTATGGGTTTCTCAGGGAAGTTGTGCAGCTCAGCGATAAAGTCGATTACCTCGTCAGGCCGCAGGGTGCTAAGCAGGGCGGGGTTGGTGGTAGAAGATCCCAAAATAGGCACGTCGTAGCCCCAGTTTTGGGTGTTTGGCTTGCGCAGGGTGATCATCAGGGGCCCATCGGCCAGCGGACACACCGATCCCTGTTTGCCATAGACGGCTGTATCTACGGCTTCTGTGTCTTCTATAAAGAAAAAATCTCGACTGCCGTCTTCAGCGCGGAACTCAATGGTGGGCTCGGTGGGCAGCAGCTGAAGGGCTTCGTAGCCGATATAGGTTTGCTCGGTAGGGGTGAGGGCTTCTTCTCTGCGGATTTTGTCGGCAATGCGTCGGTAGATTTTGGTCAGTCCAGCTAGAGTGCCTTCGGCGGATGCGGTGGGGATGTGCACCTGCAAAATATTAACGGGGGCGGGCTCTCGCGGCAGCGCAGGCTCTTCGCCGGTTTCGGCGGGGACGATGGGGGCGGCTTGGGCCCTTTGGGCGAGATAGTCTTGGTCGGCGCGCGATCGCTGCAAGGCTTCGATGTCGTACAGCTCGGCGGGGCCAAACACACCGTAGGGCAAAGAATATGCCGGTACATCGCGTAGGGTGTAGAGATTACCGTCGCTGGTGTCGCGGTAGCGGAGCCAGTACAGACTGCCGAGGCGATCGCGCGTGCCCACCTGCATGCCGCTTACCACCGCCCATACAAACTCCCCTTGCAAAGGCACCTTGATACACTCATAGCGAAACGGCACCGTCTGCTGCTGCGCAGTAAAGTCCATCTCGCTTTGAGGGGTAAATACTTCAAGATAAAGCCCGGCGTTGGCGGGTAGCCGCTGGCCTGCTAGATTCGGAGTCCAAAAGCCAATTTCAGTCAGACCGCCTTCAATCGGGTGAGCGCCCAGCCGCCTAGCGAGCTGCTGGCCAATTTCAAAATAGGTTTTTTTGGACCCAGCGATCTCCACCGCCCAATTCAATAGCGCTTCAGTTTCTGCTTCTTGAAGTGCAATAGCGGTAGAGGAATCGGTCGATTTTGAGGGAGGCTGAGTCATCAAGCAGTCCTAGCGTTCGAGGGAAATATCCATCTTTCACTCTAAGCTCAACGCACCGAATGGAAAAGTTTTTTATCACTATATATTTGAGATATATTTTTCAATGACTTTTGGGGCCTTTCTCTGAGCGATACGGTAATCACGAGCGGCGGCGTCTTTTACTAAGAATCGCCCTGTTGGGTTGTTTGGCATTGGGTCGCGACAGGGACAGACACTATGACTTGAGAGCTATCTTCTTAGCTGGATTTTCTGCCCCCAGAGAGAAAATCGTCTCTGGCCCACCGTGGTAGGTTGTTTATACTATGTCAACAAAAAAGTTAGCTGCTGTCGGGAGCCATGCTTAAAGATGGCGTTTTTCCAGATTGGGAAATCTGTTATGTCGTCTGTATGCTCCGCTGCCTAAATTTAGGTAGTTGGCTCGCTTGTTTAATCTGTTGAACTGTTGTTTACCGAGATCTTCAAGTTTTTTGAGCACCCAGTTTTTGGACACCCAGTTTTTGAATAAATAGCAAAGCAATGGCGCTCTGGCCTTAGCTTAGGCTCCATCTTGAGTTTGTCTATTTTCCATAACGCCTCTGTTGTACCTATCGCTTTTTGTGCTCTGCCAAGACTTAGGAAATCTTTATTTTTATGAAATCATCCCTAGTTATTCTCTACCATCGCGAGCCCTATGACGAAGTAGTCGAAAACGGGAAGACAGTATACAAAGAGAAAAAAAGCCCCAACGGTATTTTGCCGACGATCAAAAGCTTTTTTGCCAGTGCTGACCAAAGTACTTGGATCGCTTGGAAGCAAGTAAGCGTAAAGCAAAAAAGTCGCTTCCAAGAGCGCATGAGCTTTGCCGACAACGAGAACAGCACCGTCCATCGGATTCCGTTGAGCGCCGAGCAGGTTAAGAACTTTTACCACGTGACCTCAAAAGAGGCCTTCTGGCCAATTTTGCACTCCTTTCCTTGGCAGTTCACCTTTGAGAGCTCTGACTGGGAAAATTTTCAAGATATTAACCGCAAGTTTGCCGATGCGGCCTGTGAAGCTGCTGCTGACGACGCGCTGATTTGGATCCATGACTACAACCTATGGCTGACGCCCTATTACATCCGTCAGAAGCGACCCAACGCCAAGATTATTTTCTTCCACCATACGCCGTTTCCGGGCTCTGATGCCTTTAACGTACTCCCCTGGCGCGAAGAGATTATTGACAGCCTCTTATGCTGTGACGTTTGCGGCTTCCACATTCCTCGTTATGTCGAGAACTTTGTCTCGATTGCCCAGGGCTTTAGAGAGCTAGAAATTGTTGAGAAAGGTCCGGTGGCTTTGCAGTTTACGCCCAGAGGGACTGCCCTTGCTGCACCTGAAATCACCACAAAAGTTCGCTATAAAGACCGAATCGTTCACCTCGGTGCGTTTCCGGTAGGGACCAACGTGGAGTTTATCCGCTCGGTAGTCGAGAAGCCTTCGGTGAAAGCACGCGTGGCCGAAATCCGTGAGGAAATGGGCAATGAGCGGCAGCTAATTGTGTCTGCCGGACGGGTGGACTATGTGAAGGGTACTAAGGAAATGCTGCTGTGCTACGAGCGCCTGCTGACCCGTCGCCCTGAGCTTCAGGGAAAAATCAACTTCGTGGTGGCGGTGGCTAAGCCTGCGACTGGTATGCGCATTTATAAAACGGCGCAGAGTGAAATTGAACGACTGGTCGGTAAAATTAACGGTCGGTTTGCCAAACTCAGCTGGACGCCGATTTTGCTGTTCACCTCGGCGCTGCCTTTGGAAGAGATTTTGGCGCTGTATGCTGCTGCCGATATTGCCTGGGTGACGCCGCTGCGAGATGGCTTGAACCTGGTGGGTAAGGAGTATGTAGTCGCCAAAGGTGGAGAAGACGGCGTGCTGGTGTTCTCTGAATTTGCGGGTGCGGCGGTGGAGCTACCGGATGCGGTGCTGACCAATCCTTATGCCGATAGCAGTATGGACAGGGCGATTGATCAGGCGCTGGCGATGGAGCCGGATGAGCGTACGAAGCGCATGGGCCGTATGTACGAAGCGATTAAGGCGTATGACGTAGATCGCTGGGCAGATGAGCTGTTGGGTGCTGCGGACTAGCGCTAGAATGCACTCGAAGAGAGGGTTTTTGGCCTTAAGTTTCCTTTCTCCCATTATTGTGGGTAAGTGTTTAGCGTTGGGATTTTTGGTTCTCCTTAGTAAGGGGAATCGCACGGTACTAAGGGGAACCGCACGGAGGGGGCTCGGTGTGTGGCGTAATTGTCGGTGACCCCTCCCTTACGGTTCCCCTTGCCAAGGGGAACCAGAGTAGAAAGGGGGCTGACGCTGAACAAAGGGCGGATTAGGCGAGGGGGCTAGGGGATGCGGGGCTCAGCGTGCTATGTCCTAGTAAACCTCTCTATTTGAAAATTCGCTTGCAACTTCGCACAGACATACTAGACACCTGACTTTGAAAGACATGGAAACGCTTGCTAATTTGACCGAACAGTCTTTCGATTTGATCATCATCGGCGGTGGAATTAACGGTGCGGCTACGGCCAGAGATGCGGCGCTGCGTGGCCTGAAAACGCTGCTGGTGGATAAGAACGACTTTGGTGGCGCAGTGGGCTGGTCGTCTCGGCTGATTCACGGCGGGCTGCGGTATCTGGAATACTTTGAATTTGACCTGGTGCGCGAGTCGTTAAAGGAGCGCGAGCTGCTGCTGAAGAATGCGCCGCATATGGTGCAGCCTTTGCAGATGACGATTCCGATTTATAGCGGCAATAAGCGCGGGCCGCAGCTGGTTCGGCTGGGCATGATTTTGTACGATGTCTTGAGCTTTGATAAAACGCTGCCTGGGCACAGAATGCTGAGACCTGCCCCGTTTTCGCAGCTGTTTCGGGGGGTGAATAGCGATCGCCTCAGTGGCGCAGCCCAGTATTTTGATGCTCAAGTGGAGTATGCCGAGCAGCTCTGTATTGAAAATGTGCTCTCGGCGCAGGCTGCTGGGGCAACGGTGCTGAACCATACGAGCGTTACCCGGCTATTGCAGCCCTCTGAGGGCGGCGTGATTACTCAAATTACTTTGGAAGATCAGTTCAGCGGTGAGCAGGTTGAGATAGAAACGGGCGATGCGGTGCTGCTCAATACTGCCGGACCTTGGGTAGATCAGGTGTGTGAAAGGGGCTGGCAAGATGGCCACCCGCAGCCGCTTAGCCCGCGTCCGCTGATGGGCGGCACTAAAGGTAGCCACATTATTGTGGATGCTTTTCCGGGGGCACCCACTGATGGTGCGCTGTATGTAGAAGCTGAAACCGATGGGCGGCCCTATTTCATTATTCCTTGGCTGGATAAGTACCTGATTGGGACGACGGACCTGCGCTACACCGAGGATTTGGATCAGGTGAAAGCCAGCGATGAGGAGATTGACTACCTGCTTAATGAGACAAATCGGGTATTGCCGCAGGCGCAGCTGGGCCGAGCAGATATCCTATTTACCTACTCTGGTGTGCGTCCGCTGCCTGCGCCTAAAGCGCCTGGGCAAAAGAACAGCAGCATTACCCGCAGCCATATTTTGCACGACCATACCCCGGCTGAAAATGGCGGTATTCGTAACCTTATTTCTTTGGTGGGGGGTAAGCTGACGACTTATCGGCAGGTGGCTGAGGAACTGACTGACGTTGCTTACGCTAGGCTAGGGCGTCCGGTGAGTGCGTGTAAAACGAGCGATCTCCCGTTGCCTGGTGCGACTAACTTCTCGCGTCAGGCTTTGGTGGATATGACGGATAAGTATGGCGATCGCATTCCCCCCTCCACGCTCCAATACCTGTTCCACCTGTACGGCATGCGCACCTGGGACGTACTTGCCCTGGTCCATGACAATCCAGATCTGGCCGCGCCACTACAGCCAAACCTGCCCGATATTCGTGCTCAGGTGGTGTACGCGGTAGAAACTGAGTTTTCCAAAAGCCTGGTAGATATTTGCTTTCATCGACTGCTGATAGCGCATCGAGCGAACTATGGTCGCGATGCGCTCAATAATATTGTGGATACGCTGCGCAGCCACTGCGGCTGGGCCCAAGAGAAGTGCGATCAGCAGCTAAAGGCGTATCATCAGTACCTCAACACCCACGCTATTCCTGACTATCAAATTTCATCAGAAGCCCAGCCAGTCCCCTCTTCCGCCGTTCGCTAGGAGTCTCTCCCATGCCTGCACTCACCGATGCACCTACTCAGCTAGATCTAGGTTCCGCAAAATCGCCCACTAGCCTCAATATCACGATTTTGGGCGCTGGGGCCTGGGGCTCATCGCTGGCGAACTTAGCAAGGCTAAACGATCACAACATTACGATTTGGTCACGGCGCAACAAGCTGCCTTTGGCCGATGCGGTGACGGGCGCGGACGTGATTTTGTCGGCTATTTCAATGAAGGGCGTGGCTGATATTTCAGAGCAGCTACAGGCGCTGCCGCTGCGGGAGCACACCATTTTTGTCACGGCGACGAAGGGCTTAGACCCGAAAACGACTCGCACGCCTTCGCAGATTTTGACCGATGCGTTTCCGTCTCATCCGGTGGTGGTGCTTTCAGGGCCAAACCTTTCTAAGGAGTTGGATAAGGGCCTGCCTGGCGCGACGGTGCTGGCCAGTACAGATCAGCAGGCCGCCGAAACAATGCAGCAGGTGTTTTCTTCTGACCAGTTTCGGGTGTATACCAGCGCTGACCCATTGGGTGCGGAGCTGGGGGGGACGCTGAAGAATGTAATGGCGATCGCAGTAGGCGTGTGCGATGGACTTAGCCTAGGCACTAACGCGAAGTCGGCGCTGATTACTCGCGCTTTGCCCGAGGTGATTCGCATTGGCATGCACTTGGGCGCAGCCGAGGTAGAGACTTTTTACGGCCTCAGCGGTTTGGGCGATATGCTGGCGACCTGTAGCAGTACCCTCAGCCGTAATTATCGGGTGGGCTATGGCCTCGCTCAGGGTAAGTCGCTGGAGCAGATTTTGGAGGAGTTGGGCGGTACGGCAGAAGGGGTGAATACGGCTAATGTGCTGATGGCGATCGCAAACCGGGAAGGCATTGCGGCTCCTATCTCGCGACAGGTAAACCGCCTGCTAGAAGGCAATATTACGCCCGAGGAAGCTGTAGAGTCGCTAATGGAACGCGAGCTAAAGCCTGAAGCCTGCGATCTGACCTGTGATTTGCCAGAATAATCTAGGCCCTCCGAATTTATAAAATTCTCTCGTCCAGTGATAATCAACACGAGCCTGTCAGTCGGATGTAGGAGCCTTTCGCCTTTCCTGTACGTGCATCTCTAAACTCGTAGAACCCGTTATCCTGTAGAGAGTTGGCATCATCAATTCCCTTCTCCCACCGTTTACAAACATCAAGCTGGTTCATCTGACGGGCCGCTGCCTAGCGCATCAAATTGCTGGAAAGTTTCAGCAGGGTTATGGTCTGCTAGAAAATAGGGCCGTTCAGCAGAGTCGGGACTTATTTTGACTAAAGCCGAAATCAAAGTTCACAAAGCCTATGCCTCAAAATTCAGGCTTTTTGCGGTTAGCAGCGATGATCCTCTGCCTAGTTGTAGGGCGAGCAAACGGGCTACCATCTGTGATCTCACCGGCTCAAAGCCCAAATAATTGGCGTTATTTGGGGTTAGAGCCATCGACGGCCTGCTGCGGCAGAGTATGTGCTCTACTGTGCGATCGCTAAACCTAAGGAAGACAGAAACGTTGCTATCCGCAAGATATACAACACGTGCGTACTGTAAAATTAATGGGTAAGCCTTATTGTGGAAGTCGCCGTTGTGCAGCTTCTCAGGCGTCTAATCTACAGTGCCGACTCTTCTAAAAACAGGTCACCTTCGCATTCTGGTTTATCCTGGCGACCACCCACCGATACACGTTCACGTTGTCACGAAAGATCGCTCTTTAGAAGTGAAGGTAGATATCTCCGGCCCTGAGCCAGTGGAGATGAGACCAGCCAAAGATGAACGAATGAAGACAACAGCAAAGCATACCAAGCGGGCACTTCAGCTTTGCAGCGATAATCTAGAGATGCTGAGGGAAGGAGCCCAAAAATATTATGCTGCACAGTAAAGCAATTGATGCTCACTATGACCGTGAACGTAAAGCGTTAGTAGTGGAGTTCATGGATGGCTCGGCTGGTATCTGGCCAGTGCGTTTGCTTGAGATGGTTAGATACGATGGCAATGCTTGGGTGACGGTCAAAGCCACCGAAGACCAACTTGAAGCGGTAGAACTAGGCGGGAGCCATGTCTACTGGGATGAGCTAGACCAGGACTTTCGCATCTCCGATCTCAAAGCAGGTATCTATGGGCGCGAGTCTTGGATGACTCAGCTTCAGCAACAGATGGCGGTTGCTTCTTAGCTAACAATCTTCTTGAGGTGCTGACTGTCCTTGAGGTTGCGTCGTCTGGGCTACTGTCACCGCTAAATTAACGCCCCTTTTTTTGACAGATTAAACGCTTAGACTCCAGCACTGATAGGCGGTCACGTAGCTCAAGCACCACCAGTTTCAACCGCTAACTTAACGACCGTTTTTTGGATTGTGAAACCTTCGCTTTCAAGCCTTTTTGATAAGCGCGGAGAAATTCATCTAGCAACCAAAGCTCAGTCCGTTTTTCTTACTTATCCTTCTCAGCTGGGTTTGTGGTTGCCTATCGCTACTTGCTTACTCGGGCAAACTGAAACAGTTAGCTTGTCTCTAAACGCTTACTGTATGTACGAAACAACTTGGCGCGACATCCTTATCAGTGGATTGATTACGCTTGGACTATCGCTGGCCGTTGCAGCTTTGATGTCTGCTGTTCTAGTAGGTATCTCAGTTGCAGCCGCTTGGACTCGCAGTGACCTAATCTTTAAAGCATCACTAGCTTTTGTGATTCAGCCACAAGCACTAGTAGCGCCACTCATCTACAAGGCGAATCGCTACAAGCGTACGTATGTTCTTGATGTTGTTGGCCTACTGTGCGTACCGCTCTTAATTCCACCAACTGTTCTCAAGATCAGTCAGTTAGTGATCAACAAATTATTCAATCTTCAGATACCCTCAGATCTCAGTGTCGGCATCTT
>JBCBDN010000029.1:0-19870 GCA_038529685.1 Cyanobacteria bacterium J06598_1 | reverse complement strand
CCTAGCTCAAATTAGATACCTAGCTCAAAAGATACATACTTTGTTCAAAGCGTTTTAATGAACACATAATCCTTTGTTAGTACTGGTACACAAAGGTATGTGGGATTTGTGTCCGATGTACAGACCCCCATACAACGGATGAAAAAAGCCGTTGTATCAAAAAAAACTATTGGCTATTTAACTATCAATGAAGAAACTGTGAAGACAAAAAGGGGGCACCATAGCTTGCAAATCACTGGGTAACGTGTGGGTACTCGTCTGTTTGCTTTAAGAGATATTCGCCTTGGAAAAAGATCCGCTACCTTCCCGTGATTTTGATTGGCAGCAGCTTCGGCAGCTAGCTGGTGAAGATAGCGATTTTGAGAATGAGCTGCTGAGTATTTTTTTACAGGATGCAGAGCGTAGCCTAAAGGAACTGGCTGATGCGATCGCCAGTAACGTACCCAAAAGCATTGAAGAAGCGGCCCACTCCTTGCGGGGTGCTAGTGCCAATGTTGGCGCCAAAGCGCTTGCCAACACGGCTAGGCAGCTAGAGCAGGCGGCCCGTGCAGATAACTCATCAGGCGCACAGGCACTTTTACAGCAGTTGAACAGTCACTACCGAAGACTACAAGCGCAGTTTCAATCTAAGCGCGGGTAGAGACGACTTGTGCCGCGCTCGCATGCTCTGAGCTAGCTGGTTTTGGGGTAGTAGGTTTTGGGGTAGATGGTTTTGGGGTAGATGGCCCAATAGCAATGGGTGCACGCTTGCTTTCAGCCGCAGGCACCAGCGGTTTATTTGTATCAGGCAATTTTTTGGCCGGTGCTTCGCTATAAAAAGGCGTTCTAGAATCGTAGGTTGTGAGATGGCCTGTGTAGTAGGCGCCGGGAGACACCTCGATAATGCCCGCGATCGCATTTCCATCAATTCGAGCGGTTTCGCCTAGGGTCAGCTTGCCTTCTGCATACACATGCGCTTTTACAATGCCGTAGATAGTAATGTTGTGGCCGCGAATTTCTGGGCCTTCGACCGCACCTGTTTCTGAGATGTCAATATCCCCATTTGCGGCCACGAGTCCACGGACTGCCCCATCGATTTGCAAGTGCCCTTCGGTCTGCAGCGTCCCTTCAAATTGGCAGCCCAGGCCGATCGCTGATGCTGTTCTCTTCTGCCTACGCCAAAATAAAAACATATTCGATGAACCCTTTAAAGCAAGATGTCAGACTGAAGAAATCGCCTATGGAAACCACAGCTTGGGGAAAACACAGTCTGGGTATATTTTTAGCATTAAATTCACGTATTTTTACGTACGTACATAAGACGCTAATCTAAACGTGCTGAAACAAAGCTGCATGGCCTTTTTACTCAGTTTCTCAGGATTCCTTAATAATATTTTTCAATTGTCGGGCATCAAACGGTTGTCTTGAATACAGTCAAGCTGTAACAATTACATCTGTTCTTTGTCATTGCGATGGTGTAGAAGAAGCCATGCAGACACAGTTATTTGTTCTTGTATCAGGACTGTCAGTATGAAAAGAGTTGAGGCTATTGTCCGCCCTGAAAAGCTACAGGACGTGAAAAATGCGCTGGTAGAAATCGGTGCCACCGGCATGACCCTAGAAGATGTCCGAGGATTTGGCCGGCAAAAGGGTCAGACCAGTACCTACAGAGGCATTTCTTACACCGTTGAATTTTTGACCAAAAAGCGCCTCGTGTTAGTGGTTTCTGACGAGCGCTTGAATTTAATTATTGAAACCATCGCCACTGCGGCGGCGACCGGCAGCATTGGTGATGGCAAAATTTTTGTTTCTTCTGTCGATGAAGCGATTCGGATTCGCACGGGCGAAACGGGTGAAATCGCGCTGTAAATCATCTCAGCAACTTATCTCAGTAACTTATCCCAGCAGATACTGATTCAACCAAAAGCACGCAACGGCTGTTCCCAGCGGGACGCTTAAGTTGTCGATGCCATATTTGGAGATGGACTCTAGCGCGGTGGCGACTACCGCAACGACCGCCGCAATCAGCCAAGTTGCCGCCATCGGTCCTTGCACCGTCAACAAAACAGACGCACACACGCCGTAGCTTACGAGCAGCATGGCCAAGCTGCCTTCCCAGCTCTTTTTTTCACCCCATACCTGATAGGGATGCTGGCCCCACCGCTGGCCGACTAGGGCCGCTAGCCCGTCGCCCCAGGTCATGATCAAAATCCCGATGACGGCGTAGTGAGGCAAGTGCGGCGGCCAAAATAGAACAATCAGCACGCCAATGCTGACTGCATAAAAAAAGGTGCCCCAGCTCTGCCGGCCGATGCCATTGATGCCCGGTAGTAGCGGCAACCGATAAGACAGCAGCGCCACGCCGCTAAACACAATAGATGCCAAAATCCCGGCCCACGCAGGAACCTGGAGCCACCAGGCAATCAAAATGACTTGCCCTGCACCGATATGCACTATTTTTCGAGTGATTTCAGGCCCGTAGCCGATCCGACGGGCGATTTCTGAAGCGCTGCCGACAATGGCTAGCCAGACAATAACGATGGCCACTTGAAAGGGCAGCAGGGGGGGGAGCTGAAGCGGCAGCGGAAAGGCTAGCTGAAGCGGGGATTGCAAGGGTATTTGAGAAAACAAAAGGGGCACAAGCAATGGGTCAAGAAATAATATCCGCAGCTTCGTAGGGTATCGCCCAAGCGCTTTCGCTGCTATCTTGATGTAGAAATTACTGACTCAACTATAGAGCACGCATGGGTAAACCCTACCAGCGAGTATTGTTAAAGCTAAGCGGTGAAGCCCTGATGGGGTCACTGGCCTACGGTATTGATCCGGCGATTGTAGATGCGATCGCTCAAGAAATTGCAGACGTCGTCAAGCAGGGCGTGGAGCTGGCCATCGTCGTCGGCGGCGGCAACATTTTTCGAGGCGTTAAAGGCGCATCGGCAGGCATGGACCGGGCCACTGCCGACTACATTGGTATGATTGCCACCGTCATGAACGCCATGACGCTGCAAGATGCCCTAGAGCGCGCTGAGGTCCCGACCCGCGTGCAAACAGCGATTTCTATGCAGGAGCTAGCCGAACCCTACATTCGTCGCCGCGCCATTCGCCACTTAGAAAAAGGCCGCGTCGTGATTTTCGGCGGTGGGTCGGGTAATCCCTTCTTCACCACCGATACAGCTGCTGCCCTGCGCGCCGCTGAAATTAGCGCCGAAGTCTTGTTCAAAGCCACCAAAGTAGATGGCGTGTACGACAGCGACCCGGCCAACAACCCAAATGCTAAGCGCTACAAGTCATTAACTTATAGCCACGTGCTCACCGAAGACCTTAAGGTGATGGATGGCACAGCCATTGCACTGTGTAAAGATAACAACATTCCAATCATGGTGTTTAACCTCTCGGTGAGAGGGAATATCAACCGCGCCATGATGGGCGAATCTATTGGAACAATTGTGGGAGAGTCCTGTGAAGTTAGCTGATTTAGGTGAAGTAGAAGCTGCGATGCAAAAGGCGGTTGAATCGACCGTTCGTGCCTTCAATACGATTCGGACAGGGCGGGCCAATGCCTCGCTGCTCGATCGAATTATGGTGGACTACTACGGCAGCCCAACTAGCCTCAAGTCCCTGGCAAATATCACCACGCCAGATGCCAGTACGCTGATGATTCAAGCCTTTGACCCCAGCTCCGTGCAGCTGATTGTGAAAGCGATTTCACTCTCAGATGTGGGCCTTGTTCCCAACAGCGACGGCAGCCTCATCCGGCTAAATATTCCGCCACTCACCACCGAGCGTCGCCAAGAATTCGTCAAGCTAGCGGGCAAGTATGCTGAAGAGGGCCGTGTGTCTGTGCGCAACGTGCGCCGAGATGGGATTGACCTGGCCAAGAAGCAGGAAAAAGACGGCGATATTTCTGAAGACGAGTCTCGTGATATGCAGGACGAGGTGCAAAAGCTCACGGACAAATACACTAAGCAAATCGACGACGCCCTAACGGACAAAGAAAAAGTCATCCAAACCGTGTAGAGAAAGCCTCATGTACGATTGCATTGTCGTAGGGGGTGGGCCGGGAGGCAGCTCTGCGGCCTATCACCTCGCCAAATTAGGCCGTTCTGTACGCTTGCTCGAAAAGGCTGCCTTTTCTAGATACAAGGTTTGTACGGGTGCGGTTTCCCCGAGCGTTGCCGACTGGTTTGATTTTGACTTTACGCCCGCTATCGATAGCCAAGTAAGGCGCGTTCGCTACACCTGGAAACTAGGCGACGCGGTCGATGGTGAGTTAGAAACTGACCCTATCTGGAGCGTCAAACGAGACGTTTTTGACCCGTTTTTAATTGAGCAAGCGCAGACAGCTGGCGCCACCGTTCAAGATGAAACGGCGGTCACAGGGATTGTGTTTCAGACCGATCACTGGCAGGTGCAGACGGCTAGCGGTGAGTCTTTGAGTGCCCGCTACTTGATTGCGGCAGATGGCGCTAAAGGCCCGATGGCCGACTGGCTTGGGTTTCGGTCTCACAAGCTGCGCGAAGCCGGAACGTTAGAAGTGGCAACCGCAGCGCCTGTAGAGGCGGGTGCTTTTAACTTTGAATTTGGCATGGCAAAAAATGGCTGCCTGTGGAGCTTTCCCAAGCAGCAGGGCTATTCTTTTGGGGTCAGCAGCTTTATTGGCAATTCGGTCAAAGCACCCGAGCAGCTGCTGGCGTCCTATGCGCCTGACTTTGGCGTGAATCCGCAGCAGGGCCAATTTTACATGCACCCGCTGAAGCTGTGGGATGGAAACCATGCGCTGCATGCACAGCAGGCGCTGCTAGTGGGTGAGGCTGCTGCCATTGTTGACCCGCTGACGGCAGAAGGCATTCGTCCGGCGATGTACAGCGGGATGGAAGCGGCAAAGGCACTTCACTCAGCGCTAAATGGCGAGGCCAATGCCCTCAGCGGCTATTCGCGAACCATCCATGAGAACTGGGGTGCCGACATGCAGTGGGCGCAGCGGATTGCGAGCGTGTATTTCCGGGTGCCAAAAATTGGCTACCGGGTTGGGATTAAGCGCCCTACGGCGACGAAGCGCCTGGGGCAGATCTTGGCAGGTGAGGTGAGCTACGCAGATATTGCCAATCGGGTGATTAAGCGGATTAGTACGAGCTTTTTGCCGGGTCGGGGTTGAGCCACAGGCCGTCGAGTAGCAGACTGCTGAGCTATAGATTCTGCGGTGAGTCTGGTGCGACTTCCAATACGTTTGTGCGCTTTGCGACTGACTGGTCGGTGATCAAATCTTCTAGCTCGGTAAGGGCGACGCCCATGTCTTCTCCTGCTTGGGTGAGGGCCTGTTGGAAGGTGCTGATGTCTTCGCCGTAGCCGCAAAGACGCGCCGCTGTCGCGATGCCTTGCGCAGCGTTCGCTTTGGCACAGTCGATTAGGGCGATGCCCTTGAGGGGTTGATTGGCAGCCATTGAAAGATTTTCCTATCAGTTTTTTTAGGGCGAGTCTCTTGTAGTGATAGCGCTCCGCTTGGCAATAGCCCCTATCTCTTCGGAGAGAGATAGGCGTCGCAAATTACTTCAACTTATGTTGGTCGCTCCAGTAGAACTGGGTACCTTGACGGAGTGTTGGAAAGGTATACTGCCGATAATCACTCGGCTATCGGGCTTTTGAGAAATACCTAAAGGACTACCGAGAAAAGAGAACTTTAGAGCTAAGCAGTCAATGCAGATGAATTTTGGGCAGCTGGCAAAAAGCATTGTGGTGCTGGGGGTTGCAGGGCATAGCCTGACGGCAGCGATCGCACCTAGCCTAGCCACAGAGATAATGGGGGCAGAAGGGCTAACCATCACCCCTACGCTAGAAGATCTCTCTCCCTCCCAGGGTGTTCAAACTGTCCAGCCTTCACGCAGAAACCGCCCTATAGAACCGACGCTTTCTGCGCAGCCCTGGCTGGCAGGACTATCTTTCTCTGAACCGACGCCTCGGTTCGCGGGTGTTTCGTTTGGCGTTTCGGCTGTTTCTACATTCAGTGAGCCTGAACCAGAGCCCTACCGGACGCTCGATCAGCCTTTTGTTCGGCCCAGCATTTTGAGCCAGAATGCGCCCGCTAGTGACCCGGCTGAACCTGAGGCGGAGATAACGCCGCTGCCTGAAGCGCCGGAACCGGTATTACCTGAACCCGCGCCGGAGTCTTCCCCTCAGCCATCTACAGGGAATGGTGAGGTCCTAGTTAACGATATTCAGGTGGTGGGCAGTACGGCTTTTAGCCAGCAGACCCTTGAGGAAATTGTTAGAGATTACGAAGGCCAATCTTTGGGGCTGCGTGAGCTGCGGCAAATTGCAGATGACATTACTCAGCTTTATTTGGAAGCTGGCTACATTACGTCTCGCGCCATCTTGAGTGAGCAAACGATTGTAGATGGTGTGGTTCAGGTGCGGGTAGTAGAGGGCTCTTTGGAAGCGATTGAGGTGGAGGGAACGAACCGGCTAAGGGGCTATGTGCTTGATCGTGTGAACCTTGCCAACCGCACCCCGCTCAACCAAGTCGATTTGGAATCGCAGCTACAGCTATTACGAGCCGACCCCTTGATCGACCGGATTGAAGCGAGCTTGCGTGCAGGCACTGGTGAAGGGCAAAGTCAGCTAATTGTGCGCGTGCTGGAAGCGGCTGCTTTCTCAGGGCGGGCGGTGTTTGATACGAACTCGCCGCCGAGTGTAGGCGTGGCCCGGATGGGGCTGGAGACGACCTATAACAATGCGTTAGGACTGGGCGATCGCCTGTCGGTATCGGCCTATCGCACTACGACCGGCGGCTCTAATACCTATGCTTTTACTCACACCCTGCCGGTAAATGCGATGAACGGCACTTTGCAAGCGCGGTATTTGCCCAGTTCGTTTGAGCTGATTGAGCCTGAGCTAGCGGCGCTAGATGTGGAAGGTTCTTCGCAGACCTACGAACTGACCTACCGGCAGCCGTTGATTCGTAAGCCGAATGAAGAGTTTGCCCTGTCGCTAGGCTTTCGTCAGCGGATGGGTGAAACGCTGGTGAGTGATGTCGTCATCGATTCGACGCGGACCAGTGTGGTGCAGTTTGGCCAGGACTACTTGAAACGCGATCGCTCGGGGGCTTGGGGATTGCGATCGCAGTTCAACCTCGGCACCGGCTTTTTTGACGCCACCGATCGCCCAGACGACCAGGCCGACGGGCAGTTCTTCAGCTGGCTGGGTCAAGTACAGCGCGCCCAAGTGCTCAGCCGAGACAATCTGTTGTTAATGCAAGGCAGCCTACAGCTCTCGGCAGATAGCCTCCTAGGTGCAGACCAGTTTATTGTCGGCGGCCCTAGCTCCGTACGCGGCTACAGCCAAAACGCTCGCTTTGGCGACAACGGCTTCCGCGCCTCCATTGAAGATCGCATTACCTTGCAGCGCAATGATGACGGCACGCCCGCTTTGCAGCTCGCCCCGTTTGTAGATACTGCAATGGTGTGGAATAAGCAAGAGAATACGAGCGACCAGACCTTTTTGCTCGGGACGGGCGCGGGGCTAGTGGTGAACTATATAGACAATATGGAGGCTCGCTTTGATGTAGGCGTGCCGCTAGTGGAGCTGACTGAAGCAGGCGATAGCGATCAGGATGTGTTTATGTATTTCAGCTTGAACTATCGCTTTTAGATAAGTCTGAGCCGATAGAATGGAGTTGGAGTTAGCTACAGCAACACTACAATGGCTGCACAAACGCATGTCGAGCAAAAGTACATAGACTATTGGAAAGCTAGGCAGGTTGAGTATGATGCTCAGTGCAAAGTTTGGGAGCAAGAAGCCTGGGTTGATGTGAAATCGGTGTCTGCTTTGCTGCGATCGCAGTTCGGGGCGACGAAGATAGTTGTTTTTGGTTCTTTAGTGAAAGATCGGTTTGGAGAAGATTCTGATATCGATCTTGCGGTTGAGGGCATGAACTCGAGAGATTTATTCAAGGCTTTGGTCGCAGTGAATAAATGCAGCCGGAGAGAGATCGATCTGAAGCCGATGGAGGACTTAGATCCGTACTTTAAGCAGCGAGTGCTGGAAACTGGGACGATGATTGAGCTAGGCAGCAAAGATGAAACGGTATGATTCTGTTACTTTGCGTGCGCTTGCCAGTGATCTTGAGTTGGAGCTAAGCAAGCTTGCAAAGTTAGAGAAAGATATTCATGACACAAAGCAGAAAAGCGATCAGAATCCGCAGTTTTCAAACTTGTTTTATGAGAGTATTGCACTCAAGTTCCATAACTTTTATACGGGCTGTGAACGTATCTTTAGCCTGATTTCGATAGAACTTAATGGTGGTGTGCCCAAAAGTGCAGATTGGCACCGACGGCTGCTGGAACGGATGACACTTGCCCAGTCTGAACGTAGGGCTGTGATTTCGCCAGAGACGGCTGAGCGGCTCAACGAGTTTCTTAAGTTTCGACATGTCGTGCGAAATATATATGGCTTTGAGCTGAAGATGGATAGGGTTGATCTCTTGCTGGCACAGTATCCGACAGCTTGGTCCGGGGTTGAAGCAGAGATGAGTACCTTTGTTGATTGGTTAAGAGAATTGGCAATCACCCTTGAACAATAATCTCTATATCACCCTTCTAAAAAAGCTTTGAGCCCTTTTATAGTGATTTTGGCGGCGGGATGGTTGACGGCTTCTATGAGAGATTGTTCGCCCGATGCTTTTAAGGCTTTGAGGAGGCGCGTTTTGAGTGTAGGTTTCTGTTGTATTTCAGCAATGACGGCGTCTTTTATTTTGGCTTGGCCTTTTTTTGAAGCGGCGTTGTATTCTTCAGACTGTTCATCTAGTAAAGCTTTAAGGTCTTTAGCTGTTTGGGCTAGCTCTAGATTGGCGGTGTTTTTATCTCCCACTATAAAAACGCTATTGCTGATATTTCCGCCAACTGAAATCCCTGGTGGTATGTCCTTAGTTGGGCGATAGGCTTTTCGTCTGCTGATTTCACGATCTTCTTCGATGTAGACCTGGGCTGCGTGATCGGTGATGTCGCTCATGAGGCGACGAACGTCTACATTTTCATAGCTGCTGCGGCACTCAATATCGTAGCGCCGGTCTCCGATGTACTTCATCAGCAGGTCGTGCGGGTAAAACTCTGGATTGGCGGCGGTTTTACAGGTGTTGCAGTTGCAGGGAATGAGCTCTTGGTATTTCAGCTGTTCGTAGGATTCATGGATTTTCCAGAGTTCGCTGCGAACAATTTCGAGGAGAGACTTTTTGTTACTGCCGCTCACGCTCACGGTGATTTCTCTTTCGGGATAGTTTTCGATGATTTCGGCCCGTGCCCAGCTATCTTTGAGCACGACGCCATTTTTCCATACGTGGTCTTGGTGTTCTATGCGGGTGTGGGTTTCTACGATAAAGCGGGTGAGAATGCCTTTTGGCATGAAGTCATAGGTGTAGCGCAGGAGGAGATTTTCGGTGCCTGTGAGGGGAGGGTACTCGGGTTTGCTGACGGGCAAGAGCTGGGGGGCGATGTAGTTGCCGGGATGATTGGGGAGTTCGTAGGCGAGCTTGAAGCGCATCATGAGTTTGAGCAGTTCGGGGCGCAGGTCGCTGTATTGGCGATCGCTCCAGATATTGGAGATGTCGGCATTGGTGAAGCGGCCTTTGTTTTTGCGGACGATGTTGCTGTCGGCTACTTTGTAAACGGCTGTGGTGGCCCATTCTGGTTTGAGGACGACGGTACGCGCTAGCAGCATGTCGTCTTGAAAGTGGAGGCAAACGCCGAGGTCGTGGAGGTAGCTGCTGAGGAAAAGCATCTGCTGCTGGTCGGTGAAGCCGTTTTGGCGGCAGATATCGCAGTATTTTCCGGCGGTGATGGTGTTGCAGCTTTGAGAATAGTTTTCTAGGGCGGCGCGGACGCGGACCCAGTTTTTGGGGAGAGGGTTGCCGACGTGGGAGAGCTGGCTGATGTGGTAGCGAATGGCGTCTTTGACTTTGTCGAGGCCGCGATTGCCCGCAAGGTTAACGGAGAAGCTGTCTTTTAGGTTGGGGAACTGGCTGCGGAAATAGCCTTCGTCAATCTCGCAGTGGCGATCTTGTTTTTCATTTTTGATGATGAGGACGGGGCTGTTGTCGCTGAGCAGCTCAATGATTTTTAGCCAGTAGTAGAAGTCGGTATTTTCCTGGCGGGTGTCGGCAACGAGCAGATAGAGGGAGCGTTTGGTGAGGAAGAACTGATGGGTGGCGTGGTAGATTTCTTGGCCGCCGAAGTCCCAAATGTTGGTGCGGAAGTCGATGTCGTTGGGCATGGGGAAGTCCCAGCGGATCACGTCAATGCCTTCGGTAGATTTTTCGGATTCGGTTAGCTCGTAGGCTTCATTGTCGATTTTTTTGGCGAGGGAGGTTTTGCCTGCGCCGCCTTCACCGACGAGGATCAGCTTTGCTTCGTGTAAGGGCACAAAGCCGTCTTCTGTTTGGAGTGAGAAGTAGAATCCTAGTGTTTCCGTAGCAGGATTAGGCTCGTCCCACAGTGACTTAGGGCCCAAAATCTCTGGTGGAATGGGTAATGGATTGCCCCGTAGGTCAAGTGAGTTCAAGTTTTCAAAAACATTGAACCACTTCGGCAGAGCGGTCAGCTGGTTGTTACTGAGGTCGAGCGCTGTCAAGCTCTTTAGCTGCCCGATACCTTCAGGCAGAGCGGACAGCTGGTTGTTCCAGAGGTCGAGCGCTGTCAAGCTCTTTAGCTGCCCGATACCTTCAGGCAGAGCGGACAGCTGGTTGTTACTGAGGTAGAGCGATGTCAAGCTCTTTAGCTGCCCGAAGATTTCAGGCAGAGCGGTCAGCTGGTTGTCCATGAGGTTGAGTGATCGCAACTCCCTCAACATCCCAATAGCCTCTGGCAGCGTCTTTAAATTATTGCCAAGGAGACTACTCGTTTCTGGATCCCAACGCCCCAATATCAAAGTCTTCAGCTGCGTGAGTCTGCCAATCTCCGGCGGCAGCTCACTCAGCCCCTCACCCGCTAAATCCAGCGTTTCTCGCCCATCTGCCGCCGCCTCATCAATCAGTCTGAGCAATTCGTCTTGAGTCACCGTTTTTTGCCGCCATCGTTGCGGATAGCATAGCGTAGTCATTCGCAGGGCGTAACAGTGATAGAAGGTGCGATCAATTGGAAAACTCTTTCAGTAATCATCAGCTCTACCGGCATGTGGTTCCCCTTAGCAAGGGGAACCGTAAGGGAGGGGTCCTGACAAGTCCGCCACACGCCGAGACCCCTCCGTGCGGTTCCCCTTAGCAAGGGGAACCAGATCTCAAGACCTTCAGTTTTGTCAGAATCCCAAGCTCTTCAACGTCTAAGAGAGACGTCAGATGCCCCGTATCTTTACAGTGCTAGAAGGCGCGATCAATTGGAAGCCTCCTTCAGCAATCATCAGTTCCACCGGCATGTGGTTCCCCTTAGCAAGGGGAACCGTAAGGGAGGGGTCCCGACAAGTCCGCCACGTGCCGAGACCCCTCCGTGCGGTTCCCCTTCGTAAGGGGAACCAGATCCCAAAACCTTCAAATCTTGGGATTATCCCAAGACCTTCAAAGTTCGAGAGCAACGCCAAATGACCCGCATCTTCAACCGCAACTCAGAAACAGAAAAGCGTCAATACCTCCGTGCCCAGGCTCCACAGGCTGAAAAACTCCTCTGGAATCGCTTGCGCCGCCGACAAATAGCAGGTGTCAAATTCCGCCGCCAATACAGCGTCGAGAGATTCGTTCTAGACTTCTATGCGCCGCAGCGAAAACTGGCTATCGAGATAGACGGCCCAACCCACATGAGCGCAGCAGCAAAAGACTACGACAAATATCGCCAATCATTTATCGAGCGTCTGGATATCCAGTTTCTAAGATTTACAAATCAAGAGATTTATCAAAATATAGAAGGCGTGGTATTGACCATTCATCAACAGATAAGGCCGTCCCAAGACAGCTAGGCCAAGATTTGCCAAACGATTATGCCGAGGCTGATGATGGAGCCAACGTAGGCCAGCGATCGCACCACGCTCACCCCGGCAATATACGCCACACCGTGCAGCACCCTAAAAGCCAACACCGCGATCGCACACCACCCCGTCAAAGCATTCGCCTGCCCGCTCACCTGTGCAATCAAAATGACTGCCGCGATCATCGCCAAATTGTCATGATGATTTCGCTGGGCCCGATCTGCTCGGCCAACCCAAGCAGGACCGGTCACTGCTTTATCTCTGTTGCTAGCGGCCCATTCTAGGCCCGCTTCTGAAACGCGCCCCAAGGCCGGGATATGGTTCAGCGGAACAGACCACAGCGCAAGCAGAAGTAGACAGATCAAATCAGGGGTCATGGCAGGTCTTCCTAGAAAAATAAAGCTGGCGGCAAAGGTCTTGGAAAGTAGGCCCGATCAGGAGTGCTACAGTGATTTCGCCCTTGGTATTATCCGCTATAAAAGGTTGATATGGACGCTGCTTCTTCATCTCATGAGCAAACACCTTCTAAGGAGTCGCTGTCTGAAGAGACGAAAAAAGAGTGGCTGCAAGCGCATACGATTTTTCGAGATTTGCCGGTGGATTTGCTGGCGGCGATCGCACACCACACACAAGAGATTTCCTTTGCCGCCAATCGCCGTCTTGCCCTAGAAGATACGCTGCCAACTGCGCTCTACATCCTCAAATCGGGCGAGCTAGAAAGCTATCGCTCTCGGCTGACGGGCCCAGCAAATACAACAGTATTGGAACCAGGTATCGTCATCCACTTGCAGGCGCTGTTGCTGGAAACCACCGCCCCCAAGACTGTTATCTCGCTGACGGACTGCGTACTCTGGCAAATAGATTCCGAAACGTTTCAGCAGCTAGTGCAGACGCTTCTGACGCTCAAGCCCGAGCTGTCTAAGCTGCTTTCTGGCGCATTAGAAGAGGTGTCAGAACAGTTAGCCTACGAGCAGGAAAGGCAGAAGGCGCTAAGACCTTTTGTGGTGACTAAGGTGAAAAGGGGTGTGGTTGGCGGGAGTCGCTATGCTAGCCGGCTCCGGCAAAGTATTAGAGAGGTGACTCAGGGCGAGCCGTTAGACGGTAGACGGCAGCCGGTATTGATTTTTGGTGAGCCTGGGCTCAATAAGGACAATTTGGCAGCGCTGATTCACTTTGGCTCTGGCAATAAGGCGCAGCCGATGATTCAGGTGAACTGTGAGAAACTGCGATCGCAAGATCTATTCGGTCGTGGTGCCAGTAGTCGTGGTGCCAGTAGTCGTGATGATAGCCAGCCGGGTTTGTTGGATTGGCTAGGTCAGGGCACTCTCCTACTCAACAATGTACAAGATTTATCTAAAGAGCTGAAACTCCCTATTTTGGAGCTGATTCAGACGGGTACTTACACACCCAACAGCAGAGAAGGAGAAGCCTCACTGCCTTCGCGTCAAAGCAGTGCGTGGATTTTGATGGTGGCTGAGGAGACCATTCCTGAACTGTCTAAATGCGCGGCCAAGCAGATTAAGGTGCCGCCGCTGCGGGTGCGAAAAGCCGATATTGAAGCGCAGATTAATTACTTTGCTCAGCTGCTGTGTCGCCAGCGAGGTCTGTGCAAACCTCAGATTGATCCGGCTGCGCTGCGCCGACTGCAAAGCTATGACTTTCCAGGGAACCTCACGGAGCTGGAAAATATGGTGGAGCGGGCCGTTAGCCAGTCAGAGAATCAAACGGTGCTGACGGAGGATGTGTTTTGGCCAGAGGAGAGTTCTAAGCGGCGCTTTCGGTTCAATTTGCTCCAGGGCTATCCCAAGCTAAGAGACTTTTTGCTCAGTCCCTGGTGGCCAGACAGAATCAACTATGGGTTTACGCTGTGGTTTTACCCCATTGTGATTGCGGTGCTGTTTTGGGGGCCGCAAACGCGCGAGCAAAACTTTGCGCTTAACTTTTTTTGGGCCTGGTGGTGGCCGCTGATTTTGCTGAGCTTTCCTTTTGTAGGGCGGCTGTGGTGCGCGGTGTGTCCGTTCATGATCTACGGCGAGGTGGTGCAAAAGCTGTCGCTGAAGGTGTGGCCTCGTCAGCTTCAGGGCTGGCCTAGGGCTTGGGCTGAGCGGTGGGGCGGCTGGCTTTTGTACGGCGGGTTTGCGCTGATTTTGCTGTGGGAAGCGCTGTGGGATTTGGAAAATACGGCTTACTTGTCTGCTTGGCTGCTGCTGATTATTACGGCGGGGGCGGTGATTTGTTCTGTGTTGTTTGAGCGGCGATTTTGGTGCCGGTATCTGTGCCCGATTGGTGGGATGAACGGACTGTTTGCCAAGCTCTCGATGGTGGAGCTGCGGGCGCAGCAGGGAATTTGCTCGGCTACCTGCAATACTTACCACTGCTACAAGGGTGGCCCTGCTGAAGGGATGGGTCAGGCAACGGCGGGCTGCCCGGTGTATTCTCATCCGGCTCAGCTCACGGATAATCGTAACTGCGTGCTGTGTATGACCTGCCTGAAGGCGTGCCCGCATCAATCGGTGGAGCTGAACTTGAGGCCGCCAGGGATAGGGCTATGGACGACTCATAAAAGTACGGCCTATGAGGTAGCACTATTGTTGTTGTTATTGGGTGCGGTTCTGTTGCACCGGCTGCCGCAGCTAACGACGCTGGTGCTAGGAGAGGGGGCGATATTAGAGAATGAGCTGCTGAAGGATTATCTATTAGAGAACTTTTGGGGGCACGCGATCGCCGCCATCATCACTCTCTTTTTGCCCAGTGCGATCGCGCTCATCACCGACCGCATTCGCACACTATTCCAAGGCCAAGGCGCTAAGCGACGATTTATAGAGCTGGCCTACGGCTACCTGCCGCTGCTCCTGTTTGCTAGCTTGGGTCACTATTTGCTGATGGGGCTATCAGAAGCGGGTCGCATAGTGCCTGTCTTTTGGGCGACTTGGCAAATGCCTATGGTGGGGCCCAGCGTGGTGGCAGACCCTGCGGTGATTACCTTTTTGCAGGGTGTGGCGCTAATAACAGGCGCACTGTTGAGCATTTCGCTCACCCAGAAGATTGGCCGCCAGCCCTGGCGTAAGCTGCTGCCTCAGCACACGACTACGGTTGGTTTGACCCTGCTGTTTTGGCGGGTGATCGTGTCGTGAAAGATCTACGCAAATACCGCTATATAGCTCCTATGAGTAGATACTTAGCGACATAGAAAATATGCGGTAGAGCGGCTAAAGGGGCCGTGATAATCTTGTAAACAGAGAGATTTAGGGTGCTCTATACTGAACGGTTGTACGGCCTTTGACGCTATACAGCTCTTGCAAAGCTTCATCTGCTCACTTTAAAAAACAATGAATGCAAAGTGGTCTCAAGGACAAGGCTCAGCTGTTTTTGCGGATTTTGACACCCTGCTTCCCAACCTTCAAAAGCCCAACCTTCAAAAGCCTGATCTGGCGGCTGATATTCTTCAGCGAATTTATGACTGGACCCACGGTCAGCCTTTCTTAACGCGGCTAATTTATCAATATCTGCAAAAGTACTCCGTCCAAATTGTGATGTCGGAGGGTGTGCGCCTGGTTGATGAAGTTGTTCAACAGAAAATTCTGAAAAATTGGCAAACCAACGAGGCCGCGAATCATCTCAACAATATTGGTCAGGCGCTGTTGGCTCATGCCGAGCAAGACAAGCTACTGATTTTGTACATGCGGATTTTGTGGCAAGCAGAACTCTCCGCTAGCGCCTTAGCCATACCCTACGCCGAGCAGCGAGTGCTGTGCAGTTCGGGGTTGGTGCGTCATGAGGGAGACGCTTTAAGGGTTGCTAACGCTATTTATCAAGCTGTTTTTGATATGGCTTGGATAGAACAGCAGGTGCCAGGACTTACACGTACCGTTTCGATTGTTGAATTTCCTGCTGCCGAATCTGTTGCTGCTGAATCTGTTGCCGCCGGTCCTGTTGCTGCCGGACCTGTCGTGGTTGACTCTGCTCAGGACGCTTTATCGGCTGCGAGTGCTATTCATTTGCGTGGACGCCGCCGCCGGATCAAAGAACGGTTGGTCGCCTGTGGCGTCGCTGTCAGCAGTGTGCTGATGCTCACAGCCTTTTTGTCTGCCAATAGCGACATTCAGGCATTTGGTCAGCCGGTTTTCACGAAGCCGGCACTGTCGCCCTATGCTCGGCCGACTGCTGGCGCGGTGGCTACGTCTAGCCGTTTGTCTCTTAGCAACAAAGCCTTGTTTGATAGCGGACTAGAACACGCTACTAACGGCCGCTGGATTTCTATGCTGCATCAGTTCTGCCGTATTTCACCGCGTTCTACCTACTTTATACCTGCCAAAAGGCAGCTAACGCGATGGATAGCGCTTTATCCAGAAACGATTGATCAGGCAAATGTAGGTCTGCGCGCCAAAAATCATAAAACCTGCGTACTGATGGAAGCTGGCTTAATGGAAAGCGAGCCAAATGCCACTTCGAACGATACGCCCTAAGCGGCAGGTGCTGGGCTTGCTGCCGCTTAGGGCGCGATCGCCTTAAAGCAATGATCCAAATGTATTGAGTTATTGCACTGTGTGCGGATAGCTATGCTTCATAACTGTAAGGCTAAGGTGAAGTCGCTACTGGTATTGATACTGACAGTTAGTATTCAAAGGTCACCGCTAAAATACGAAATATTACGGAGAACCCTAGTCTTAAACGCTTCTCCGTAATATTTTATTTTCCTTTATTGCTCTCTTCGGTGCTCTACCCGTGATTTCTTTTGCCATCACCGCATCCATCAGTGACCGAAAATGCCGAATTCAGCCCCGTTTGCTTCGTCCCCCGAGCCGCCTCACGCTCATGCTCAAGATGTGAGTGTTCATGACGGCGTTTCTTTAGACGGCTGGATTTCAGCCCTCGCTCCTATCAAAAATGCTCGGGCGCGATCGCTCGTTATGAAGCGCATTCGATACTGGAGTGGCGCCCGGCAGGTCCTGGCTAAAATTTTGTGTCGGTATGTGGTGAAGTACGCTGCGCAGGTTGATGAGGGCAATGCGATCGCGCTAGTCGACCGTATTGTGCACAAAAGTATTTTGTCTGACTGGAAGAACAGTGATGCGGGCGTGCACCTGACTAAAATTGCAGGTAGGTTGCATCGGGAAGAGCGACAGGATCTGGTGATGCTTAGCTACCTGAAGCTTTTGCAGCAGGGGGTGCTTCCGGCTAGCCAAAGCCCAGTGCAAGCCGCGCTGGTGCGATCGGGGTTAGTGATTGCCCATAATCACCAGCTCAAAATGGCCAGCCCACTGTATGCCAAGGTCTTTGATTTGGCGTGGATTGAGCAGCAGCTGCCTGGTATTACCCGCCCGGTCACTATCGTTGAAGTTTCACAAAACGTAGACCAAACGGCCGAACCAGACGGCGCCAAACCTTCGTTGGCTTCTGGGTTTTACTCCAAACTGGCGGTTTTAGTTTGCTGTCTGGCACTGGTCGGTTCGGCGATTGCTGCCTATACCCGTGAGCCCCTTAACCAAGCAAGCGCCATTGCCGAACCGGCCAGTGCGATCGCCTCTTCAAGTGCTTCGTCTTCTACCGTCGTTGACCCTAGCACTGCCTCTGAGGCTGCTTTTAACCGTGCCGCTTTTGACCGAGGGCTGGCCCATGCCACTAATGGTCGCTGGCTACCAATGGTCAGAGAGTTTTGCCAAATTCCGAGTGGTTCAACCTACTTCACCCCTGCAACAAAACAGCTAGAAAAGTGGGTCACGCTCTACAGAGAAGATATTGAAATTGCTCAGACCACGTTTACCTCAGAAGAGAGCGGCTCTTGTGTGATTGTGCGTCAGGCGCTGGGCTACGATTCTACTGGGATCAACGCTGGACTGAATGCTGAGGAGTAAGATCTTAGCCTGACTTCCTAGACTTAACTGCACTTGCTTCCAACGGGCTTCTGATGTGTGGGCTTCCCTGGGGCTGGGTCTAGCTGAACAGCCACCGTTCTGGGGATCTCGACTCGAAAGGTGGTGCCGACATTTTCTTCGCTGCTGACCACCATGTCGCCGTTCATCATCTTCACAAGTGAATGGGTAATCGCCAGACCCAATCCGGTGCCGGGGTGGTGCCGGGTCGCTTTTTGGTCGACCTGATGAAATGGGTCGAAAATAGATAGCTGTTCGTGAGCGCTGATGCCGCAGCCAGTGTCGCTGATGGACATGACGATGGCGGTTTTGCGTTCTTCTACCTGCACGCGGACTGTGCCGCTATCGGTAAATTTGATGGCGTTAGAGAGCAGATTGACCAGAATTTGACGTAGGCGGGTGGCATCGTTGGTAATGCGGGGATCGCTTAGGGTGAGGGCAACTTCTAGGGTGAGGGCTTTCTGGTCGGAGAGCGATCGCAGTTCTTCGGTGGTTTCTGTGACTAGCTCAGCTAGGTCTAGCTCAGCGGGCTGTAGCTCTAGTCGTCCGGCTTCTAACTTCGAAAATGCCAAAATATCATTAATCAGCTCTAGCAGGTTGCGCCCGTTTGCCAAAATGCGGCTCACCATATTTTTCTGAGCTTCTGAGAGGGTGTCTTTGGAGCGGCTCGTCAGAATTTGGGAGAAGCCAATGATGGCGTTGAGTGGTGTTCTGAGTTCATGAGACATGGTCGCCAAAAACTCTGACTTGAGCCTTGATACTTCCTGAAGCTGAAGATTTTGCTTGCAGATCTGTTGACGCTGCTGTTCTAGCTCACGATTTTGTTGCTCTAGCAGGATGTTTTTCTGTCGCAGATCGTGATTGGTTTTTTCCACAATCGATTCGGCTAAATATACTCGCATAGCGCTGCGAATAATGCGCGAAATCGTTTCGGCAGAGAGCTTACTTTTGGGTAAATAATCTGAAGCGCCTGCCTTCATTAGCTCTACGGCGGTTTGCTCGTCTCCTTGCCCAGTCAGTACGATCAGAGGCGCTTTAATCCCCCGAGCTCGAATTTTGTGAGTGAGCGCTAGGCCATCTTCCCCTGGAAGGTTGTAATCCAAAAAAAGACAGTCAAATTCTGCTTGGTCAATAGTGGCTAAGGCCGATTCTGCATCGACAGCCTCATTAACCAGCACATCCAGCTTGGTTT
Organism: Cyanobacteria bacterium J06598_1; assembly: GCA_038529685.1. Taxonomy (GTDB): domain Bacteria; phylum Cyanobacteriota; class Cyanobacteriia; order Phormidesmidales; family Phormidesmidaceae; genus Phormidesmis. The sequence continues at coordinate 886 of JBCBDN010000029.1, read as the reverse complement.
TTTTGAGCACGCGCTGCAGTGCCATTCTATCTACCGCATCGTCGTCGACGATTAAGAGCTTGATTTGGTGAGATAGTGGGCTGACCATTTTAGTGATGGAAGTTTTATGTATTGGATATGAGCAGGCTATCTACTGGCCTAAAACCTTGCATTTTCTCGAATCCTTGCGAAGACTTCGACTAAGGAATTTCGCAAAGCGTCCAGTACTGGTTGAGCGCCGTGATGACACTGGAAAAATTAGAGAACGTGACAGGTTTAAGAATGTACCCAGCTACGTTGTACTCATAGGCTTCTACACGATCCCTTTCTTCTCCGGAGGTGGTGAGCACAATGACCGGTGTGGGTCTTAGCTTTGGGTCTTCGCGCAGCTCTTTAAGAAACTCTAGTCCGCCCATTTTTGGCATGTTGAGATCGAGCAGCACCAGGCGACGAGATGCAGGCATCTTGACAGTAGATGACTCATTTCTCAAAATCTCCAGAGCCTCAACACCGTTGCTTGCAATGAACAATGGATTGAAAATTTTAGATTTTTTAAAGGCTCTTTGAACATTCATTACGTCGACTTTGTCATCTTCGACTAGCAGAATATTCGTGATCGCGACTTCTGGTGCTGGACTACTCACACAATCTCCTTATACAGGCTGTAAAACGGCGTTCTTACAATTTTTTTTCAATCATGACAAGCCGTCATCAGAGCTTTTTTGGGGTGAATGGCCTATGACTGAACTTCACCCCCGCTCCACTGTACTGCGTTCTCCTATCGAGCCTTTCGTAAATAGACTCACCACAATGCGTTTTCTACAAAAGTATTCCTTCACTATTAACAGTAATGGCAAGATGCTAACGGTCATTTGCGAAGGAATACTTTTGTAGAAAACGCATTGTG
>JBCBDN010000028.1:0-19987 GCA_038529685.1 Cyanobacteria bacterium J06598_1 | reverse complement strand
ATCTAGTGCAGCCCCGGTGAATAACTCCGAACCCTGCATCATGCGGTCAAAGTGACTTATCGGAACAACCTTGCCCTTGCACATCCCGTGAATATCTACAAAGCTGGCCATCGCGTATTTTACGCCCTGCTCTTGCAGTTTCTTTTGCAGGGTGAGTAGATCGGATGAGAGCGGTTTGATTTTTGGATAGGCCATAGACTTCGGCTGCGCGCAGCCGTTGGGTTAAATGGGTGGGGAAATAGGAACTATGGAGATGTTGTCAGCGTTTTGGTGGCTGTGAGTTTTAGCCAGTCTTTAGCGACTTGCTCGGCAAACAGGGCAGATTGGGCCGAGTAAAGCGTGACTTGTTCTTTTAGCTGCTGCTCCAAATGGGGATAGTTCGCCTCAATCCAGGCGTCCTTCATTTGTAGCCAGCTCATGATAATTTTGGGGGTAACTTCTAAGTGAAACTGAAAGCCGTAAATGTTTTGTTCTATGCGGAAAGCTTGGTTTTTACACGTGCTATTAGTCATCAATAGCTCAGCTTGTTCAGGTAGCTCAAAGGTGTCGAAATGCCACTGCATGATTTTGAGATCAGGCGGGCAGTTTTGCAGCCATGACTCTGCTGTTGAGTCTGTGGCTACAGACTCAACAACGCTTACAGATGAGAACCCCAGTTCTGGGACAGTGTGCTGATAAACCTGAGAGCCAAAGGCTCTTGCAATCAGCTGTGCTCCCAGGCAAACGCCCATAATGGGCTTGTTTTTAAGGTGAAACTGCTGAATGAGCGCGACCGTTTCTCGCAGATGTGGAAACTTCTCATCCTCGTGAGCGTTCATTGGCCCGCCCAAAACAATCAGCCCAGCATAGTCGCCTGCTGGTGGCGTGGCCTGCTTTTCAGTGAGCCAAACAGAAAGCTGAGCACCTTGTTTTTCTAAGTGCTCTCCTAGAACGCCGATAGGATCTATCTCAGTACTTTGAACCACTAAAATATTCATCTTATGAGCGCAGTGCAACAACTTCAATTTCCACTAGCCAACCAGGATTGACCAGTCCAGCTATCTGCATAGCCGAACGAGACGGCAAGTTCGGCTGTTCTTCCGTGCCAAAAAACTGCGTGTATCCAGCCATAAAGCCGCTAAAGTCCATCTTGCCTTCCATGTCAGGATCTCCGACTAGGAAAGCCTGCATTTTTACAACATCGCTCATAGTGAGCTCTAAGTCTGCTAAAACGCCCTGAATTTTTTCTAGTACATTAACCGTCTGCATTTCGGTATCGCCAAAGGCGGCTATTGTACCGGGGTCTGCCGTGCCATCTGTAATGGAGGGGACCTGTCCGCTGAGGTATACCAGCGTGGCCTCTGCGGGTATTTCTACGGCAAGAGAGATCGGAAAATCTGAACCAGGAATCGGATGTCGAATCACCGTTTGTGCCGATACGTCCATCGCGAGGCTAATTAAGACGCTGACGGCTAATAGCGTGCTTAGGAGCACTTTTTTTACGAACATGACTTTTAACACCTCATCACTTTTACATTTGTTGGATACTTTCTCTTAAGCCGACTGCACCTGCCGCCGTCCAATCTCTTCAACTGCGAGTAGCGCTGAGCGCACGGAGCCTTCTTGCCATCCCGTTAAGTAGCTCAAGTGCTCTCCTGCCAGCAATATTGGTCCATCCGGCTGCAACAGCACCTTGTAAGCCTGCTCTCTCTGTTCATCTTCCCATTCGGCCCAGCCCCCCTGACTATATGGAATCTTTTCCCACGCAACGGTAATTCCATCTGCTGCTGACACCTCCTGTGCATAGTTAGGATGAATTGCGCTACCGTCTTCAATCGCTTTTGCCAATCTCTCCTCAGGTGAGAGCGCACCCCACGCATCGCCAATCGGGTTATCCCATATGTATGCACCCACCAACACACCGCTGTTGCTATGGAACCCGGTGGAAGGATACCAAATCTGCGTGATGTCTTTTTCTGTCCAAGAAATGCCGCCGTAGATGTTGGAGTCTTCCTCCCAAAAGCGTCGCTTTGCCTGAAATGCGACTTTTACAGCATTGGCGTAGCTCCCTTTACTGCTTTCAATGGCGGCTTGCATTTCAGGCGAAAAGTCTGCATCTACTGCTGCGAGTACAGGCAAAGGAAAGGTGCAAATGGTGTAGTCGGCCGCTAGCGCTTTTTCTTCTCCTGTGGTCGTTTCGGTGTAAATGATTTGAACCCCGTCAGCGGTTTTCCGAATCTGGCTAACGGCGGCGTTGTATTCAATTAGGCTGCCGACCTCTCGCTCAAAGGCTTTGGCGATTTGGTCCATGCCGCCAACGGGCTGTAGCATAGTGGCCGCCTGGGTGTAGCCTTCGCCAAAGTGCAGCTTGTAATCCCAAAAGTCTGAGGTGAGTAGTTCCGCTAAGCCCAGTGGCTGAAACCGTTCTCCCACACTGTCGCCTGCTGCGGGGCCGGCTACATAGCCTGCCCTAGAACCGCCTGTATAGAGATAGTCGTCTCCTAGGCTACCGAAGCTTTTAACAAAGGCCATTAGGCGCTCTTGGTCGAGGTCAGAGACTTCCTGGTCGAGAGATTTTTGGCTAATGGCTTTAGCGAGCAGCTCAGAAATATAGCCCCGGCTATCGTTGACCACTCGCCGGTTGAGCATAGGGCTTCCGCCAAAGGCTTTGTCGTCTTGAAATAGGGCAGCTCTGTTCTCATTAATGCGAACTTCTAGCGGTACGCCCAGCTCTTTGCAGTAGCCCAAAATCGCGGTGTGATGGTAAGGAATGCGCGCAGGCCCCGTATTGAAGTAAAGCCCTTCCTCAAAAGAACAGGACTGTTCGTTATCGAATTCTTTGATAGTGTCGCCGCCTCGAATGGTTTGACAACGGCCCCCGGCAAAATCGCGTGCTTCTAGCACAACGCAGCTATATCCTGCCTTGGTTAGCTCATAGGCTGCTGTCATGCCGGCAATGCCAGCACCCAAGATGGCGACGGTTGTTCCATTCCCCGACTGTGCCTGTAGAGAGGGGTTTGGCACGGCTCCGGCAGAAGCGATGAGCCCCATCTCTTTCATCGTGGTCAAAACGGCAGCGGTGCCCCCAGCTCTGCCCACTAACTTCAAAAATCTTCGCCGTGATGTGGCTCCAGACATTTGATGATTTTTCCTTATGAACACTGTGAGTATTTGTGCAGTATGCAAGAACTCAATATAGAAAACTGTTCATTGGTTGACTGAAACTTAGGACTAAATGTGTGATGCAGCTCACAAATTATGGACAATTGTTGCGGCCACGCTCATAAAAGAGATTTCGTAACGGATATTACAAAAGGTTGGAGTGCCTGCTGTTTTACTAGAAGAAAGAGACTGTTCAAATTCTCATAAGAACTCTTCAGTCTGCCTACAGCTAGCAAAAGTGGTGATGTTGCAATGATAGGAACGATCAGTCAGACAAAACCTCAAACCAGCGCTACGGCCAGTAGTCTGGCAGAGAAAGCTAAGTCTCTCGGTATTAAGTTTTTCCTTGTGTCCTATACAGACTTACTGGGAGGGACTCGGGCCAAACTAGTCCCCGCTGCCAAAATCGCCTCGGTGGAGAAAGACGGTGCTTTTTTCAGTTCTTTTGCCTCCAACCTTGGTTTGGGCCCGGATGCTGCTGAGATTGCGGCGATTCCTGACCCGACTTCTATGATTCAGCTGCCTTGGGAGCCAACGGTAGGGTGGGTAGCGAGTGATGTGTACTTTGAAGGTGAGCCTTTCTTGGCCGCGCCGAGAATGATCTTGGGACGGGTGATGGACCGCTGCCAATCGATGGGCTACACCTATAAGGCCGGGGTGGAAGCGGAGTTCTTTTTGCTGAAGAAAACAGAAGGTGGATACGCGATCGCAGATGAAAGAGACACCGCCCAACGCCCCTGCTACGACCAGCTCAACCTGATGCGGCAGTTCGACCTCATCTCTACTATTGTGGGCTACATGGAGGACTTGGGCTGGGAGCCCTATCAGTGCGACCACGAAGATGCGAACGGTCAGTTTGAGCTGAACTGGACCTACGCCGATGCCAAAACAACCTGCGATCGCCACGTCTTTTTCAAATACATGGTCAAGACCCTAGCCGAAAAGCAAGGGCTAACAGCGACCTTCATGCCCAAGCCTTTTAGCGGGCTTACCGGCAGCGGCGGCCACGTACACAGCAGCCTCTGGCAGGAGAACACCAACAGTTTTGCCCAAGATGCTGATGAAGGCGGACTCTCTCTTGTGGGTTATCACTTCTTGGGCGGTGTGCTGGCTCATGCCAAGGGGCTAACGGCGCTATTTGCGCCTACCATCAATTCCTATAGACGCCTAGGCGCAAATATCACGACTTCTGGCAGTACCTGGACGCCGCGCTACATTTCTTACGGCGGCAACAATCGCTCTCACATGCTGCGGATTCCAGAGGCTGGCCGGTTTGAGTGTCGGCTGATTGATGGCTCTGCGAATTTGTATTTGGCGCTGGCAGGGCTGTTGGCGGCTGGGTTAGAGGGTTTAGCGCAAGAGACTTCTCCGGGTGATCGCATTGACGAAAATCTCTTTGCTCGCGGCGCGGAGTTTCCAAATCTAGAGACGCTGCCAACAAATCTATTTGAAGCACTCACCGCATTAAAAGAAAATCCGCTACTGATGGACACATTAGGAGAGCTGGGCGCTAAAACCTTTTTTGAGTTCAAGCATAAGGAATGGAGTGAGTTTTGCTCACGAGTCACCGATTGGGAGATAGATGAGTACATCAATATCTAAAGCCTTAACGACCTACAACTTTCCAACAAAAATTCGATTTGGCCCCGGTGCTCGTGGTGAACTCGTTGAAACGCTGAAAGCTCTGAACGTGCAGCGGCCTCTGATTGTGACCGATAGAGACGTGGCTAAGCTACCTTGGTTTTCTCAGATTGAGGCATCCTTGAGTGTGCTGTCTGCGCAGACTTTCAGCGGTGTTTGGGGAAATCCTGTGGTTTCTCAAGTGGGCGCTGGGGCGGCTCAGTATGCGGCTTCTGAGGCGGACGGTATTGTGGCTGTAGGTGGCGGTGCGCCGATGGATGTGGCCAAGGCGATCGCACTGATGGCCCATCACCCCGGCCACCTGTTTGACTATGAAGACGGTGCCAGCACACGACCGATCGATCAGCGTATTCCACCGATTGTGGCGATTCCGACAACAGCAGGCACAGGCAGTGAGGTAGGCCGTAGTGCGGTGATCTCCGACGACGAAACCCACGCGAAAAAGATTGTTTTTGACCCGCAGCTATTGCCCAAAGTTGTTCTAGCCGATCCAGAACTGTTGCTGGGTTTGCCAGCAAAGATTACAGCCGCGACCGGGATGGATGCGCTGACTCATTTAATTGAAGCGTTTCTGGCAAAAGGCAACCATCCACTCTGCGATGGGATTGCTTTGGAGGGGATTTATTTAGTCTCTCAGCATCTGAAAAATAGCGTCGAGTTTGCCCAACAGCTGGCAGCGAAGGAACCTGTTGATGAATCGGCTCACCTGAAGGCGCGAGCAGGGATGCTGAACGCTTCGATGATGGGTGCGATCGCCTTCCAAAAGGGCTTAGGCGTCACCCATTCCTGCGCCCACGCGCTCTCCACCGTATGCAACACCCACCACGGCCTCGCCAATGGCGTAATGCTACCCGCCGCCCTCAGGTTCAATTTGGACGCTGAACCTGAAAAGTTTTTGCGCATGGCCAGGGTCGTGAACCCTGCTGCGACCAATGGTGATGCGTTGATCGATTGGGTCGTGGCGCTATCTGAATCAGTCGGCATCCCCCCCACGCTAGATGCGCTGGGCATTTCCGCTAAAACGGTCGATCAGCTTGTGGTGGTGGCGATAGAAGATGCTTGCCACCCCTTTAATCCTAAGCCTGTGACTAAAAAAGACTTTTACGATATCTATTACGACACGCTAGCAGCATAAAAATCCTATGGCTGACTATATTTCTGTTGTTAACCCTGCGACCGAAGAACGCGTAAAAGAGATTTTGGCAGACGATAGCGCTGCGGTAGCTCAGAAGGTCGCTAGGGCCAGAGCAGCTCAGCCTACATGGGCAGCAAAGCCAGTGGGTGAGAAAGTTGACCTGCTCAATCGCTTCAAAGCGTTGCTAGTTGAAAATGCAGACCGGCTGGCGGCTACGCTGACTCAGGAGACCGGCAAGCCAATCGCGCAAGCTAAAGGCGAGATTCTGGCAACGCCTGCACGAATTGACTTTTTCACTCAAGCGGTTGCTGGGGTGATTGCGCCCAATGTGGTGTACAGAGAAACTGCTGAGGGTGAAGCTGTCGATGATTCAGCGATGCCATCTTTAGAGGAAATTATCTCGTACGACCCGTTGGGCGTAGTGGCCAATATTTCTGCTTGGAACTATCCGTATTTTGTGGGGACGAACGTGTTTGTCCCAGCGCTGCTGACAGGAAATGCGGTGCTGTATAAGCCTTCGGAAATTGCAACAGTGACTGGGCTGGCGATCGCAGATTTGTTTTATGAAGCGGGTGTGCCCGAAGATATCTTCATTCCAGTGGTGGGTGCAGGCGCAACAGGCGCTGCCCTGCTGCAAGAAAAGATTGATGGTGTGTTCTTTACTGGTTCCTACCGTACGGGCCAGAAGATTGCGATCGCTGCTGCCCCCAAACTAATCAAAATACAGCTAGAACTCGGCGGTAAGGATCCTGCCTACGTTTGCAGCGATGCCGATATTGCCAAAGCCGCTGCTGGATTGGCCGATGGAGCCTTTTACAACAACGGACAAAGCTGTTGCGCCGTAGAAAGAATCTATGTCCATACGGACGTGTACGAACCGTTTTTAGACTCTTTTTTACAGACAGTGCAATCATTTAGTATAGGCGATCCGACCTATCTGGATACTTATCTCGGTCCGCTCAGCAGAAAGCAGCAGCGCTCTATTCTCACCGCGCAGGTAACCGATGCAGTGAGTAAAGGGGCAACGCTTCACTGTGGCAATCAATTGCCTGATCGACTGGGTTATTTCTTTACGCCGACCGTGCTTACAGAAGTTACCCACGATATGAGCGTGATGAGAGAAGAGACTTTTGGTCCGGTGATTGGAGTGCAAAGGGTGAGCGGTGATGAAGAAGCGATCGCGCTGATGAATGACACAGACTACGGGTTGACCGCTGCTGTGTACAGTGAAAGCCGAGACCGTGCTGTGCAGATATTAGAGAAAGTGAATAGCGGGAGTGCTTATTGGAACTGCTGCGATCGGGTGAGTCCGAGACTTCCTTGGACAGGCCGAGGCCATTCCGGCATCGGTTCAACCCTGTCAGAAGCCGGTGTACGAGCTTTTGTAAAACCTCGTGGCTGGCACCTCAAACAGTAACGTTGGAAACTCGTAATAGCCAGTAAAAACAAGCTGTTATCTGTAAGATCGTTGACTTCTGAGAAGGCCCCCGTCCCCGATTCCGGGGCTCTGAAGCAAGATGTATAGCAACTTTCTGGAGCGAGAGCTGGAATATTCTGGATCAAGGATGCTCCCCCGAACTCGGGGGCTGGGGGGCCAATGCAGTGATGCTAGCCCCTGTGCAGCCTAATCAATTCGCTCCGAACTAAAGTCACCCAACAACTCCTCCACAGCCTCCTTAATAAATCTCTCATCCTCTGAATTCTGATACGGATTCCCCGCCCGATGCCCCCAAATAGAAACAATCGGACGATAAATAGACCGCGCAATCAGCTTCGCTTCCGCCTCGCAATCCTCCGGCGTAAAATACAAATCTGTTGTCGCAGGCATCACCAGCGTTTTCGCCTCGATCGCCCCTAACGCCTTCTCATAGTCCCCCGCATACACCTCATTATCTCCCACATCGCAGTGCAGCCAAGTCTCAATCATCGCTAACAGATTATGCGGGTTGCGCTTACGATAGCCCGCCTCCCAACTCCGCAGCAGATAATCTTCTAGTGAGTCGTAACCCCACTCCAAATAAGGCTTCGCGCGATAATACGCCTGAGAAGCTGCCCAGCTCGCATAGATTTGCGTAAACGTGTGAAAGCCCCGCTCCGGTATTCCCTCAAACTGCTCTCCATTCCAAGCTGGGTCGCCCTGTAGCGCTGCGCGTAAGCTATACAGAAAAACGCGATTGTGGTCTGTTGTTTTTGCCGTTCCACAAATCGCCGCAATTCTCTCAACCCGGCTAGGATGCAGTGCCCCCCAGTGATACGCCTGCTGCGCCCCCATCGACCAGCCGTACACCAGCGCTAGCTGCTCAATGCCAAGACTGCCTAGCAGTGCGTGCTGAGCCCGCACGTTGTCAACATGCGTGAAATAGAACCCCTTCCCCTTCGCCGTTTCGCAATTACTGGGTGAGGTCGAAAGCCCGTTGCCAAACATGTTTGGCATAATCACAAACCAGTCCGTTGGGTCCAAAATGCCCCCTGGACGCACTAGCCAGTTCACATCTGTATGCTGCGCGCCATAGGAGGTTGGATAAAGAACAACATTGGAGTGATCGGCATTGAGCGTCCCATAGGTTTGATACACCAGCTTCGCTTCAGGTAGCGTAGTGCCGCACTGTAGCGCGAAGTCTTTGAGCACAAACTGCTTAGGTTCAGTCTGTTTCAGCTCAGCTGTCGAATTAGGAGAAGCCATGAACAATCTCTTGGTTTACACTGACGTATCCTGAATCCACTGTGTTGAAGTGTTCTTTGAGCTGTTCGTGGGCTTGCGGCAAGGCGTGAAAAGGAATAGAGGGGTAGAGGTGATGTTCGGCATGGTAGGGCATGTTCCACATCAAAAATCTGAGGGGCCACCAGGTGAGGGTGGTACGTGTGTTGGCCAGGGCGTTGTTGTCGTAGGTGCAGCCGGTGTGCTCTGCGAGGAGTACAAATCGCAGTAGGGGCTGGCCGATGGCGAGGGGGAGAACCCAGTAGGTGACTAGGAATAAGGGGTGGCCCAGTGCGGTGGATAGGAGTGCGATCGCGCCATAAACCCCTAACTGCAACCTTGTAGACCGAATCACTGACTGATGAGAACTCTCCGGCAGGTAATAGCACCCTTCCAAATCGCTAAACGCAATGCTGACATGCCCTTTCACCTTGCCAATCCACCACGGAAGGCCGCTAAGCACCCAAAGATACTCGGCCCAGCTCTGCGGCTCTAGGTCCAACAGCTCAGGATCTTTGCCTTCTATGCGCGTGTACCGATGATGCCATTTGTGATAGCGCCGATAAAATGAACTGTTGTAAAACGATAAGCAGCCTGCAAACCAAGCGATCGCGTCATTCACCCGCGCACTCGCAAAAGCCGTCCGATGCCCGCACTCGTGCACCACGCAAAACATGAACGCCAAACTTATCCCATACACCACCAGTGCCAGCATGCTCAGACCATATAGCTCCATGTCAAAAGCTTGCATCCAGAGGTAGCCACTCGTCGCCAAAACCGTCAGGTGCGCACCTAACCTGACAGCGCCTGCCCCATCTGATCGCTGGTTCAAGGGCAAAAGTGCCTTTGCATTCAATAGCTGCTTTGCCCCTTTTATTGTTGTACTGGCCGCTGTACTGGTCACCATATTTTCACCTGCCTGTTTGCACCTATTTTTGGTAGCTACTTGTTATAACAAGTAAAAGTTAGCACACTCAACCTGCTATAACAAGGCTGTATAGTCTCGGCCTCAAATGTCTTCTGTTCCTCTACATATCAGCATTTCCGAAAAGCTACGCCATCAGATAGATTCGGGCGTTTATGCTGCTGGTGAAAAGCTACCTAGCGAGCATCAGATGATGGCCTCATTTGGGGTGAGCCGGATCACGGTTCGTCAGGCGATCGCTAACCTCGTCAATCAAGGACTCGCCCAGTCCAAGCAGGGCAAAGGCGTTTTTGTCACCCCTCAGCGCAAGGTGGCCTACGCGCTCTCTAGCCCCCTCGTCATGCTAGAAAATGACCTCGCGCAAAAAGGCATCGAACTGACGTTTGATAATCTAACCTTTCGCAAGGTCCGCGCACCCAAGCTCGTGCAAGATACGCTGGCGCTGGCTGAAAAGGTTGCCTACCTGCAAAAGAAACTTCTATATATGGACGGCTCTGCGGGCGCAGTCGATATCACCTACCTGTTGCCAGCGCTCGGCAAGCAGTTCGGCCCCCAGCTCAAAAAGCAAATGACCTTCCCCACGCTAGAAGCGCACGGCATCACCATCGACCGCATCGAAGCGACGATTGAATGCACCCACGCCGACTACGAAAACAGCAATCATTTAGAAGTCCCGCTGGGGTATCCGCTCATCGTGTATCGCTACACTGCTTACACTCATCCGGATAAGCCCATCTTGCATGGAGAAACTATTTCTAGGGCAGACCGGTTTTGTTACTCTTTAACGCTAACGCGGTGATAATGCCAGTGAAAAAGTTTCTTTGGTTACCGCTGGTAATCAGCATAGAAATTATTATGGTTGTTCTCTATGCCGTTACCGCGCTTTCAAACGGCGGTAGACCCTTCCCCTTGCTAGATGTAAACGGTACGAGAACCCTGCCTTCCCTGTGGCAAGCCACTCAAATATTTTTAACCGGGGCTCTGCCACTATGGACGTGTATTACCTACCGCAACCCAAAGTTGCCCCCTTCTCGAACTCTGTTGGCTTGCGTAGCCGTGTTTTTTCTATACGCAGCAGCGGATGAGCTGTTCAAGCTGAGTTTTCTCTCTGGCCATCACAAGACCATTCAGGTTGTTTATCTTTCTCTCGGGTTAGCCATCCCAGTTCTGTTCTATCGAGATTTTATCCGTCTATACCAATTTCATCCAAAGGCTGTTCGATGGATTGGGTTAGGCATTCTCTCTTTTGTTTTTGGCGGCTTCGGTCTAGAGCTGTTTCGCTCGCATGTGCAAGAGCCTCATTGGTATCAGCTGTTTGGTCGATGGAAGTTTTATCAGGTAGACGCTATTCGGACGGCTCTAGAAGAGTTAGGAGAGATGGTGGGAGAAACGCTGATTTTGAAAGGAATGATAGATATAGCAATGCGCTGATGCATTAGCGCATTGCTATGCACTTAGTGCTTTACATGGTAAGGGTTGTAACTGTTCGTGGTGTCTAAAGCTAAGTGCAGGAGGCCATAGCGCAAAGAAGGCGTGTGTAGATCAAGAAATCTACAGACAAGCATGCTTTATCTGTACCTAGGCTAGCGGTTACTTTTGCAGACGACTCGCCGCTGATTCCTACGCCGAATGGTCCAATGCGATCACTGCCCACCTACGCCAATCTCAAGCGATTTTTTCGGGAGCGGTTTCAAACGCAGTTTTTGAGTGTGGGCGATAACGTTTGGTTTTTCTTTGCGGGGCACGGGGAGCTGCACGAGGGGCAGCCAGTGCAGCTTAAACACAAGGTAGAAAGAATTGCGGTTACAAAAGAGTCAGCTTGGAGTTGGTGTCTATTTTGGGTGGAGTCTTTCAAATGGGGGCCGCTGAAGAACAGGGTAATGCTAGTGAAAGACCTCAGCGTCAAGTGACGATTGAGCCGGAAAGTATTCGGTTACTCAAGCTCAGTGGAAAGCTGTCTCAGAACGAGTATTCAGGTTCTTTACTATCCCAATTTTTCTATATCCTATTCAACTGACAGTTTGCTGAAATGTTATGTAAACATTGGTGTCTGAACCTGATTCATCTAAGAGACAAGAAACTTTTATAGAAGTACTAGGAAAATCTGCTTTTAGTTTCTATTCCCAGAGAGGAACGAGACTTTCTGCAAATTTCACTCCTTCAGCAACTGATGAGCAGTTGATAAGGGTATCTATATTCAAAATATTCATCCAATATTCTAACTCATGACCAGATATGCCACTACTGATCAATGAATCATAGCGCTTCTTTGAAAATTCCTCTTGCAGGAAAATCAAATCATCATGTAATAAGAAACGAGGAAAGAATAAGTTCATCAGTGCTATGGCTAAATCTGAACTCAAATCGTTTAACGAGAACACTCCATGAATATAATCAAACAAAGAAAATTTTTTCTCTTCATTGGAACTTACCCATTTCTGATAGTCACTCAAGTTCTCTCTATTTTCAATATTCACTAAGAATCATCTCCAGGAATTTCTTCAGGTAGAGCAGGCGGCAGTGTTGCAAAAACGTGGAGTGCCTCTCTGAGCGTATAGTCTAAGGACATCTGCCATCGTATCTATCAGTCCTATGCCATCCTCATCCTGGATTAGGCTTTGGCCAGCCGATGTATTGAATGTTCCCAAACAACTTTTGAGAAAATTCATCAAACATAGTATATGTATTAAGGCTCCGATGTGGTAATCCGGACAGAACAACATGACTTGATTTATGGCAACGCGCTCATGTATCAGTGTATTGCCATCTTATTTTTGCTACCTTATTTTTCGGTGGCCAACCTGCCTTTTTCCAGGTCAGGGCTAACCTTTAGCAGGGCCGCAACTGCCGTAATGTTGTCATGCCCATTCACCTCATTGCTCAGCTGCACCAGCTCATCTATGCCGGTATCCAAAGTCTTCTTTCCTCTGAGCAGTGGGTCAATGTGGCTATCTAAATAATCTTCTACAACATCGTTGTCGCTGAGCCCATCGGAGCACAACAGCAGCAGCGTATCTTCTGAAAAAGATAAATAGCTGACGCTAGGAGCTAAGTCTTCTTTTCCTCTGGGGCCCAGCGCCTGAGTGAGTTGATACGCATCAGGACGGGCATAGGCTATCTCTGGATCAATGCCACGCTCAATCTCTCTTTGTCCTACTTCGTGATCTGTTGTAACTTGAGAGAGCCCTGTCCTACGGCTGTGCCGATACAGGCGACTATCTCCTACATGGGCAACCACTGCCGAGGTGCCCTGAAGCAACACCACAACTAGGGTTGTTCCCATGCGTTCATGGCCCGCTCTCCCTTCCTGTTCGTTCACTTCATAAATAGCCTGATTGGCGAGTTTAACCGCTTCAACAACAGTTTTTTCATCGGGGAGCGATCGCGCCTCTTCATTTGGTTTTGGTGATGGCCAGTGGATTTCAAAATACTCACTGAGCGTTTTAGCCGCTAGCTGGCTGGCCACTTCGCCGCCGTCGTGCCCGCCCATGCCATCGCACAAAATATACAGCCCATGCGCCGTTGTCCGTTGGCCTTTGTTGTCTGAGTAGGTACGAGACTCGCGTGCGATCAAAAAGCAGTCTTCATTGTGGTCTCGCTGATGGCCGACATCTGTTTGGCCAGCATCTTCTAGGCTTACCAGCTTCATCGGTAGCACCATAGTCGACTCTCCACTTTCTGGGAGATCTTCTAGCTCCATCGAATCTTGCAGAACGGTGGTTTCTAGCAATCGATCTTCTGGTGTGGTGCTCTCTGGCGATGTTTTCACGGGCGGCTCACCGACCGGTAATTGATCGTTAGGAGCCGGTACATCCGCAGAATCAGTCGATTTTGGTGGCATGGTGATAGGAATAGGAAAGTCTGAAGTGTCAGCGGCGGCGGAAGAAGAGGCGGGCGTAATGGCAGCAGGCGTCGCGAGTAGAGCTTCTCCAAGGGTGGTGAGTTCTGCTCGCAGCTGCTCTAGCGTTTTGGCAGAAGATACCGCTAAGATCAGCTGTCTAATCTGTCGGAGCGTATCGACCGCGCCTCGATGCGGCTGGGCCAAAAGCGACTGTAAAAAAGCCTTGAGATCAGACAGGCTAGGGCCGCTCGTATCAGATGGGAGCGGTGGAATGAACTGCTTTACCCGCAGAGATTGATCGGTATCGATGCCTAAATTGTTCGCCAGTAAAAGGCTAGATCGCCACTGCGGAAGCGGCGCTAAGCCTTTCCACAAATCGGTTAGCACATACATCCAGTACACGTGCTGTAGTGGATCGACGGCCGTCGAAAACGCTTGGATAACAGAAGAAAGCGCTGGCCATTCGGGTGCAACGATAACAGCGGTGTTTTCTTGCTCCCAAGCATCGTGCAGGGTCGGTGCGGCCTCAGCAAGTAAAAAATAGGGGTAGGCAGCTTCGGGCAAGCGCTCAATCGCCTTTAGCTCATGCAGGTTGATGGGGTCGCTTTGAGCGGCGCTTTTTTGAGTGAGGGTGGCAAGCTGCTGTTGGAGCGGCGATCGCACCGCTGGCGTCATATCTTTTGTATAGGCGCAGCCCTGGCTCAATACGGTCAGTATCTGATAGCGAGGACTCAAAAAATCTGTTGGTGTGAGCTTAATCCCCTCAGGTGGCAGCAGTCTTATTTGTAGCGCGGCTGAAACTGTGGATGTGGCTGCTTTCTGCGGCAGAGCAGACATTAGCGGTGTACCACAGCGCTGACAAAATTTGTGATCGACAGGGTTGGCGAACTGACAGTTGGCGCAGGTGAGCATATCGAGTTTTTAATCGCTAGATTTTTAAAGTCAGAGGGCTGCCACTATGGTGAAAAATCCATCCTCTAAGAACCTTCACAGGTGGATTATGCACGATAACGGGGGCTTGCGGCAGCTATCGCGGCAGCAAACGCATTTCACTCGCAGATAAGTCACGCCACTGACCGGGCTGTAGCCCCGCAATAGAGAGTGGGGGCGAGTTTAGATCTTTGCTCAGAAAAATGGCGCTGCGCACCAGTCGTAGCGTCGGGAATCCCACCGCTGCTGTCATTCGTCGGACCTGTCGATTTTTGCCCTCACTCAGCATGAGATCAAACCAAACGGTTGGCACCTGTTTACGATAGCGAATGGGCGGGTTTCTCGGTGCTAGTGCAGGCGGTTCAATTTGCCTTGCTTGAGCTTGGCGCGTCCGATACCCACGAATGGTGACGCCATTGCGCAGCTGTTCTAATGAGTCGTTTATCGGTGGGCTATGAGCGGCGTGCTCTACCTGCGCCCAGTACTGACGCCAGTGGCCAAACTTAGGGTGGCTCAGTCGGTGCTGCATTGCCCCATCATCGGTTAGCAGCAGTAGCCCTTCGCTGTCTCTATCCAATCGTCCGACGGCATATACACCGGGTACATCAATGAAATCTTTGAGTGTTCCTCTAGAGGATTTTGCGCCCGAACTATTTTTCTGAACATCGATTGATCTAGCCGCTGATCCGGTATCGGTGAACTGGCTCAACACGTTGTAAGGCTTGTAAAACAAAAGGTAGCGGTAGGTCACGTAAGCAATCTTATTAATTCTTGAACTCTATTGATAAACTCGCCTAAAGTCGAAGCCAATCGATATCCTAGATAGAACGGTTTAGCTCTTTAACTTTAGGGATACAAAAATTAGGGATATGGACAACGCCAAAAAATACCAAATGAGATGTACCCTCACTTTCGGTGACATTTATAGTCAAATTATCGTTTGGCTGATTGTACTGTTTGTTAGCCTAGCGACTGCGTTAGGCCTGATGGGTGCGAGTCGTCCGATCTATGCGCTGGCTACGGTGGGTCTGATTTTGGTGCTTTCGCTGCCCTTTTTGCTCTTTGCCTTTGTGACCACGCTCCTAAACCATATTGAGTTCACCGCAGTAGACTCCTTGGCTGAAGCAGCTAAGCAGCCTGCGGTGAGTGGAACCATGTCCCAGCAGGGCGCTTAGTGCCTTTGCTTTTAGTGCCTTTGCTTTTAGTGCCTTTGCTTTTAGTGCCTTTGCTTTTCCTCATTTAGAGATTTTATTGAGATTTTATTCGGGCGCTACTGGAACCTCTTCAGTAGCGCTTTCTGTTTCTTCAGCGCCTGATGTTTCACCCTCAGATTCCACCGCTTCGGATGTTTCCGGGGTGGTGTTTTGGCTAATGAGCTGTCGGACGCCGTCTTTATATTGTGTGGGGGCCATCTCTAGCGCTTGGGCAAACAAAGGATCAGCGGCGGCATCGTCACCTTTTTCTTTCAGCACTAATGCCTTGGCTAGCGTCGGGCGAAAATCTGGCTGAGTGGGTGATGCGGCTTGAGCCTCGGCTATGGTTTCATCGTAAATTGTGACTGCATCGTCGTATTTTTCTTGCGCGACATACACCTGGCCAAGTAAGAGCTTGACCGATAGCTTGTCAACGCTGCCAGGATTGAGTTCGTTGCTTTGATCTGCGGTGGCCAACGTATCGCGTAAGAGACCTTCGGCTGCGTCTGTGCGCTCTTGGCTCACCAAAAGCTGAACCAATCCATCGAGCGCGGCTACATCACCAGGGTTTTGGGTGAGCACACGGCGATATATTTGCGCAGCCCCTTCTAGATCTTGCAGCTGCTGCTTAGTTTGAGCTAACAGTACAGAATAGGACGGATCTGCGGGGTTGAGTTCGGCTAGGCGCTCTAGCGGTTCAACCGTACCGTCTAAGTCACCTAGTTCGGCCTTGGCATTAATAATGCCTCGAAGGGCGGTTTGATTATTGGGCTCTCGGCCAAGGATGGCTGTGTAGCCTTTAATTTCGCCTTCCAGCTGGGTGGTTCTATCGACGGTTGGCTGTTGACTCGCTGCGGTGCCGCCATGCGCGCTACCAGAAGAGCGATTCATGCTAATCGCACCGAATACTGAAGCCCCGACAAATGCGGCCACAGCTATGATCAGCACGCCTCTTACTAGCAAGCTATCCTTCTTAAAGGCCACGACGATTTCTCCTAAAATATCAATATAGTTTGTGCGATTACACAGCAGGCGGTCTGGTTGAACTGTAGAGGCTAACCGTATTAGACTCCGCCCGTTTAGCTGGCTTGAGCTCAGCCACACTTCCTACGTTGCTGTGCTCAAGCCAGGCGATCTATTTTGCTGAATACAGCCATTCATCAAAATAACTTGCTCATATTACCCTCTGTGCTCCCTGTATGTGCTGTTCTGATGACCTCTTTATCCGCCTCTTTGTGCGGTTGGAGGCGCTGGCAAGAAAAGGCAATGAAGGCGATTTGAGCCAAAAAAGTACGGATTTACTCCTCTGTGGCTGAACTACTAGTCAAGCGATAGTCATGAGACTTGATAAACATAAATAAAGTAGTGGGTACCTTGCTTAAAACAACTTTATTTATAGTTTTTGACATTGAGGTGTTTTCTTTTCAACAAGAACCGTGAACTCTCAGTCATAAGGGCTAGTTGTCTACGCTAGCCTGTAAAGACTATTTAGCCAATCACCTGTCTTGCAATATGCCAGTTGTGAAAAGGGGTTACCCATAGAGCATAGGCCGACTGATTAGGTCTATTCATATGGAGTCTCTCCAGGGCAACTTGGCAAAACCGTAGCAAGCGTCCCAGAATCGAGTTTGGCGTGAATGCTAACCTAGGTTTTGCGGACGGTGCGGCTAGTCATTTAGCTGCCCAGTAGTCTACGAGGTCAAGGTTGCGACTATCGCAATTTGTGGCTTCACCATCAGAGTCGCAGGTACAGTTTCAGGAGTTTGAGGATCGATGAGTTCTGCCGCTAGCCGCCCCCCCTATACCGCCAGTTCATCCCAAAGCCTTTCTACAGGCCAGCTTGATGCCCAATCGCTGCCGTCAGCACGCGCCAGCACAATGACTTCGGGTGCCCACGGACACGCCGCGAGAAGTGAAGTCAGCGCTGCTGAGATGCCTACAAGTAGTGGCAGTGAACCTGCGAAAAACCTACGTAAGCCGCCTAATCGCTCGCTTTTGAAGCCGCCTGCTAGGCCCAAGCCGCCTGCACCCGCACCTGTGGTAGCCGACGTTAAAAAAGCGCCACCAGAAGAACCGCCTAAGCCACAGAGACCAGGCCCTATCTCGCTACCGAGCGAACCGATGCAGTACCGGGCTATTGGGTTGCTCAAGGGCAAATACATTGCGTCTGAGGAGCAGTTCAATCGAGGTGATATTCAAGTAGAAGACGGCACGCTAGTTGATGCGGTGCTGCTAGGCCGAGTGACTAGCCTCATCAAGAAGCACCTGGATTTGGAGAAGGACCATCTTTGGGTGGTGTATCCGCGTACGCTCTATAAAGATACTGAGGAAGATCAGGCCGCTGGCAAAGAGTCGGACGAGAAGATTCCGGCGCTGCATGTGCAAATTGTGGGCGTGTGGGAGCCAGAGACGCTCAGTTCTGAGCCGATTGATGAGTCAGATGAAACCAGGCCGCTCTCGAGTGCAGAAGCAGAAGATCAGTGCGATCAGTTCTCGGTACGAGGTGAAATTGCCAAATACTCTGAGGAAGATGGCGAAATCCTAGTCAATATTGTTCAGAAGAGTAAGTCTGAAGCCGTGAAGCCCAAACGCCCGTTCAAACTATTGATCGATGGTCAGCTGTCGGGGAGAACGGTGGGCTACTTTTGGGAGCTGACGGTAGAGCGTCAAGCCGGAAAGCTGGTGCTTAAGGAAGGCAAGTCTATTGCGGTTGTTCCCCCTAAGAAAAAGGCCAAAGGTAAGAAGACTATGGGTGGGGGCCGTCGCCGTCCGCCTGCGGGTGCACCTAGGAGTAAGGGCAGTGCGCCTGCTGCGCCTAAGCCAAAGCCCAAAGCTAAAGAGGCTGATGCGGCTGCACCTGAAGCAACGGTGGCTGACTCTACAGCGGCTGACTCTACAGCGGCTGAAAGAACAGCGGCTGCACCTACAGAGTCGGTAGACGCTTAGCATTGAGTCATGAGCTAGAACTTCTGGTCTAGCTCATGCTGATTTGTGAGCCCCAAGTATCTTGGGGCATGAGCTGCGTGTCGGTGGGAAGGGGCGCGATCGCCTCTGTAAGCTCAAACTCTCCCGACTCAATGCGCTGCTTGAGATCCAGCGCTACCTGACTAGAGAGATAAAGACTTGCCAGCGGCGCGGTCCGAACAGGTTTACCCTCTAGCACGATTTTGCCAGATTTTAGCTGGGCATAGCTCACGAGCCCAAAGGTAGGGCGGACCCGTCTCGGAATCGAAAAATCGACCACGGGTGCGACGAGTTCCGTGTCTTTGACCGCGCAATTAGCCAAAACACCTTCGTTAAGAATCGGGATAGGCACGCCTACACCCAGCATCATAGAAGGGCCATAGCCTCTGAAATAGCAGCCGCGTACCCAATGGGCATCCATTCGTTTGGCATCGCCAATTAAGGCAACCGTGGCGGCTGGTCCTACGGGGGCTTGGTTCGGTAGGCGGCGCTGGAGTGGAAAGTGCTGAGTGCCTTCCCAGGCGATGTAGCCTTCACCGCCGCCAAGCAAAATGCGGGTGCCGATGCCAATGGTCTGTAGTTCTGGGTCATTGAGGAAGGGAGAAAGTGCGCCTGTGTTGGCGTAGACGGCGTTGCCAAGGCGAGGCTGGAGGGGGCCAAGGTAGGTGTAGAGCGGGCGATCGCCGCCATTGACGGCCACGATGAAATTTTGATACAGGTTGCGCGGGTTGAATAGGTAAAACTGGTTAATGCGATCGCGCGTAATCGTGGTCTCCAAGCTAGTGCGAGGGTAGCAATCCGTCCCTTGCCCAATGGCGCTCAGTGTCACGGGCCGATCGGCCACTAAGTCAGCAATGACGTGGCCACCCCCGCGTTCTTCGGTCTCGCCCTCGCGCCCACTGCTCGTACTGCTCTCCCGCCTGGGCGTCACCATTTGCCCCGCACCCAGGTACAAATCGACTGCGCCAAAGCCTGAGTAGGCCAATACGCCGTCTAGGTGACATTCCACGATTTTGATCGGCGGGTCGGTGTGGCCCAAGTTGAGGATAGCGCCAGAGCCTTCCATCGGCTCAAATGCACCTGTGGTAACAACGTCTACGGCTTTTGCCGCTGCGGTAATGCCCAGTTCATCAATGTGGGCTTTGGCTTCTGTGATGGTCCATGCGATCGCCTTACCTCGACGAATTTTGTCGTTGATTTCGGCAATGGTCCGCATGGGCGCGCTCGTTTCCTTCAATAACTAACTGGCTATGGCCTGAGCTTGAGATAGAGCACAGTGCCTACGACGATGCTGGGTAGGGTGACGAGTGCGATCGCCAAATAATTTAGCGCGTTCCCTTCCAATCCTGCGACGGGCAGCCCTGGTCCTCCGACTTTTATCAGCACGCTCAGTCCTGCGGAGAGTGCCAGTACCTTAAGCAAAAAGCCCGCCGTATCCTTCATTGCGTTCATTGCATTTTATAAGACTTGATTTTAAAGTCAGTTCGAGTCGAGCAACGCTCAACCCAAACCTCTAACC
>JBCBDN010000027.1:0-20021 GCA_038529685.1 Cyanobacteria bacterium J06598_1 | reverse complement strand
TGGAGGGCAATCCCATCGGTGAGCCTTTTGAAAGTCATCGCGCCAGTGTTAATGCGGTAGCGTTTAGTCCGAAAGGAGATCGTATTGTCTCCGGTAGTAATGACAATACGCTTCGGTTGTGGGACTTGGAGGGCAACGTCATTTGTAAGCCGTTTGAAGGCCATAGCGATTGGGTTTATTCGGTGACCTTTAGCCCTCAAGGAGATCGTATTGTCTCCGGTAGTAATGATAATACGCTTCGGTTGTGGGACTTGGAGGGCAATCCCATCGGTGAGCCGTTTGAAGGCCATAGCGATTGGGTTAGCTCAGTGGCGTTTAGCCCCGAGGGAGATTGCATTGTCTCTGGCAGTGGTGACAATACGCTTTGTTTATGGCGAGGGGGAACCTGGGAAGATGAGCTGCGCTATTGCTGCAATACGCTGATGCAGCATGTTTCGCTGGCTTTGCCTCAAGGTGAGACTGCCCGTAAGGCTTGTAATGTGTGCGAGCAGGTGTGGACGCGGCAGCAGTCGGCGCAGTTTGCGGTGGCGCAGGGCAGTGCGCTGGCACGTAAGGGCGCAGTGGATGAGGCCATTGAGAAATTTGAGCGAGCAAAAGTACTAGACCCAACGCTAACAATCGACTCGGTGGCGCGGGCAAATCAGCTGGCGGAGTGGTCAAGAGCAGAATAATCATCTGTGGTATATGATCAATTCAGTCGCTTTCAAGTGCCCTAAATGGTACAAGCACCAACCAAGCCAATAGCCCTAGCAGCGTTTCTGGAACTTCCTGAAACCAAACCTGCTAGCGAGTTTATTGATGGAAAAATTACGCAAAAGCCCATGCCAAAAGGGAAGCATAGTCGGCTACAAACTAAACTCCCTAACGTGCTGAACGACTTTCTTGAGCGGGAAGGCACCGGTTTGGCCTTTACAGAATTGCGGTGTAGCTTTGGCGGTGCGGCAATTGTGCCGGATGTGGTGGTGCTGCGTAGTGCTTGTATTCCTCGTGACCAAGACGGAGACATCTCAGACATTGTAGAAGTTGCTCCTGACCTAGCGGTTGAAATCTTGTCGCCACAGCAGAGCCAGACGAAAGTCATCAAAAAAATATCTCATTGTTTGGATCACGGTAGTGAATTGGGCTGGCTGATCGATCCGCAGGAAAGAACGGTATTGGTTTTTCGTCCTGCTCAAGCAATCTTGATTTTGGAAGCAACAGATGACTTGTTGCCAATGCCTGATTTGCTAAATGCATTTGAGCTAACGGTGGGTACTTTATTTGGCTGGCTGCAAGTGTAGGCCCTGTGGGAGCACTGCGGTGGTTTGTGACTTCTCTAGAAGTGTTGGTTTGTAATAATGTGCTTCACTCAACCGAACCTTTTATCGCTATCCGCAGTAGTGAAAGCCGTCATTCCGTTGTTTTTCGTTCTGTTCTAGCGGGTTCTCCACACCCTACACTCTGTTCTGTTCTGTCACCATAAAGACATACAAGAACAGGAGACGAAAACACATGAACAAACTCATCCGATACGCCCTAGGCCTTGCCGTTCCTCCCCTCGGCGTCTTTCTCACCTACGGCATTAGCCCAGCATTCTTCATCAGTTTGCCGCTCACCTTTTTAGGCTGGCTACCCGGTAGCATCCATGCGGTATGGGCGATTTCCAAACACTACGAAACTCTGGACCTGCCGCAGGATTCTACCGAAATTAACCCTACCTAAGGGTCGTTTCTCTTTCACTTGATTTTTCAAATTATTCACTCCTAAAAAGAAGAGCAAAAAAATATGTTGGGATTTGTTATTACTACGCTGGTGACCGCACTAAGCCTTTTGGTGGCTGATATTGTGCTGAAGGGAGTTGCTATTTCCACCTTCCCCGCCGCCCTCCTCGCCGCCGTCTCCCTCGGCCTCGTCAACGCTTTCATCAAGCCCGTCCTCAAGCTGTTGTCACTGCCCGTCACCTTTCTCACCCTGGGCGGATTCTCTCTTATTGTTAACGGCTTCTGTTTCTGGTTGGCCTCTCTAGTGGTCCCCGGCTTTGCCGTTCACGGTTTGCTGGCATTCATCCTCGGCCCAGTCGTGCTATCTCTGGCTAGCACATTCATCATGGGCTACTTCGTGAAAAACGACGTAGAAGCTAAGCTCACAGGCGTTGCCAGTAAGCTTGGCCTTAACAAAGCTGAAGGCGATCGCATCGAAGCTGCAACCAAGCAAGACAATCTAGAAGCAACAAAGCTCTCCTAGCTCATTACAATCAACCCACTAGAAAGCCCCCACTGCTGAGAATAGCAGCGGGGGCTTTCTCCCTTTACTCGTATAACCAACCTACTAACTCTCCTACCGTTAGCTCAAAAGCTTGGGCGAAGGCCGGAACAGGTAGCTGAGCATCGGATGCTTCGTACAGTACAGTTCGTAAATCAGGCGTATAGCCAAAGACGCATTCTTCCTCTGGGTCAACTAGCCATCCTAATTCGGTGCCATGCTCTAGCGCGTGCAAAATTTTCTTGACCACCTTCGTTTGACTTTGTCCCGGTGACAGAATCTCAATCATCCAATTGGGCGCTGTAAACAGTTCGTCAGAGAGTTTCCCTTTTTCATCGCGAGGAATCTTGGACCCTGGTAGTACAACCAAATCAGGAACAATTGAACGGTTGTCAAATGTACAGCGCAGCTCTGGAAAAGCGCGACCAACGTTCTCAGGTTTGAGTACCGGATCGATTCCTTTGATCAAGCCCGCCTGTATACCGCTGTGAGCTGTCTTGGGCATTGGCTTTTGGATGATTTGGCCATCTATATATTCACTTGCGGGTTTCGTCTCGGGTTGTTGAAGAAAGCCTTCTAAGGAGAGTGGTCTGACAGGCGCTTGTACCATGACTGATTCCGTTGGCCGCTTTGCTCAATATCATAGCAACCGCTGAACTTGTTAGCTTACACACAGCCAAAAGGTCTACAGCTGGTGGAATGAGTCCACCAGCTGTAGACCTTTTGGCTGTTCATCCACTCGCAAAGCTAATTGCAGTCGTCCAAGTTGGAGGCATGAGTGACAATTTGGTCGATCAGGCTGCGAACGTCTCTGCCACTAGCATCAGTATCGTTGACCAGGATGCTGACGGCCAATGGTGGGTGGTTCGGCGGATTGAGATAGCCGCTCAAGGTGTAGGTGCCGCTGAGGGTACCGGTTTTGCCCTGGAATCGACCTTCTGCGTTGGTGCCGCGCATTCTGTTCCGCAAGGTGCCGCTGCGACCAGCGACGGCGAGAGAATTGCGGAAGATGGTGGCGTTACTGGTTTTGGCCATGGCCTGAAGCGTATCTACGAAGGCTTCAGGAGTGACCTGGTTGCGGCGAGAGAGGCCGGAGCCGTCTACGATGCTGACGCTGTTCGGGCGGACGCCGAGGTCGGTGAGGACTTTGCTGACGGCGGATGCACCAGAGGTGTAGGCGTTTTGAGTGCTGGGTTCTACGTTGCGGCCCAAGGTTTTGAGCATGGACTCGGCGTAGATGTTGACGCTGTAGAGGTTGGTGGGGTCAATGAAGGCCCGCAGTGGTGGGGATTGGATGGCGGCGAGTTCAACTAGGCCGCTGGGGGCGTTGGTTGTTGTTGCCTGTGCGCGAGCGGTGGGTAGGCCGTAGGCGTTGAGGCTTTGTTGGAACTGCTCCGCGAAGTAGTCGCCTGGGTCTAATACTGCGATGGAACTGTTGTCGCTGGAGGTTCCTGCAATTAGCTGCCCCCGAACATTCATGACCTTTTGTCCGGGTCGCTGACCGGCATCAATAAACTCATTGCCGCCGCTGACGGTGCGAGAGTTGTTCTCAATGCGCCAGCCGCGCACAAATTCGGGGCGGTCCCACACAATGCTGAGGGGCTGACCGACTCGGTTAGGAATAGACGTAAAGCCCAGCTCGTTGCGGTTCAAAATTAGGCTATTGGCAGGTGCGCCGTAGCCTGCGCGGTAGTCTTCGTCATCCCAGTAGGGGTTAGCGATGGGGCCGGTGAAGTAGTTATCTATGGCGGTGAGGCTGTTGACGCGGCGAATGCCCTGTTGCTTTAGCTGACCTGACAGCAGGTTGATTTGGTAGCTGGTGAAGGTGGGGTCGCCTCTGCCAACCACAAAGAGGTCTTGCTCAGGGGCGTTTGGCTGGCCGTATACGGAGGTGCGAATAGTGAAGTCTGGGCCCAGATTGTGAAGGGCGGCGGCGGTGGTGAGCAGTTTGACGTTGGAGGCGGGGACAAACTTTTCTTGGGCGCGCCGGGCGTACACAACGCGGGTGTCGGGGTTGACGTCTTCAATCAGGATGCCGACGTTGGCGCCGTCGAGGGTGTAGCCGTTGACGATCGCATCAATTTTTCTGGGCAGTTCAGCTCGGCACATGCCTGCAAAGGCAGCGTCAGCTTGGGTTAATACGGCCAGACCCCCGATTAATCCGAGGGCGGCTTTCCATAGCTTGGACGCGGAGAGTAGAGAAGCCGAACGCTGAGATTTCTTCATAGCTCATGTGACAAAAGTGAGTGGGAAAGGTAGATGGATGCTCTTAATCTATCTACGCTGCCTTTGAAGGGGTGGCCGGTCAGGACGAATTTTGTAACTGGCCACTACATATCAATCGTAGTTGAACTGTTGTCTGTGCCGATACCGTGACTTTGCTGAAGTGCGTTTTCCCTGTACGGTGTTTGGGTTTTGTGACGGCTGCTGCGTTGAGTTTTACCGGCTGCTAGGCAGTAGTTTTCTTTTGGAGAAGACTATCCAAAGTTGTTATTGGCACAGCCTGTGTTTGGTGAGGGCAGTGGGTGTGAAGCCCGTGTTGATTTGTACTGAGTTGATTTGTTCTGATCTGCTAGTCAAACTGTTGGGAGTCGGTGACTTCAAATTCTCGAGTGATGCTGCCGTAGCCCATCAGGTCTTCAGGGCGGCTAGCGATCGCACTCACCCCCCCATCCGCCAAATCCACAACCTCAAATCGCTCTGCCCCAACGCTAGCCGCTCCGTGGTCTTGACAGAGAACCACGGCTTCCGTTTCAGAGGCAAACCCAATGTAGCTTTGAAACTCGAGACCTCGGCAGACATCGGACGTTGAAACAATGCGATCGCTCTCCAAATCAAAAAAGAGCACATAGCTGCCTGGATTACCCCCGATGTAAGCTGCTTGCATATCCACTGCCAAAAAGCGGCTATCGGCAGAAAATGCCCTGGGCTGATAAATCACGTAGCCATCTTCATAGGGGCTATCGCTGAGTTCTCGGGTGCCTTCTGCATTCGTAATCACCAAACTGCGCACAGCGGTTTCGCGCCCATCGGAATAGCAAAGGTTTTCAGTATCAATTTGCCGCAGCTGACTATCCGGCTCGACCGTTTTTCGTAAGAGCCCTTCAAAGTGAACGACTTGCCGCCCGTCGGGAGCCATGAGCTGATCTGAGCGATAGGTGACTTCTGTGGTGCGGCTGCACTGTCTGCCCAGGGTGTTGAGCATGGCTTGGGGCAGCATTACTTGTGCGATCACACTTCTTCTACCGCCTAGAAGCACCGCCGCACCAACCGTTGAAAGTGTCATTACGACAGATAGCGTGGCACTGATTGCGGTAAATCGTCTGTTCATCATCGTTATTTATGTCAGCGGGGGGTGTTAGCGGGGCTTGATACTTACTACTACTGAATTGCGATCGCCTGTTTCGGACAATTTGCAGACTTCCCTATCTCTTATTATCTTTTCAGAACATACGGTGTTTATATTCTCTTTTCACACTTTTACCGTCTTCTCTTTTGTTACGACAGCTACTTTTCCCAAAGCACTGCGCGCGCTCGCCTAGTAGGTTTTGATATTGAGTTATGTCTAATCGGTAGCCAGCTTTTCCTCTCTGCCGCGATAATACTCAAAGTTGATACAAAATAGCTGATACAAAACGGCGGAATCCCTATGGATGTGAAGGCAGCGGTAGCATTTGAAGCCAATAAACCTCTGAGCATTGAAACGGTTCAGCTAGAAGGCCCACGAGAGGGCGAAGTGCTGGTTGAAATCAAAGCCACGGGAATTTGCCATACCGATGCGTACACGCTTTCGGGGAAGGACTCTGAAGGAATTTTTCCTTCGATTTTGGGTCATGAAGGTGCGGGCATTGTGCGGGAAGTGGGCAAAGGGGTGAAGAGCCTCAAGCCCGGAGACCACGTGATTCCTTTGTATACGGCGGAGTGTCGTGAGTGCGCCTACTGCTTGAGCCAAAAGACGAATTTGTGTCAGGCGGTGCGTTCGACCCAGGGTAAGGGGCTGATGCCGGATGGCACGAGTCGGTTTTCCTTTGAGGGCAAGCCGATTTATCACTATATGGGCACCTCTACCTTTGCTAACTACACAGTGGCTCCTGAGATTTCGCTGGCGAAAATTCGTTCGGATGCGCCGTTCGATAAGGTTTGCTACATCGGCTGTGGCGTGACGACGGGCATCGGAGCCGTGATATTTACGGCCAAGGTGGAGGCGGGCGCAAATGTGGTGGTGTTTGGCCTTGGTGGCATTGGCCTGAATGTGATTCAGGGCGCGAAGATGGTGGGGGCTGACAAGATTATCGGGGTGGATCTGAATCCGGAGAAGCGGGCGATCGCAGAAAAATTCGGCATGACTCACTTCGTCAATCCTAAAGAAATCGACGGTGACCTAGTGGGTCATCTCATAGAACTTACCGACGGTGGTGCGGACTATTCTTTTGAATGTATTGGTAATGTCAACGTGATGCGTCAGGCGCTAGAGTGCTGCCACAAAGGCTGGGGCGTGTGCACCATTATCGGCGTTGCAGAAGCGGGCGCAGAAATTAGCACCAGACCGTTTCAGCTGGTCACCGGGCGCGTGTGGAAGGGCAGTGCATTTGGTGGCGCTAGAGGCCGAACTGACGTGCCAAAGATTGTGGACTGGTACATGGATGGAAAAATCAACATTGACGACCTGATTACCCACACCATGCCGCTCGACCAAATTAACAACGCCTTTGACCTCATGCATCGCGGTGAATCGATCCGCAGTGTTGTTCTTTACGACTAAAAACAAATGGGTTTGACCGAAAAATCGCGCAACAAAAGTTTTGGAGGCACCACTCGGTTTTACAGCCATCTTTCGGAAGCCTGTGCTTGTGATATGAACGTTGCCGTATACGTTCCCCCCCAAGCCGAGGCTGGACCGGTGCCAGTGCTTTATTACCTGTCTGGATTGACCTGTACAGAAAAAAACTTTATCGAAAAAGCAAACGCGCAGCGCTATGCAGCTGAGCATGGGCTGATGCTAGTGGCGCCTGACACGAGTCCGCGCGGTATTGATATTCCGGGTGCTGACGACAGCTGGGATTTCGGTTCAGGGGCTGGCTTTTATGTGAATGCTACAGAGCAGCCTTGGGCCAAGCACTATCAAATGTATGACTACGTGACGGTGGAGTTGCCTACGCTGATTCGGCAGACTTTTGACGTTAAAGGCGATCGCGCTGGCATCACTGGCCACTCTATGGGCGGCCACGGTGCTCTCATCTGCGGCCTCAAAAACCCAGATAAGTATGCGTCTATATCTGCTTTTGCCCCAATTTCAGCGCCTTCCCAATGCGCCTGGGGACAGAAAGCGTTGACTGGATACCTAGGCGCAGATAAATCGACGTGGGCAGCTTATGACGCCACTGAGCTAGTTAAAAGTGTCGGCGATAAGGCTGGGCCGCTGCTGATTGATCAAGGCGAAGCGGATCAATTTTTGGCGGATGGTCAGCTTTTACCAGAAGTCTTTTCGGCGGCTTGTGAGCAAGTTGGCCAGCCTGTGACGCTGCGTATGCAGCCCGGTTACGACCACAGTTACTACTTCATTGCGACCTTTATAGAAGACCACATTCGTCATCATGCAGCTGTGCTGTGTGCCTGATATTTCCTGATAGAAAATACGTTTTGAGGCCACAAACCCCCATGTCAGACAGCAAAGATTACCTGCATCCTCAGTACAAAAAGGACCGCGATACGCTCAACTCGATTATGACGGCGCCTTCTGATAGCCTTTCCTTAGCAGAACTGGCTCGATTGCGCATTCGTTATAACGGCTTTCAAGGCGCACGAGATATTCAAAGCGATCTGGACAAAATGCTTGTGAAGCTAGGACTGAGTGAAGAAGAATTGTTTGCCAAAACAAGAGAGATTCACCAGACAGAAGCAGTTTTTAAGCCAACTTGGCTGAAGAAAGGAGAGGATTGGAGTTAGCAGAATTGCTCTGACAAAAGAAAGTTCCGATACTTTTTACAAGCATCGGAACCGGGTGGTAATGCAGTCTTGGAGTGGAGTGCATTACAGCAAACTATTAAACCCTCAAACTTAAACCCTAAAACACCTACGGTGATGATTTAGCCTAGGCGCTGACGGCGCTTAGCCGCCGCAGCGATCGCAAACAACCCAAGCGCAGCAACACTGCCCGGTTCAGGAACAGCAGTTGCCGTTTCATTCTCGCTATCGAACCAGCCAGTTGTGCCTGCGCTGAAAGTTTCGAGGCTACCATCTTGCTTGTAGCTAGTCGTCAGGTCGCCAGCCCCGTGGAACCATAGCCCAATCTCATCTCCGAAGGCGATACCTTTCCACTCATCGCCAAAGCTGTCGTTGTTGTTAATGTCAGTGGCGTCCAAGGCAAACTCAAACGTGCGCTCACTGCCGTTGTTGATGACGTTAAGTGCAGTAGAGCCCAAAAACTGTTCTGTGTTGTAGCTGTAGGCGTTGTTTTGACCGCTGTAGTTGTATATCGAGACTTGCTCATTAGCACCATCCAAGTACAAGATGGCGTATTCATCTACGTTTTTTCTAGGATTTTCACCACTACTCACCACGAGCCAAGCGCCCTCTGCTAGCGGGCCAGACCCGTTATCTGTGTAAGTAGAAGACCAGGTGAACTGATTTGTATTGTTGTTGTAGGTGGTGAGAATATTGGTGTGGTCTCCGGTGCGTGTTTTGCCGCCTAGGTTGTTGCCTTCAAAGGTGTAGGTGGCGGCTTTGGCTGGGGCGATCGCACTCAAAAGAGAAAGTGTTACCAAGGCCAAGCCTGTCTTAATACGCATATGTAGAAATCCCGTAGGTGTAGCGGTTTATACATAGATTGTGGCTGTTGTTTTTTGTGATTGGGTGAGGCTTGTATGAATCCATCGATGACCTTTGCTAAGTCCTCATAACGCTTTTTGCACTGGAAGATGAAGAGAATAGGGCTAGTTGAGTTGTTTTCTTATGCAAGAGATAAAGTTGCAGATAGAATTAATTCCTGTGTCCAGTGATGTGCATAGGTTGCTTTCTTTTTCTGTTGCTGGTTGAGCGACTAGAGAAACATTCCGTAAAACTACGTGCTGTTGTCTGATCGTTTTTCTGATGCAGACTTAGCGAATGCGATGGTTAAGTGGGTGTAACTACAGTGAAACAAGTTCAGCCAAGAAATCGTTCCTCATCTGTAAACGGTTATTTCAATCTGTATAAGTAGAGAGCATGCCAATCAAAAGATGGTTTGCTCTGCTCTTTTCAGTTTGCTCTGGGGTAGTTCAGTGGTAGAACGCTCGGCTTCGGACCGAGAGGGCGCTGGTTCGATTCCAGCCCCCGGACTCAATTTTGACGATTGGCGCAGATGGCTAGCGCGAGGCGGATAGATAGCAATGGGCTTGGATAATCAGATGGGAGATGGTGGTATGAACATGTCTGCGAATGCTGGCTATCCGCTGCTTCAAATGGCTAAAGCCTTGACGACTGCTCAGCAGCACGAAGAGGTTGCTACGCGTATTCAGGCAGAGAAAAAGATTTTGAAATGGGCTGAAACATTTGCGGCTATGGCAAACGGCTTAGTCACAATCGGGGGCAGAACACCTGTCGCGGACGTTCCTGCATGGGCCACATTGGAAGTCGTAAAAGGGGGCTTTGCGACAGGCAATTTGTTGGCAGGTGGGTCGTTGCTGAGCCATGAGCTGACGCTTTTGCGTGAGTTAGCGCCCGAACTGGAGACGGATGAGGTTTCAGTTCAGCGGCATTTTTTGAATACCTATTTTTTGACGGACGAAGGGCTGGGTCGCCTGCAAGGCTGGCTGCAGGCTGAGTGCTATGAAGTGGTGGTTCCTGAGGAAGGCGCGCTGCTAGTGGTGGCGTGGTTATTGCAGCAGGGATGTAGCGCGATGGCGCGATCGCTGCTTACAGAATTAGCGCCGTGGTTCTCTCGTTTGCGGTTTTACCCGGTGCCTACACAGCGATCGCGCTCAGCTCGCGCTCAAGTCTATCTTCAAACCGTGGGTGAGGTTGCTACCAAACTTCAGTCCATTGAGCCCAACGCGCAAATTGCGGCTCAAGCAGAAGCTATTCAGATTTGGGCGCCGCTTTACGATCAAGCTGTCAGCTTGTTTTTAGAGACTGTAGAAGGTGACGTACCTACGCTGAAGGCGGATGCCGACGGTACTTGGCAACGCGGCGCGTCTGGTCGGTTCCCGGTGCAGGGCGGCTGGCCCTGTCGTAACTATCCCACTGATTGGATTGCTCGCGGACAGGCGCTGCTTACTCAGTACGCTCAGCAGCGCCAACAGCACTCACGGTGCAACCGTCCTGACAAGGCCAAAGACAGTTTTGCTCAGCTCCGCCGCTATCTGCTTCAGTGTATTTGTGCCCCTCAATCGTTAACCGGTCTAGATGTGGGCCGAATTCGATTGATTTTGGCTCGCTATGTCAACAAGCGCGGCGTTCCTTCTTCGACGCAGTGCCAATTGTTCCGACAGCGTCAACAGGCGCAGGCAAGCGGCACGCCTTTTCATGAGATCGCTCAAGTTGTCGCCGCACGGTTGAGTCAGTATCCCAAAAATGAAGGCTTGGACCGGGTTGAGCCTGTACTCGCGTCGATTACAGAGGCCGAGTCTAAACGGTGGTCTATGCCTGTGGATGTGGGCGTGCCGCTGACGCTGCGTCGGAAGGTAAACCGGTGCCTGCGCGGTTCTATGAGTGCGCTAGTCGCTAGAGGGGTGGTCACGAGTGCTGAAACCATTGCTCGGCTACTGCCTCAAATCACAGGTGAAATTAAGGCCGCAGCGGTCAATGAGCCCAGTTTAAGGCTGCTGTATACCGCTATTTACAGTGCGTTTCGGCGGCGGCGCTCGTTGTTGCTGCTGAATTTTGAAAAGCAGGTACAGCTGGAGGAGCTGCCGTGGTTGGCTGTGGTCAATCGCTTTAGAGGTCGGTCTTTAGGCGCACGTGCGCTGGCTCAAACCACCCTAGAAGAAACCACCCAAATGACGCTGGCGGCTTTCCCTCACACTATTATCCCGAACAAGCTGCTGCAAGAGATGCACGCTTTGTCTCAGTCGGCCAAGCTGAACCTACCGTTGAGTGAAGAACTGGCTGCCGATATTTTCATGGGTTCGTTTTCTGCCAAGTTTGTGCAGGCGGCTATTCAGTCTGCTAGCGTGCTGTCTGGAACGCTCTATGAACGGTACTACGCGATTGATTATGAGAAGGTGCGATCACTAAATCGGCCTGTAAATTCGCGGACTGTTCGTTCAAGGTTTCCGTTTGCTCGCAACCAGCAGCGTTTCGATACGGCTGCTTTCTCAGCGCTGTGTCAGTCTAGATCCGGGGTGAGTTATGGCCAGTATAGTACGGCTATCAATGGCATGATAATAGAGCAGCAGCAGATTTTGACTACCCACAATCTAGCGGCCTTGTGCAGTACGCCTGCTATGGCCTCCTGGCTAAGTTCAAATGCTCTTAGCTTGGCTAAGCAATGTTTTGGTTGGGTGTGCTGGCGGCTTCAGCACCCAGTGCCTATCTGGCACGCGGGCCTAATCCAGCTTAAAAAGGCGGCCTATTCTTGGCGACAAATGGTGTTCTTTTTGTCGATGCTTTCAGCCGCTCAAGTGGATGACTTTATGGCATGGGTCAATAGCCGGATTTCTGCGCAGCCCTCTACCTTTCAGCAGAGACTTTCGCCTGTTATGAGAGGGTTGCAGTTGGCGATTCCTACACAGCCTCTGACCCAGCGGCAGGCTCTAGAACTCGAGGCCTGTCG
Organism: Cyanobacteria bacterium J06598_1; assembly: GCA_038529685.1. Classification (GTDB taxonomy): domain Bacteria; phylum Cyanobacteriota; class Cyanobacteriia; order Phormidesmidales; family Phormidesmidaceae; genus Phormidesmis. Next base: position 8,029 of record JBCBDN010000027.1, on the reverse strand, counting down.
GTTTTTGGGATGGTCGAAAAACCGCCATTGGCTCATGGAAGATGCAACAGCTTAACTGCCAACTTAACTGTCAATCTAGCTGTGGTTGAAAATTTGTTGTAGGTCCAAGTCTAGGTACCTATCGAGCGCTTGATACATCCAGTACAGCTGCGTATCACGGTGGGTCTGCGTGCCAATTTCTTGAAAGGCCATTGCAGTCGCCATCGCTTCGTAGCTCGGATGAATGATTAGCGTATAGAGATCACAAAGGTTTGGAAAGTCTGTTTGCATGTGTCGCAGGGTTTGCTGCGCGTCTTCTAAAAAGGGCACTCGGTATTGTTCTAAATAAACCGGGTCGATCATCCAGCTGCGCACAAAAACAGCGCTGCATGCTTGATCTCCAGGGGTGGCTAGCACAAAGGGATCGGTGTCGTTCATGCTGGCCAAATGCAGCCCTTTGGTCGGAGAGCTAGAGAAGGTCACTTCTGACTCAGCAGTGGTGGGATACAACAGATAAAAACCGACCGGGTTGAGGTTGTCAGCGCGGCGCAAAACTCGCATTCCTGTTGGGTACTGACGAGCCCACTGACGCAGCAGGCGGGTAATGCGGTGGGGCACAATCTCTAGGCTGCGGTTCATCCAGCCATAGTTGATGGCGAGCAGGTTAGCCACCGGTACCGCGTCACAGCGGAGGTTAAAGTCGTCGATGATCAGGTTTGGTGTCGCTGAAGTCTTTGGGGCACATAGGTCTGTTTCTGCTGCGCATAAGTCGGTGGAGTGGAGCTGAATTTGGATGCGGGTGGTGTTGCCGTCGAAATGCTTTTGGATGAGGCTGAGGGCCGCGAGTTTGTCGAGCATCATACCGGCTGCGCGATCGCTCCCTTGGTCTTTATCTCCATAGAACAGCCAAGCCGCCTCACTGTGGCTACAGCTCACTGCTTTTGGCAGGGGTTCTAACTGTTTTAACGGCGGCTCCAACGGTGATTGACTCTCGCCCTTATCGATTGTTTCATCCGCTATATTCTGTTGTTTTACCGTGAGATATATCCACAGTCTGACAAAGTATTCGGCGCGGGTGCGAGTTAGCCCGACCCGAGAGGAGATTTGCTCAACAATCGGCAGCTGCTGTTCACGGGGAAACCATCGATTAACCTGCTCAATATCCATGACGAGGCTGTGCCAGAAGCGAGAAAATCAGGAAATATTTCACCTAGCGGTGACTTCTATCATCTACTCATACTGCTCAAATCGGTTGATGGCATCCTGTGCCAGTTGAAAATTCGATTTACCTGATAAGGCGTGTTTTGGTTCTTATGGGAAAGTCATCTACCGCTTCAGAGAGTAGGCTTACTTGAAGAACTTTAGCGTGTTCTATTTTGAACAAGTGCCTCAATCTCACTGGCCGCCGTCGGTAGCGCTTTGCTCAGTACTTCATTGCCTTCTGCTGTAATCAAAATATCGTCTTCGATCCGAATGCCTCTGACATCGCTAAACTGGCTGAGCCGCTCCCAGTTCACCATATCGGCATAGCGATCGCGATTCTTAGCATCATTCAAAATTGCGGGTACTTGATAAAACCCAGGCTCAATTGTCACAGCCATCCCAGCTTCCAACCGGCGATTTAAGCGTAGGAATGCCAATCCAAAGCGATCGCTACGCTCCCGACCTTCCGCATAGCCAGACAAATCGCCCAAATCTTCCATATCGTGCACATCTAACCCCATCAGATGCCCAACCCCATGCGGGAAGAACAACGCATGTGCATCTTGTTCAACCAGGTCCTCTGGGTCTCCTCGCAAGATGCCAAGCTCAACTAGCCCTGCTGCAATAATTTGACAGGCAATCAGATGAATAGACTGATATTCCACGCCCGACTGCGCTTTCTCTATACAGAAATCATGAGCCGCCAGCACAATGTCGTAAAGGTCGCGTTGGGTCGCCGAAAACTTACCGCTGACAGGCCATGTGCGGGTGATATCAGATGCCCAGCCAGTAGTGGTCTCAGCGCCGACATCGGCTAAGAGTAAATCTTTGGGGCCTAGCGGGTTGTGATAGTGGTTATTGTGCAGTACTTCCCCAGCGACGGTAACGATGCTGCCGTAGGCGCAGCTCATGTTGTGCCCGATGATGACGCCTTCCATTTCGGCGCGCACTTGGGCTTCTGTCGTAGCGGCTGTCGTAGCGGCCATCCCAGCTTTGTGTGCTTTAATCGATACGCTAATAGCTTGGCGGATAGAGGCGATCGCCCCCTTATCTTGAATCATTCTGAGCTGTACTAGCGCCTTGTCCAGTGCGCGATCGCCCGCTGGATGATGCCGCTGTAATACAATGCCTCGCTTCAGCAGCGTTTTTTCCATCATGCGAACGGTTTCATCGCGATCTCCTAGCGTAGCTGCGCCCGAAGCCAAATTCGCTAGGTCATCTAACGGTCTTGCTTCATCTGCACCTATTTGCTCGGCTAACTGCTCACGGCTAGGCGCAGGTCCATGCCACAGCGCATCGTCCGCACTGCTCTCATCGACAAATAGCGTCAGCTTGCCTTGATCTAGCCGAATCGCTGCATTTTCCATTGCTCTGCCTGCAAAATACAGAAAGTGGCTGCTGGCCCTGAAGGGATAAACGTTGGCAGCGAAATTTCTAGGCTTAGCGATTCCTGACCATAGCAACACCGGAAAGTCGATTAGCTTGGCTAGCCGGGCGCGGCGCGATCGCAGCACAGCTACCCAGTCTATCTTTCGTCCACGATAGATAGTCTCTCCAGGCGTTTGGTTCTCCTGAGTTTGGCGACGTTGACTGGGCACAGTTTGCATTAAAAGAAGCCTTACTCGGTGGAGAGGTAAAGACCAAAGCTACAGAGGTGATAGTTTCTTCAACCTGTGTGATAGCGTTTGGATACCTTCTATTTTCTCTGGTTATGTTCACTGCGCTTGAAGCTGAACAGTTAATCTTTACGTTGATTGTACCGATTGATAGCCAAATCGATCCTAAAAACGCTGCCCTAAAAAACGATGCGATCGAAACTATCGATCTGAGTCGTGCCAGTAACGCTGCTAGCTGTCTGGGCCGAATTTTAGCCTCGCCGGTCACCAGTCAGCTAGATTTTCCCCACTGGGATAACTCTGCTATGGATGGCTACGCGGTGCGCGCCAGCGACGTTCAGCAGGTGCCCACGACCCTGCAAATAGTAGAAGAAATCCCAGCCGGACAGCCGCCCAGTAAAAAAGTAGAGCCCGACCAAGCTGCTCGCATTTTGACCGGGGCCATGATGCCTGTTGGCGCTGATACCGTTGTGATGCAAGAAGAGACCACTCGCGATGGCGATCAGGTCACGATTTTGCAGGTTCCACAGCCCCAGTCTTTTGTTCGTCATCGCGGTAGTTTTTATCAGGCCGGTGCTGAACTATTGCCCGCAGCCCAAGTCATCTCACCGGCTGAAATCGCTCTGCTGGCGGCGGCAGGTCAAACGCAAGTGAATGTGTACCGGCGGCCCAGAATTGCCATCCTTTCTACTGGAAGCGAGCTAGTGAGCCCTGCTCAATCGCTTCAACCAGGACAAATTGTCGACTCTAACCAGTACGCATTGGCCTCGCTGGTCGCCCAAACCGGTGCTGTTCCCTTGCCCTTGGGAATTGTGCGCGACAACCGAACAGCGGTAAAAGAAGCCATTGCCTCGGCGCTGAGTCAAGCCGATATGGTGCTCTCTACCGGTGGTGTATCGGTGGGCGATTACGACTATGTAGATGATGTGTTAGCTGAACTTGGTGCCACACTCCACATTCGCTCAGTTGCAGTTAAACCTGGAAAGCCGCTGACGGTTGCTGGTTTTGAAGGGACGGCGCACACGTTCAGCCAACAGCCTGTTTACTTTGGTTTGCCTGGTAACCCCGCGTCAGCAATGGTTGGGTTTTGGCGATTTGTCGCACCTGCGATCGCCAAGCTATCTGGCCGCCCGGGTCCCTGGTCTCCCAATTTCGTGTGGGCTACTGCTAATACCGAGCTGCGGGCGGGTGGCAAACGTGAGACCTATTTGTGGGGGCAGCTCAGCTCAAGTGAAACGGGCTACGCCTTTGAGCGCGCTGCCGGTAGCCATAGTTCTGGCAATCTGGTAAACCTGGCAAACACCAGTGGATTGGGCATCGTTCCTCAAGGCGAAACGATCATTGAAGCGGGGCAGCCTGTACAGGTGCTAAAAATCCGCTAACATGCCTGTTAACTGCCGGCGGGTTAACCGCTGGCCATGTTAACTGCCGAACAATTGTTACAATTGAGCTTGAAATCGAATTTACCATTGAGCTCACCGTTGAAGAGTGTTACTGATGCGATCCATTCGGGCATCGTGAGTGAACACATAAAAGGGGCTTGATATAACGTGCGATCGCTAGGACAACTATGACCTCGAAATACGACGATTACAACGCTCGACCTGAGCGTCCATCGGCGTCTCCTAGCGATTCGCAACCCGTTTCACCCTCACGCCCTGTGCCTCAAGGCAGTAGATCTGCAAACAGCTCCGTCAGTAGAGCTGCAAAGCCTAGAAATCCCTACCGTAAAATTCCTGCCGAGCCGCTGCCGCCAAATTTGCCGAAGAAGCCGCCGCTCTATCGCCGCATTCCTGCCTCTCTGCTGGGGATGAAATGGTTGAGAAGCTGGCCGCTGGTGATGTTAGTCCTCTTTGGTATTTTGGGCACGGCTGGCACGATGGCCGTGGTCAGTTTGTTTCGCATTCCTAATCTGCCTAACTGTCGGGCTATTTTTTGGCCGACGGCATCGGCGTCGCTGCGTTTGCAGTGCGCTGAGTCCTACGCGGCGCAGGGCGATGTAAAGAATTTGCTGGCTGCGATCGCCCTAGTAGATCGGCTCTCGCCCGACCATCCCTTGCGCAATGACATCATTAACGACCGCATCGAAGATTGGGCCAACCGGGTTTTGGATTTGGCAGAGCGCTCATTTGAAGACGGCGAGCTAGAAGAAGCGATTGAAAGCGCCCGCAAAATTCCATCTAAAACAGCTGCTGCTGCTGTCGTTGAAAAGCGAATAGAGCGCTGGCAAAGAATTTGGAAAGAAGGCGAAGACGGCTTCAATACAGCGGTCGAAAAGATAAAAGAGAAAGACTTTCAATCTGCCTTTACCCTCTCAGTGGTGCTCCTAGATGTCGATAACAAATATTGGTCTACAGAAAAATACAGTGAGTTAACCAAAAAAATTAGCCTTGCCCGTGAAGATAGCCGCCGTCTTTCAGAGGCGTTAGGTTTTGCCAAAGAAGGCACTATTAAAGGCTACACAGCAGCGCTCAAGCGGCTCAAAGAAATCAACGAAGAGAGTGTTTTCTACGAAGAAGCCCAGGGCAAGCGAAAAGATCTGGCCAAAGAGATGCTTTCAATAGGCGAAGACCTCTTAGCCAATCGACAGCTTTCTGAAGCTCAAGCCATGCTCAACGCCATTCCTCGTGACACTGGCCTCAGCACAGAAATAGAGGACTTTCAAATTTTTGTGACGGCTTATCAGCAGGCTTGGACAGGTAGCGTGGGCGGTCTCGAAAACGCCATTAATCGGATGAAGACCCTTGGCAAAAATCGCCCAGCCTATGCCAAAGGTCAGCGCTTGATTGCCCAGTGGGAGGCAGAAATTCAAGACGTTGCTTTGCTCAACCAGGCTAGACAGAGAGCAAGCCGAGGCAGTACTGCCGATTTGAGTGCCGCGATCGCAATGGCCAGCAAAATCTCTCGCAGTTCAGAACAGTGGGGTGAGGCGGCCACCCAAATTGGCGACTGGCAAGTCCGTGTCGAAACGGCTCAAGACCGGCCCATTCTTGATAGAGCTGACCAAATTGCCGCTGCGGGCACACCCGATAGTCTTAGAGCTGCGGTTCAAGAAGCGCGAAAAATTCCTTCCGGGCGTAGCTTGGGTGCAGAAGCTGACAGACGCATCGCTACTTGGACCGGTCGGATTCAGCGAATTGAGGATCAGCCAGTACTAGACCAAGCCCGGCAGCGCGCTGGTCTGGGCGATAGAGCGGGTGCAATCGCGATCGCCGGTAGAATTGGTAAAGGTCGAGCTTTGTACGAGACGGCCCAAGAAGACATTGGCCGCTGGCAAACTCAAGAGAGCGGTCGTCAGCGCTTAGGTGAAGCCGTCAATGTAGCAGCAGGTGGAGACGCCGACTCGCTCTCCAGCGCGATTGACCTAGCCTCTCAGGTACCTGCGAGTAGCGACAGTAGGGCCAATGCGGATAGTCAAATCAATCGCTGGAGTTGGGACTTGCTCAAGCAGGCTGAATCAGTTGCCCTGCGCAACCTAGAGACTGCCATTACCTTAGCGAGCCGAATTCCTTCCCAAGCCGAAGCCTACGACTCAGCGCAGCTCAGAATTCGCGATTGGCAAGAAGCCCAGCGCCGAATCGAAGATGCCGAACGTCGTTCAGCGCCCGCGCCATCGCCGGTTGAAGTAGACGAGAATGGCTTGCCTTCTAATTTAGAGTTGATTGCCCCGGGCGAATAGGTGTGGCAATTGTTCTCAATTCAGTTCTTCTGCCGCCTTGTGTGCTGTTGTTTCTACTCGCTGTAGAAGCTTTTGTATGCCGCTCTTTAGCTTGGTTTTTGACCGATAAAAGTAGGCTTTTATGCTGATAATCGGAGATGACTGAAGTGTAGAAGGTAGCTTCTTTCCAAAGGAAAAGCGGCGCTCAACAGAGTCTTTTGTTGCTTTGACGCTGTTGCTAATCTGTTTTCTAGATTGTTCTACGGTACCTTTAAACGTTGCCTCAACAGATTGTTTGATCTGACCGGGTTGTTGTTGAATAGTCTCTTTTAAGTTAGATAGTTTTTGCGGTAACTGTTGTTTTATTCGGGTGAAATCTGGTTTGACGAGGGCGTCTGGCCCAACGATAGACAAGTCAGTCCTTTGCAGAGAGCCATGCTTTTCTCTTGCTCGGGCCAAAATTTGGTATGGATCTCTTCGTGCACTTTGGGAGGATGTCAGCCAGATAGGCGTTCTTTTCAGTTGGGGTGGGCTTTGCTGTGATGTCTCGGGTGGCTGCGGTACTATTGACCCAGCAGCCGTTGACCCAGCAGCCGGGTTGTCAGAGTTTTCTGGCGCAGCCTGGGTCTGACGTTGTGGGCGTTGGCGTTTTGGTATGAGCTTAGGCGCGCGTTGCGATCGCATCTCCTCAGGCGCTAATAATTGTATTTTTGAACCTTCATGCTCTGTGGTTTCACGCTCTGCGTCTTCACTAAGTCTCTGTTCTTTAGTACGTGTAGGCTTAGAACGTGAAGGAGCCATTATTTTTCCGTTGGGCTCAACTGAGTACCCTAGCTTGTCAAGCTGTTGCGTTAGGGCGCCTGTGCGAACCGCTGCTTGTGCTGGACGACTAGCGCAGAGTGTCAACAAAAGAAGCGTAGCCGTAAACAGGGCCGCAGCGTTTATTCTGGCAGAGCTTTGCATAGGGAAGAAAAAGGATACGCACAGACACAACGCGCACGGGTGCCTAACTATACTGTGCCATATTGCCGTCTATGAAAACGACCCGCTCATGTGAGCGCTTAGATATTAACGCTCAAAACGACCTGATTGGATTGGATAGTTGTGTAGTATATTGTAGTACGTATTGATGCCTGCTTTTGATGGTTACTTTGAAATGGAAGCTTTAGCGCTGCAAACTTATCTAAGAACAGAGGGTGTAGAAATCCTCCAGACGGCGTTTGGCATTAAAACCCGTCGGCATTCTTCCCTCGAAAATTTGGTTTGCTTTAAGTACTCTCAGTACGAATCCCCCATGGAGGAGCTGGTCGTTCAGCAGTGTCGAGGCATTATTTTGGATGAAGCCAATGACTGGGCGGTGGTTTCCTACCCTTATGACAAGTTCTTCAACTATACAGAGCCTAATGCAGCTCCGATCGATTGGAGCAGCGCTACGGTGCAGGACAAGTTAGATGGCTCGCTGATGACGCTGTATTTTTACAAAGGTGAGTGGCAGGTCCAGTCCAGCGGTACGCCAGATGCCAGTGGTGAAGTATCCCTCTGCAAGTTTTCTTTTGCGGAGCTGTTTTGGGCG
>JBCBDN010000026.1:0-20032 GCA_038529685.1 Cyanobacteria bacterium J06598_1 | reverse complement strand
CATCCAGCCCCACGGTGTACTGCTGGTACTTTCCCCTAAGTCTTTGAGCTCCAATGATGGCAGCGACCCTGATTGGACGCTGGTACAGGTTAGCCAAAACACAGCGGAATATCTGGGCAAAAGCCCGGAATCGCTGATCAATCAGCCGCTTTCAGTAATATTGAGCGTGACCGCTAGGCAGTCTTTGCAACAGTGCATAGCCGGTGAGTTTGAAGCCGTCAATCCGCTGAAATTTAGTCTAGATATTGCAGGTGAACCTCAGTCGTTTGCTGGCGTCGTGCATCAGAGTGAAGACTGGATTGTGCTGGAGCTAGAGCCTAGCCAAGATTCGGGTGCCGTGAACTTTTTTGACTTTTATGGCCTAGTAAAACAGCCCGTCAGCCGTATTCAACAGACCCAAACGCTCCAGGAACTTTGCCAAGTAGCGGTAGAAGAGTTCAAGCAGGTAACGGGTTTTGACCGGGTGATGGTGTATCAGTTTTCCGAAGATGGTTCCGGGACGGTGTTTGCCGAAAAAACAGAACCTGGGCTAACGCCTTTTTTGGGGCTGCACTATCCAGCAACCGACATTCCGAAGCAGAGCCAGCACCTGTATTTGCTTAATATGCTGCGGATGATCCCAACGGTCACCTACGAACCCGTGCCGCTGTTTCCATCGCACCTGCCAGACAAAACGCTATTGGATATGAGCTTTTCTGGGCTGCGCAGCGTTTCGCCTCTACATATCGAATATCTTCAGAACATGGGTGTGCAGGCCACCTTGACGATTTCGCTGGTGCAAAACAATCAGCTGTGGGGCATGGTGGTGTGCCATCACAACAGTTCTCTCAAGCTGCCCTACGAACGTCGCGCCATCTGTGAGTTTTTGGGTCAAGTGATTGCGCTTGAAATTACGACCAAAAGCAGCCGGGAAGGTGCGGAGTATCGGCTTCAGCTAAAAGCTTTACAGGCTAGCTTTGTGGAGACTTTGAGCCAGAGCCCAAGCCTGATAGCTGGCCTAACGCAGACGCCCGACCAGCTAATGGCGCTAACGGGCTCTTCTGGTGCGGCCTTTTGTGAGAAAGGAGAGAAGGTGCTGCTGGGACAAACCCCAAGCTCCGAGCAGATGATTGGCTTGATCAGCTGGCTAGGCAACCAGTTTGGGCCAGACAATATCTATCATACCGCTGAGCTGAGCCGGGTTTATCCACCGGCAGCGGACTTTGATCATGGCGTGAGCGGCCTAGTGGCTATTGCTATTTCTCAGCCACAGCAGCTCTATGTAGTGTGGTTTCGCCCAGAAGTGCTTCAAACGGTTAACTGGGCCGGTAATCCTGAAAAAGCAGTTAAGGAAGTCGATGAGAATGGAGGGGTTAGCCTGTCTCCGCGTCAGTCTTTTGACCTGTGGAAGCAGACAGTGCGCCAGCGATCGCTTCCTTGGAAACCCTGCGAGCTAGAAGCCGCTTCGGAGCTGCGTAGCTCAGTGGTGGGCCTAGTGCTACAGCGGGCTGATGAACTCTCTGCGCTTAACTCGGAGCTGGCTCGCAGCAATGTTGAGCTCGATTCGTTTGCCTACATTGCTTCCCACGATCTCAAAGAGCCTTTGCGGGGAATCCACAACTATTCTAGTTTTTTGATAGAAGACTATGGCGATGTATTAGGAGAAGACGGTGCAGATAAGCTGAATACGCTGATGAGACTGACTCAGCGGATGGAGGACTTGATTAATTCGCTGCTGCACTATTCTCGATTAGGGCGTGCTGATCTGGTGATGGCGCCGGTCGATCTCAATGACATCGTGCGCGGTGTGGTGGATATGGTGAAAATTGGTAAGTCTGAAGCGGTGCGGTTAGAGATCGTGCGATCGCTGCCTACTACAGACTGTGCTCGCACCCAGGTCACCGAGCTATTTACAAACCTCATCACCAACGGCATAAAATACAACGACAAGCCTCAAAAGTGGGTTGAAGTAGGCTATTTATCGCCTGCCGAAGCCCTTTTACAAGGCAATATCCTGCCAGATAATTTGCTCCGAGCGAGCATCAGTACTGAAGGCGAACAGGCTGTAAGCCGGGTAGGTTCGCCCATTTTCTACGTTCGTGATAACGGCATTGGCATTCGCGAAAAACATATAGAAACTGTGTTCCGTATCTTTAAGCGACTCCATAGCCCCACTCGCTACGGCGGCGGTACTGGCGCCGGCCTTACCATTGCCAAAAAAATCATTGAGCGCCACGGCGGCCAGCTGTGGGTGCGCTCAGTGTATGGCGAGGGCAGCACGTTTTACTTTACTTTGAAAGCAACCACCGATGAATAGAGAGAAAAGCCTTAGACAGGCCCCTGAACGCTACATTTTGGTGGTGGAAGACAGCGACGAAGACTTCAACTCATTTGAACGAGTCCTGAAGAAGCACTGTGAACTAGCCACTCCTATCAAGCGCTGCTACGACGGAGATGAGGCGCTTGATTTTTTGAACCGGAAGGGTAGCTACGCAGACATCGCGCTCACCAGCCTACCGAGTCTGATGGTGCTCGATCTCAATTTGCCGGGTACCGATGGTCGCGAGGTGCTCAGCTACATTAAGCAAGACGATGTTCTTAAGATTATTCCAGTTGTGGTGTTCACAACCTCTTCAAACCCAAAAGATGTCAAGAGCTGCTACCAGTTTGGCGCTAACAGCTACTTGCTCAAGCAAATGAACATTCAAAAACTTAAAACTTCTGTTTGCCACTGTCTAAACTACTGGATGGACATTAGTGTCCTACCAGATACTTCGCTAGAAGACTAGTCTGTTTATTCCTTAGGGTTGATACTCAGCGGTGACTTCTACGCCGCTGAAACTATGAATTTCATTCTGAATTTCATTCTATGGTGCAGTAGTAAAGAAAGTGTTAACCTGCATCAATGCTGCTTTTATGTCCGCTCGTCTAGGCCAGTAAAAAAAGAATCCGTTATGAGAGAGACGGTACTGATCATCTTCCTAAGCGAATAACTTTCAATAGTGAGGGCTCCTTCACTCAAGTCCCAGCCATCCTAGCGAGTTCGATCGGGTAGTACTAGAAGACTGCAGCTGCTCAAACAATGCCAAACCGGTTGGGCCAATGCGAATTCCTGACACCCACCAATACACCATATTGATCGTAGATGATTCAGAGACGGATCGCTTTACCTACGAGCGCTACATCAATCAGGCCAAGCTGGGTCAATGTACGGTTAAGAGCTGCGAAACCGGCGAAGAGGGCCTTGCGCATTGCCACGAGCAACTGCCTGATCTGGTGTTGCTGGACTACATGCTGCCTGACCTGGATGGCCTAGAGTTCCTTGAAATGCTGCAAGAGTGCATGGCCGCTATGCCGCCTGTAATTATGCTGACCGGAGAGGGCAATGAAGCCATTGCGGTTAAAGCCATGAAGACGGGTGCGCTTGACTATATTGTGAAGGGCGAAATCACCTCTGAGCGGCTCTCTTTTGCTATTCGCCGGGTGCTCAATCAGCGGATTTTTGAGCAGCTGTTGAACCGGCAGCAGCGGCAGCAGCGGCTGATGGCTGAGATTGCGCTGCGGATTAGCCGAACCTCAGAGATCAAAGACATTTTGGATACGGCTGCTGAAGGCATGCGGCAGATTTTGGACTGCGATCGCACCATCATCTACCGCTTTTCACCCGATATGAGCGGCACCATCGTAGCCGAGTCCGTTTTACCCGAGTGGACCGCTAGCTTTGGCGTCACTATTGAAGACACTTGCCTCAGCTCAGGCGACGTGACCCAAAGCTACCTCGAAGGCCACAAAACCGTCATTTCCGATATTCATGATTCTCATTTAAGCCCATGTCATATCCAAATGCTCGACCGGTTTCAAATCAAGGCCAACTTAGTCGTGCCGATTGTGCTGCGCGAGCCTGAAACTCAAAAGAAAAAGCTTTGGGGCCTGCTGCTGGCTAATCACTGCCGCAGCACTCGTAGCTGGCAAAGTGATGAGCTGGTTGTATTAGATAATTTGGCTGTGCAGCTGGCGATCGCACTCTACCAAGCAGAGCTTGTCGCCACCCTTAAGTCTCGTGCTAAGGCCGTTAGCTCAGCCAATAAACGACTCTTCCAAACCGCGCGACTACTCAAGTCGCGAAACCAAGAGCTCGATAAGTTTGCCTCCATTGCTTCCCATGACTTAAGAGCACCCCTGCGAGCGATCTCTAACTTGGCTGGTTGGCTAGATGAAGACCTCGACGGCACCATTCCTGCTGAAAATCAACAGCAGCTGAACCTAATCCAGTCGCGGGCGAAGCGGCTAGATGATTTCATCATCGCGCTATTGCAATACTCACGCGCTGGCCGTAGCGGACTAGAAACCACCGTGGTTGACTCACAGGCGCTCATCAGCGAAATTATCAGCGACTTAGCGCCTGCGCCTACTTTTCGGTTCACAGTTGCTGAATCCATGCCGGTGCTACATACCGAAAAGGTTTTACTCCAACAGGTGCTTGCCAATTTGATCGGTAACGCTATCAAGTACCACGACCGCGAGGATGGGGTCATTACCATTACCGCTGAAGACCAGTCGGGCAAAGTGCTCTTCAGCGTGACTGACGATGGCCCCGGCATAGAGCCTGCCTATCATGAAAAAATCTTTGAAATCTTTGAAACGCTCGTCAGTCGTGACATTAGTGAGAGCACGGGCGTGGGCTTGAGCATTGTTAAAAAAGTCATTGAGCAGCAAGGCGGTGACATCGTCGTGACGTCGGCTGTAGGCGAAGGCAGCACCTTTAGCTTTACGTGGCCAAAAGTGAGCCCTTCTGAATCATAGAAGGCTGCCCAGATAAAGCGGTTGTTCAGATAGAGCGGTTGTTCAGATAGAGCAGCTGCTCAGAAAATAGAGCGGCTGCTCAGAAAAGAATTTGTCTGGAAGATTGGTTTGAGCGAGTGAGCGTATGCTTTTCAGGGTAAAACAGTCGGTGTTCCACCGGTTTCTTCTAATGGCAAAGGGACCCGAAGCCCCTGCCGACTCAAATGCAGCACGCACCGGCAGCTTTTTGGGAGCCAAGCCAAAGCGGCATCACTGTCCCCTAGTCGTTTGATCTGAGCCCGACTGATTTTCTGTGATTTCGGTGAGAGGGCATACAGCAAAATGCCGATGCCCAGCCAAGCCATCAGGCTTAGCAATGCCACCGATATGCACACACTGACCCATCCAAACAGCTGATAGCCGGTTTGCAAGAAGCGGCTATAGTGCTGCAATTGATACTCACTTGACGCTGGGCTCGCAAATAGCCCTACTGCTACCGTCCCCCAGCCGCCACAGGCTAGGTGTACCGGAATGGCCCCAACGGGATCGTCAATTCGCCAGTGTATCAGGCGTTTTTCTGCCCACAGCACGATCAGGCCGCTGAACGCTCCAATCAGCACCGCGTTGCTGGCACTCACGTAGGCTGAAGCTGCCGTAATGCCCACAAGTCCGCCCAAAATGCCATTGATGATTGAGGTGAGACGAGCCTTTTGGTCGGTAATAAAAGGGCTAAATACGACGGCGCCAATGCCACCCGCTGCTGCTGAAAAGAAAGTCGTCATTAAGATATGGGGCACGTACGCTAACTGCGTCGTCGATCCGCCATTGAACCCAAACCAGCCCAGCCACAAAATCAGACAGCCTAAGGTCGCTAGGCTCAAGCTGTAGGCGGCAAACCGACTGGGTTTTTCTAATCGAGTAAAGCCGTTGCTGGCCACGTCGTAGCCAAATCGTCCTTGCCGGGGCTGGAGCACCCATGCGCCTACTAACGCGCTCACGCCGCCTACCGAGTGAACTACTGTAGAGCCCGCAAAGTCGCGAAACTGTATAGTTTCACTGGCTAGCCAGCCGCTACCCCAAACCCAATAGCCGACTAAAGGATAAATAAAAGCGACCAGCACAAAGCTAAATAAAATAAAGCCCCAAAACTTGATCCGCTCAGCCACCGCGCCCGATACGATGGTGGCCGCTGTGCCCGCAAATACCAGCTGAAAGAAAAAGAGTGCTGCAAACGACCGGCCCGCCCAGCTGCTGCGGAGCGTTTCAAAGCCATCAGGGAATGGGTTGGGCACCGCTGCTGTTGGAAAGGGAAACTCAACGGCAAAGACCATAGGGCCTAACAGTGTGCTGGCACTATCGCCCAGCATAAAGCGAAAGCCAAAAAGCCAAAAAGCTGCTGTGGCGATGCAGAAGACAATCAAATTTTTGGCGAGCACGTTTACGGCATTGCCTGTGCGGCAAAAGCCCGTCTCCAGCATGGCAAAGCCCGCATTCATAAAAAATACCAGCGCGGCTGCTGTCATCAGCCAGAGGGTGGCAACTGCATCAAAGCCATTAACGCTCATATGAAAAGAATCCTGCATCGCAATGGACTACAGTATTCAAACTGCTGCGGTTATGGTCAGGATAGAACACTGAACTTGCAACGTATAAAATAATGCATCTAAAACAATGCATCTAAAACAATGCACCGAACTACAAGATGGAAACTTTAGACTCTCTTCGCTCAGGGCTAGCGTCGGGTCGCTTGGCGGGCTGTCAAAGCCTTAAGCTGGCCGATGACCTGCGCGAATTCCCGCTAGAAATACTAGATCTAGCTGATTCGCTCACGTTTCTGAATCTGTCAAACAATCGACTGACGCAGCTACCACCATCCTTTGCTCAGCTTCAGAAGCTGGAAATTGTCTTTTTTAACAACAACAGCTTTGAATCGTTTCCAATTGTGTTGGCCCAGTGCCCGCAGCTGTCGATGGTTAGCTTCAAAAACAACGCCATTCGCTCAGTGAGTCCGCAGGCTCTCTCTTCCCATCTGCGCTGGCTGATTTTGACCAACAATCAGCTGTCAACACTTCCTCCAACAGTTGGCAAACTGCATCGTTTGCAAAAGTTCATGCTAGCGGGCAACCAGCTTGAGTCGGTGCCGCCCGCGCTGGAAAATTGCCAGAATTTGGAGCTGATTCGCCTGTCGGCAAACCGGCTGAAAGCATTGCCCAAGTGGTTGCTTGATCTGCCCAAGCTATCTTGGATTGCCTATGCGGGCAATCCTTGTTGTCCTAGTGACCCGGCAGAGCGTGTTGTGAGTGATTCTGTGGGTGTGCGATCGCTCTTAAACATCAACCCCAGCGAACTGCAAATAGGAGACATCCTCGGCCAAGGTGCCTCCGGCGTCATCTACCAAGCACAGTGGACACCCACCACGCCCTCTTCAAGTTTTCAAACTTCAAGATCTCAACCCCAGACCGTCGCGCTCAAAATTTTCAAAGGAGACATCACCAGCGACGGCTCTCCCCAAGACGAAATGAAAGCCTGTATTGCTGCGGGCACCCACGAAAATTTGGTCAGTGTGCTGGGTCAGTACTGCGAAGCAAATAACACGGGTCTGGTGTTCGACTTTATTCCACCAGATTATCAAAACCTAGGCGGGCCGCCTAGCCTAGAGACCTGTACCCGAGATACTTACGAGTCCACAGTTTCGTTCAGCGCAGAGAAGATTTTAGCCATCATCAAAGGAATCGCTGCTGTCGTGGCACATCTACACCGTCGCGGCATTATGCACGGCGACCTATATGCTCACAATATTTTGATCAACGCAGATGGACACAGCATTTTGGGTGACTTTGGTGCTGCCTCTATTTACGACGTAGCTGATGTTGGCCCAGCGCTAGAACAGTTGGAAGTAAGAGCCTTTGGTTGCCTACTAGAAGACTTGTTAGACCGCTGCTCATCACCCCAGTCTGCGGCGCTTCTTGAGCTACAGCAGTTACAAGCAGACTGCATTCAACCTAAGCCATCAGCTAGGCCACTATTTGAAGAGATTTGTCAGCGGCTAGATTGGCTGACGTGATTTCTTGGATGATTCTTGCCCAACTTGCAACAACCGTCACAAAACGATTGTGCAGTTTCTCGTAACTTATTAAGCAATGAATGGTTCTTAAGCAGTGAATGGTTCCCTTTGAGGTCGCGTCGATGAGTGGATTAGGTGGACTTAATAAATCGCCCAACGGCCTGGTGTTGGGCATGGTACAAGCACAGCTGCCGGTAGTTGTGACTCCCGCCGACCTCGCTGCGCAAGCTCAAAATATTGTCGATATGGTGGGTAAGGCTCGCCGCAATATGCCCACAATGGACTTGGTAGTATTTCCTGAATACTCTCTCCACGGGCTGTCGATGGATACCAATCCGGAGATTATGTGCCGGCTCGATGGCCCAGAAGTTGCTGCTTTTCGCCAAGCTTGCATTGAGCACCGAATATGGGGCTGTTTTTCCATTATGGAATATAACCCCAATGGCAACCCTTACAACAGCGGCCTGATTATTGATGACCAGGGCGAGCTGAAGCTGTACTATCGCAAGCTACATCCTTGGGTGCCGGTAGAACCTTGGGAGCCTGGAAACATTGGCATCCCTGTCTGTGATGGCCCTAACGGCAGTAAGATTGCGCTGATTATTTGCCATGACGGTATGTTTCCAGAGATGGCCCGAGAATGCGCTTACAAAGGTGCTGACATCATGCTGCGCACCGCAGGCTACACCGCTCCTATCCGCCACAGCTGGCAAGTGACTAATCAGACCAACGCTTTTTGTAATCTGATGGTGACTGCGTCGGTTTGCATGTGCGGTACTGACGGCAGCTTCGACTCTATGGGCGAAGGTATGATTGTGAACTTTGACGGTACGCCGATAGTGACGGGCAGTCATCGTCCAGATGAAATTATCACGGCTGAGGTACGCCCTGACTTAGTGCGCGAAGCCCGCAAGCACTGGGGCGTAGAGAACAACATCTATCAGTTTGGCCATCGGGGCTATACGGCGGTTAAAGGCGGCGCGCAAGACTGCCCTTATACCTATATGAAAGATATGGTTGCAGGTAACTATCGCCTGCCGTGGGAAGATGAGGTGCTACATGTTGACGGCACTTCCTGCGGCTTTGAGGCGCCTGAGCGAGCGTACGTGGGGGAAGAGCTCCCAACTGCTGTAGATGCTGCCGTCAAACAGAAGTTGAGCTGAAAGCGTTGTAAAAGAGCTGGTTTATAGCCTATGGGACGTACCGTCAAAGCAGATCCTTACCCATACCCGTTCAACGGTGACTTGCGCCCCGAGAATACGGTGCTGCTCATTATTGATATGCAGACTGACTTCTGTGGGCAGGGCGGATACGTCGATAAGATGGGCTACGATTTGACGCTGACGCGGGCGCCGATTGAGCCTTTGCAGGCGCTGCTGAAGGTGATGCGGCAGCAGAATTTTCACATTATGCATACTCGGGAAGGGCATCGGCCAGATCTATCAGATTTACCTGAGAATAAACAGTGGCGATCGCGTCAAATCGGCGCGGGTATCGGTGACCCTGGCCCTTGCGGCCGCATCCTGGTCCGTGGCGAAGCCGGTTGGGATATAATCCCCGAACTGTCACCGCTTCCTGTCGAAACCATTATTGATAAACCGGGCAAGGGTGCATTTTTTGCGACTGATCTAGACCTGTTGCTGCGCCGCAAAGGCATTCAAAACATCATTCTTACCGGTATCACCACCGATGTTTGTGTGCATACTACAATGCGTGAGGCCAATGACCGAGGCTACGAGTGCCTGGTCCTTTCTGACTGCACAGGTGCGACAGACTACGGTAATTATTTGGCGGCTCTAAAAATGATCACGATGCAGGGTGGCGTTTTTGGCGCGGTGGCTGAGTCTGAGGCACTGCTTGCAACCCTAACTTCAGAGGCGTGATGCTTTGCGCGTTTATTTTACAGGCCAGTCTTTGCAAATTTGTGGTTTTTCAAGAGACCAGCGGTGTAGCGATCGCGCTCTATCCTACTGGCCGATATTTAGTCCGGAACAGCCAACGGCGTTAAAGAAGTATTAGAAGCTACCCTAACTCTATTGCATAAATACCGTTGCGCTAATAGGCCACAAGGTAAGAGAGTATAGCTTTGACCCTGTGAGTTCTTGCCGATCGCAGCCTTCGAGTCTTTTTACGGGCACATTTATCGTGTGACTGGGTTGTAATCTATCAATAGTCTGGGAAAACCAGGCCGAAAAGGGACGCCAAATGACGCTAGATCTGAAAATTGAAAATGCTGCGCTTATAGGATGTAAAGAACCGCAGACTATTGGGATTCAAGAAGGCTTCATTCGTGAGTTGGCCCCTAACGTCGCGACACCTGCACAGCAAACCATCAATGTTAAAGGGAAGCTGGTACTACCGAGTTTTGTAGATCCTCACCTGCACCTCGACAAAGCGCTGCTGTTAGACCAGCACTTTGCCCGCAAAGGCACCTTTGAAGAAGCGCTTGAAGAAACCGCTATTTTGAAGCGAGAGTTTACGGAAAAAGATATTTATTCCCGCGCTCAGCGAGTGCTAGAAAATGAGATCGCCTTTGGTACCACGGCTATCCGCACGCATATAGAAGTCGACCCGATTATTCAGCTCACGTCGTTTAACGCGCTGCTGCCGCTCAAGCGTAAGTACGCTTGGGGTGTTGACTTGCAGCTGGCTGTTTTTGCCCAAGAAGGGATTACCAATCAGCCAGGAACTGAGCAGCTGATGCATCAGGCCCTATCCGCCGGGGGTGATTTGGTTGGCTCTGCTCCATACACCGATCCAGATCCTGAGCGCAATATCAGCATTGTGTTTGCGCTGGCTCAAGCCTATAACTGCGATGTAGACTTTCACCTAGATTTTTTGGATGATGATGCACCGCTGCTGCTGCCTTTCGTGATTCAAGAAACGATTAAGCGTGGCTGGCAAAACCGCGTGTGCCTGGCCCATATGACGCGTTTGGCTGGAATGCCGCCTGACAACCTAACCAAGGTGGCCCGACTGGTAAAAGAGGCCGGTATTTCTATTCTGGCGCTGCCTGCTTCTGACCTCTATATGATGGCTCGTAAGGATACTCACAACGTTCGTCGTGGGGTGGCACCGGTACATACCTTGGGCGACCAGGGGGTGAACTGCGCGATCGCAACCAACAATGTTCAAAACCTCTTCACGCCTTTTGGCGACGGCGACCCGCTCAAAATGTGTACCCTGCTCTCTCAAGTCTTACAGCTGGGCACGCCTACACGCCACGCCCAGTGTCTGGAGATGATCACCAGCCGTGCGGCTCGTGCTATCGGTATTCATAATCATTCGCTGGTACCAGGCAACCCTGCGGATATGGTCATTATTAACGCCTACTCTGCCTCTGAAGCCGTAGGGACCGCGCCGGTTAGCCGAGTGACTATCAAAAATGGCCAGGTCGTTTCTCAAGCCGAAGTTCAGAAGAATTTGATCCCGCGCTAGTTCGATATCATGCCAGCTTTAAGGTCGAGCTAGCTCGACTACGTACAGCATCTGTTGAGTTGCTTAGGACACTTTTATTGGTTGAAACCGTTATGTGACAGCAGGCAACTCAACTAGCAAAGTAAGAATGCATCCTTACTTTGCTATATCAGCTTGCTTCACCAGCTCGCATACTTGCTGCGCAGTCGCAGGGGCTAGCAAAACACCATTGCGGTAGTGCCCAGTTGCGAGTGTAATATTTTCCGTATTGCCTAGGGGTTTGATGACGGGTGCAGGTTGCCCGACCGGACGGGGCCGCAGCCCGCTCCAAGTCTGAATGATTTTGGCCTGTGCGATCGCCGGGCAAAACCGCGCCCCGCCTGCCTGAAGATTTTTCAGCCCGTCAGACTCAGCTGTTAGCGGCACCTCTTCAGTTGGAAATTCCACCGTTGCACCTAGCCAATACCGCCCTTCGCCCAAAGGTACAAACTGAATATCATCGCCATTAATCACTGGCTGAAAAGTCTTGTCTCCTAAGATCTCAGGTAGTTGAATTTCCATCGCCTGCCCCAACACCGGCATGAGTGCTAGTGGCTCAGCTGTCCCGTCTTCCGCTATCCCGTCTTCCGCTATCCCGTTTTCCGCTATGTGCTGCGTAAGGGCCGCAGAGCCTAAGCCTGCGGAGAGAATAACCCAGTGCGCTTCTAGGTCTCCTTTGTTTGTTTGCACGCTTGTACAGCGCTGACCGGCCATTTGTAGCTGCGTGACAGCTGTATCCCAGTGAAAAGTAACGCCGCTTGATTGGGCGGCAGCGATCGCACCCTGCGCCAGCTCTGCCGGATGTACCTGACCATCGGCAGGCGAATAAATCGCCGCCTTCACCGTCCGCAGTGCACTGTCGCGGGTGTTTTTCAATGCAATCTGAGGGCAGCGCTGCTTCAGTTCCGATGCTGACCAAATCTCTAAAGGCCACCCTTGAGCCTGCCTTTTCTCTTTGAGGGTTTGCCATTTCAACAATTTCGCTTCGTCAAAGCAGAGACTAACAATCCCCTGGCCGTTAAAAGGAACAGAATAACCCTGCTCTTTAAGTTCTGGTATCAGTGACTGGTAGCGGCGAACGCTGGCTTCTCTGAGTCGCCATGTGCGCCCTTTTACCTTGTGGCTAATAATCCCCATGAGTACGCCTAACGCAGCGCCGGTAGAACTTTCGGCGGCTGACATCGGAGCTGATATTTGAGCAGATGGCCGCCCGTCAACCACATGAATATCAATTTCTTCAGCTAGCTGAACGCTCAGCTCATAGGCAATAAGTGCACCCACTACGCCGCAGCCAACAACAACAACTTTCGGTTTCACAAGGCCGCTCAACTCAGTAAATTCAACTCAAGTAAATTCAACAAAAAAGTACAGAGAGTGAACCTCACCCTCTGTACGAAAACTCAACTATTCAAGCTGGTGACTAGTCGTCGTTGCCAGTAATGGCATCTATTGCGTTATCTATCCCTTCTTCAATCTCCTCGAGAAGGACGGGTGTGCGTACCATATCTTCTGGTTCAGCGCGAGTCGCTTCAGGTTCCTCAAAAGTGGATGTCATTTCGTATACATCAGGTGCCTCTTCGGCTGCTTCAATCGCCTGTTTGCGAGCGCCTTCAGGCACGATGCTCAGCAGCGCTTCAAAATCACCTACAAACTCACGGTACTGAGTTAGCGCAGTGCCGTAGTTACGAGTTTGAGAGGCTTCGTCCAAGTTTTGGAGGTGACCCAATATCTCTTCAGAAAGGCTTTTGGCTTTGGGCTGATCGACGGGCAGCAGCTGGCCGGATAGGCGCAGTAGCTCTGTGCGAATTTGGCCGAGCGGGCCATGCGTAAAGTTATCGACGTTGATCCAGTCGTCTTTTTCGATGTAGTTCAGCAGTTCGGGAAAGCGATCGCGTGCTTTTTCTAATCGGCTGACGTAGCTAGTGAGCTGAGAAATTTTTTCGGGCGTGTAGGTCGGTGCTACCGCTTCGGGGCCTCCGCCACAGCTCACCAGGAAGGTGGCGATCGCAGCGATCAAAACGCCCACGACGGCTTTGTATCGTCTCATGAGTCAGAAACCTCTATATATCTTTTGTCGAGTTGCTTTGGACATCGTTATCAGCTAGGACCGCTATATGACATCAGGTAACTCGACTAGCAAAGTAAGCATGCATCCTTACTTTGCTATAAGTGCGTCTTTAAGTGTAAATCAGAGCGCCCTCATCTCAAATCGCTCTTAGGCGTGAACCTACGATTTGAGTAATGCGGTTTTGGCAAGTGGACGCCACAGCTCATCGGCCATACGGCAAACGTCGCGCATCTCGGGCCCGTCGTGAACGCGTAAAATGTCTGCGCCATGGGCGATCGCACATCCACAGGTAGCTGCCGTTCCCCACACCCGATCTTTCGCGTCGGGCCGATCCAAAATTTTGCCAATAAAGCTTTTACGCGAGGTGCCCACTAAAATTGGGCACCTCAGCCGCTTTAAGCCTTCTAGCTGCTGCAAAATAGTGATATTTTGTTCTACCGTTTTGGCAAAGCCGATGCCAGGATCGACCGCAATCTTTTTAGGGTCTATCCCAGCGGCAACAGCTTGGTCAGCCTGGGCGGCTAAAAAGGTGATAATTTCTCCCATCAGGTCGTCATAGGCGGTCATTTGCTGCATGGTTTCGGGTGTGCCCCGCAGGTGCATTAGCATCATGGGCGCATCAAACTGGGCTACGACTTTGAAGATGTCGGGGTCGTAGGTGCCGCTAGAAATGTCGTTGATAATGTCGGCTCCGGCCTCCAGCGCTGCTCGGGCTACTTCAGCGCGAGTCGTATCGACGGAAATGGGGATATTTTTGAGGGCGGTGTGCTCACTGCTGCGGATGGCTTGAATGATTGGGATTACGCGATCGCGCTCTTCTGCCAAAGTCGTCGGTTTGGACCCAGGGCGAGCAGATTGCCCGCCAATATCAAGCATATCCATCTCGGCTTGTACCAGTTTATGAGCTTGCTGCAATGCGGTTTCGAGGGTGTTGAATTCGCCGCCGTCGCTGAAGCTGTCGGGGGTGACGTTTAGCACGCCCATTAGGTAAGTGCGATCGCCCCATACAAACTCGGTGTCGCGAATTTTCCACATTTGCGATGACTTTACTTCGTCTTGCGCTTCGGTGATGAACAAGCGTGCTAGGCGGTCATAGGTGCCGGGGCCAAGGTATTCAGGGTGCGATCGCCCGCGCCCATACACCCATACAGGCCGCCCATCTTCTAAAATACGAATGTCTTTAAACCAGCTTTTGAGCGACGACTTCATCGAGTTCGCCTTCTCTAGCGCCTCCGTCCACCGCTCAAACTCCTCTTCATATCCAGGCGTAACTATCTTGAATGCCACCGTTCAACCTCTAGTCCATTCGGACACCGTTCACACTGCCGCTACAGCAGAATTTATTTATACACCACCTGCCGTCGCCAAAACCGCCAAACGCATTCTGGTTAAGCCAAATTTGGGCTATCCTGTGGGTCCTCCGGTTACTGTCAGTATGGGCGTGCTGGGCAAAGTGCTTCGGGGCATTCGCGCGGCTAACCCCACTGCGGAGATTTTGATTGTAGAAGGGGTTTGCTCCAAGGCTTCGCTGGCTGAGATTGCTCAGAAAAACGGCCTGCCGCCTTTACTCACAGACGGTATTGAGCTGTTGAACGCGGACGAATTGGACTGCATAGAATACGCCAACCAGTCTTCCGAACCGGTTCGCTTTCAGTCGATGTGGGCACCCAAGCTACTGCAAGAAGTAGACTGCCGCATTTCTGTCAGCGCCTTTAAAAAGACCAGCCTAAAAGGAAGAGACCTCATCTCTGCCTCGCTCAAAAACCTCTATGGTCTATTTCCCAGAGCTAAGTACAAAGCCCGTAGCCCAAACTCACGCGGTCAGCTTCACAGACCTTCTGTTCCGCTGGTTTTGCAAGATGTTTATTTCACTATTGGGCACTTGTTTGACGGTGGCGTCGTAGACTGCGACCTAAAGTTCGTTAGCCACGACTACAAGCCTGACAAAGGCGACAGCTTCGATATTGGCCAAGTCATTTGGGGTGATGATTTGCTCGCGGTCGATCGCATGGCTTGCGAAGTCGGGGGAGAACCAGAAGCTGCCTACTTGGTCCCTATCTCTCATTTGAGACAGCTTTCATAGTTATCTCGTCATAATAAAAGAACCTCTGTTTTTCCTCGGTTTCTACATGCTTGAACTCCACACTCACACCACGCGTTCTGACGGCAGCTTAACTCCCACAGAGCTGGTTGACTTCGCTGTAGCGCAAGGCGTAAAGGCCCTTGCCATTACCGATCACGATACGATGGCCGCGTGGGAAGAAGCGAATGAAGCGGCTACTGGCCAAGACTTAGAGATTATTCCTGGGTTGGAGTTGAGCACCGTTTACAACGGCCGCTCTATGCATATTTTGGGCTTTTACCCAGATCAGCAGAAGCTACGAGATCCCTTGCAAGAACGGGTTGACGGTCGCCATCGCCGCGCTCGCAAAATGGCGGACAAGCTAGCTGGGCTAGGCTACCCCATTGAGCTGCCTGATATGCCGCCTTCGATGGCACCCGGCCGTCCTCATATTGCTGGCGCGCTGAAGAAAGCGGGCCATGTGAATTCACACAATGAAGCTTTTGACCGTTTCTTAAAGGATGACGGTCCGGCCTATGTCCCTTATGAAAAGTTCACGGCTCAAGAGGGCATTGAGCTGCTGCTAAGCTGTGATGCGGTGCCGGTTTGGGCTCATCCCTACATTTTTCGGGGCGGCACGGTGGAAACAATTTTGCCTGTGCTGGTAGATGCAGGGCTCATGGGGATTGAGGTTTACCACCCGACCCACAGCGTTAGTCAGGTGAGGAAGCT
This sequence comes from Cyanobacteria bacterium J06598_1, assembly GCA_038529685.1. Lineage (GTDB taxonomy): Bacteria > Cyanobacteriota > Cyanobacteriia > Phormidesmidales > Phormidesmidaceae > Phormidesmis. Next base: position 3,889 of record JBCBDN010000026.1, on the reverse strand, counting down.
AGAGGAATACTGCGAAGCGTATGGACTGTTAATGACTGGGGGGAGTGACTATCACGGTCCGAAAAAAGAAAAGAATCCAGACTTTAAAGACCTAAATGCGCTCGACCTACCGCTTTCGCTGTTGTTTCCACTGAAGGCTGCTGCAAATAGTCTGAGAGGTTGAGCGACAGTCGTTCCCTTGGATGGACCCAGATGAGAATCGATTAGGTTGCTGACCACTCGGCGCTATACTGCTTTCGGTGTTGCGCTGAGCAATGCGCAAGTTCTACTTTCCCCATTGGGATTGATTCTCTAACCATCGTTTAACTTATGGCTGACATGCAAGATCGGGGTCATCTTTTAACGGAGCAAAACAATCCAAATAGTCAGAATTTGGACGAACTCTCTACTTTAGAGATGGTGGATGTTTTTAATCAAGAAGACCAGCGCACAGTAGATGCAATAGCGCATGCTAGAACCCACCTTGCCCAGGCGATTAACCTGGCAGCGGCCTCCCTCCGAGAAGGCGGTAGATTGTTCTATGTCGGTGCGGGCACCAGTGGCAGGCTAGGCGTGCTCGATGCAGCAGAATGCCCACCCACCTTTTGCTCGCCCCCAGAGATGGTGCAGGGCATTTTGGCCGGAGGCGCAGCGGCCTTACTCCGCAGCTCAGAGGCGCTAGAAGATGAAGAAGATTCAGGTGCTGAAGCGATGATTGACCACAAGGTAACGAAGCGAGATGTGGTGGTGGGCATTACTGCTGGCGGCACGACGCCCTATGTTCACGGGGCGCTGAATGCGGCAAAGCAGCGCGGCGCAGGGACCATTTTTATGGCATGCGTACCGGCAGATCAGGTGCCGGTGGATGTAGATGTAGATATTCGGCTAATTGTGGGGCCAGAAGTGCTGGCAGGATCTACCCGGCTGAAGGCAGGAACCGTGACAAAGCTGGCGCTAAATATCCTTTCTACTGGGGTGATGGTGAAGCTGGGGAAGGTGTATGGGAATCGAATGGTGGATGTGGCGGTCACGAACACAAAGCTGCGCGATAGAGCGATTCGCATCCTTCGTGACCTGACGGAGCTGGACCGAGAGGCCGCCAGTGGGCTGTTGGATCGGAGTGATTTGCAGGTGAAGGTGGCGCTGGTGATGCATTTGGCAGGGCTGGAGAAGGAAGCTGCGATCGCGGCTCTCCACTCAGCTGATGGTAATTTGCGCTCGGCTTTGGCGACTGCAAAATAATAAGGCTGTAGCCCTCTCCAAGACAAAAGCTAAGCATCTACTCTTAAGCATCTACTCTAAAGGTTTCTACCTTTTCAGCGAGTGCCTGCGCGGCCGCTGCTGATTGCGTAAGGGCCGCATGCGTTTTTTCAGATACTGTTGCTGTTTGCCGTGAAGCAGCCTTCACCTGGGTCATTGTGTTGGCGACTTCCCGAGAGGTTGCCGTTTGTGCAATTGTTTTCTCTGCAATAGAGTGAGTTAGCTGATGGATCTCTGTAGAGGCCGTCACAATCCCTGCTAGGTCTTCAGCTGTTCGGTTTAGCTTAGAAGTGCCCTCTACAATCTGGGCGTTGCTCATATCCATCGAACTCACAATTTCTTTGCTGCTGAGCTGAATGCTCTGAACAATTCGCTCAATTTCTCCGGTGGCTCGCGTAGTCTGTTCAGACAGCTGACCAATCTTACTGGAGAGTGTTTGCATGGCGTCGTTGTGTTGAGCTGAATCTGTCTCAATACTGGCATTGATGGCAAGTAGATTGGTTTTTAACGCAATCTCGTTAATTAACGAAATCACCTGAGAGATTTGCTGAGAAGCTGCACTGAGCTGTTTAACTTTGTTGGTATTTTCTGTTACGGTTGCGCTTAATCCGCTGATGCTATGGGCTGTTTCTTTGATCGATGAGTTGCTTTTACGGGCGATCGCAGAAGCCCTGGCGGAGATCTCTCCGGCCTGTTGCGCGCTTGTCGCTATTTTCGCTCGCCCTGTCGACATTTTTTCTACATCAGCTATGGTCTTAGAGATTGTTTGCGTCTGTGCGATCGCCTGATTCGATAGCTGTTTGAGTGCCCCCTGCTGCGTACTGATTTCCGCATCGATTTGCTCAGTAGACTGCCTTGTTTGAACAACCACCTGATGTAAATGTTCTAAAACAGAATTGAACAGATTTGCCAGCTGACCGATCTCGCCATCGTCAATGCCTGCACGAACGGTGAGGTCTCCCTCAAACACACCGCCTACTGAGCGGACTAATCGGGTCAGACCACGCTGTAAGGCTTCTACTTTTTGCTGATGCTGCTCAGCAATCGTGGCCTGTACCTGAAACAGATTCTGTCTCTGCGCCGTTTCCTGAATAAATTCCAGCTGATACTCTAGCTGCTCAGCCATGACGTTAATGTTGGAATTCAATATGGCCAGCTCATCGTTGCCCTGCACATTAAGGCGTGTATTGAACTTGCCCTGACCTAACTTTTCCACGGCTTTACTGGCCGCAATAATAGGTCGGGTTGCTCGGTTGGCTAGGTAGGCGGCCAGCGTACTCACTAAGAGTGCTGTCAAAATGGTGCCGCCTAGCAGCGTGAGCACCAAAGACTGCTGCGCCGCAAATGCTTCTGACATGGGTTGATAGACCAGTACACCTAGATCGTTGTCTAGTCCACTGATGTTGGTAACTGGCGTGTAGGTAATCAGATACGGTTTGTTGTCCTCTGTGGATATGTCTTTCTTCGTTGCTGCGGTATCGCTATCTCGCAGCTCCTTATACACCGGAAAAAGCGCGTCAATAGAGCTACCAATATCAGCTTGCTCGTTTGCAATGAGGACGACGTTTCGGCGTTCGTCAATGACGTTAAAGCGCGCTGAGCCGTCTTCACTATCCATGCCTTGGCGTAGGCCAGAGATGCGTTGGTTTACCAGATCTGAGAGATTGTTGATTTCGGTGTAGTTTAATATTCTTTCTGAGAGTGAGCCGCTTGAAGTCTCACTGCTGCCCTCTCCAGTTTGCTGTGCGCCAAAGTCTTGCAGTTGAAGGGCGATCGCATTGGTAAACTGCTGCTGCTGCTCAATCGCCTCCTTAGACAGCTGCTTACCGGCAATCGAAGTGGAAATGCCACCCACAATGAGTACTGGAATAGTGCCTAGCGCCACTGCCAGCAACGTAGCCTTATTTTTTAGGGTCCACCAGCTCAAAAATCCAGTGGGCCCTTTGTGCGGCTGCGTGACAGACACCTCATCTACAGGATCGACAACGGGCTCGTTTGGTTGGGCCGCCAGCGTATCTGACGAGGTTAGCTCCAGGGCCATTCTGAGCGCTTCGTGGGTGTCATTTTGTGCAGCAGCTTGATCATTAGAACGTTGTGTACTGCCGCTAGTGCGGGCGATCTCGTTTAGCTCAGCAGAGATGTCAGGTAGATTGTTGTTGGCAGACATAGCGAAAACAAGGGAGAGAGAAAAGACAGCGTCAATAGGGATAGAAGAAAAACAAGTTGCAAAATGCGCGAGTAGGTTTATCGGCTAAGGGATATCTTCTTTTTTCAGAATGGCGTTGCGCAAGAGCGCCTGCTGATAGCTTTGTAGGTCCGGCGCTGAAGCAATAGCCCCTTGGTCGACCATGAACTCGGCAGAGTCTTTGAGTATCTGGCTAAGCTCTCCTGGCGCGTCTGGGGTACCCAAATACTTTTCTGAGCGCTGGTCTTCTGCGCTTAGCCACACCAGCTCATTCATGACCACCAAGCTTTCATCTGCTGAGAGCGCCAGCGCTTTAGACATGGCCTCAGCTGCGACAGTGGGCTGTTCTCGGTATAGGGCGACTGCGGTATCTAGGGCGCCTACGTACTGCTGTAAAAAATCGGGATAGCGCTCAGCAAAGTCTGTGCTGACGACGCCCAAGTCGGCAGTAATGGCTCCCTTTTC
>JBCBDN010000025.1:0-20452 GCA_038529685.1 Cyanobacteria bacterium J06598_1 | reverse complement strand
TACGAACAGTTACAACCCTTACTATGTAGAGCGCATAGCGCATAGCAAAGTGCGAATGCATCCGCGCTTTGCTATATAACAATAAAAGTCGAAATGTGGGCATATTATGGGCAGCCGTCAGTACGCTAAAGGCTAGCTGATATAGGCGTCAGGTGCCTGTCAATCCGCTGATGTATTAGCGAATTGACATAAGTCAAAATCTCGTACCCTTATTCCCTAAACTGTTCTGCTAAGTTTGGGGAAACGCATTCATGCGACCGAGAGGCGCACTGATCTGCGTTCGAGAAAGGAAGCGGCTGAGCGCACACAAATCCTGAACTATTGAGATCAAGAATTCTTGTAGTGGTTTCGGATTTTAGTGTCTTTGCGGCTGTAGATCCTTCTATGGCCAATTTATTCCTTTCTACTGATAGAAGGAAGGCGATGACGACATGACTGCATTTAAGAAACTACTGGGCTATCCTCTGCTGAGTATGGGCATTATCTTTTTGCTCGGGATGGTGGTGGCCCCGCTAACCAACGAAGCGGAGGCTGAGAGTGCTCTCACCTCAACGGTTGAGGCAGATACCGCGACAACCGTTATCGGTGGACTCATTGTAGGGCTGCCCCTCAGCGCTGCCGGTGGATCGCTTGTGCTCTCGGCTAACCAGAGGCAGCAGCATCTCAGCCAAACCCAAAGATCCTTTGAAAAGGAGCAGGTCCGGCTACGCGGCGTTTTGTATGAGCTTATCGAAGCGACAGATGGCCGGGTAACGCTAGTGAAGTTTGCGATCGCAGCCAACATCTCCGCCCCTGAAGCCCGCACCTATATCGACACCCAGGCCAAAGCCTTCAGCGCTAACTTTGACGTTGCCGAAAGCGGCTCGATTGTTTATCAGTTTCCTACCAGCTAGTGCATTAGAGCATTCGAAGGGCCTACCATGAATTCACTCAAACGGATTTCACTCAAACGGACTTCTACCAAAAGGCTCGCGGGCATTGGCCTATCGACCTTTGGCCTGGTACTCGGCTTTTTATGCTTAGGTCGCGCGGTAGAAACCGCCCTAGATACAGACCCTGACCGATTGGACAAACGAGAAACCGTTTTGGCTGGAATGCTTCTGGGCATTCCAGCTACGGTGGGCGCGGTGTGGATGATGGGAACGATGGAGCGCGATCGCAAACTCGCTTACTCCCACCGGCTCCAAGCCCTCTTTTACAAAGCCCTCCAAGCCAACAACGGCAGAATCAACGCCATTCAGTTCGCCATGCTGGCGGAGGTCTCCCTCAAAGAAGCGCAGCAGTGCCTAGATACGTGGGCTGGCCCGATGAATGCTGATTTTGATATCGATGAGGCCGGTGTAATCGTGTATTGCTTTAATGTGTAGGCAGTTCTTCACCGCTGACCCTCACGCAGCGAATAGTCTATGGCTCGTTTGTTTTTGGCGATCGCATCTATCTTGGGGGCCCTCTCCGTTGCAGGCGGAGCCTTTGGAGCCCACGCGCTAAAAGGAAAGCTCACCGAAACAGCACTGGGCAGCTTTGAAACAGGCGTGAGATACCAGATGTATCATGCGATCGCCCTGCTCCTAGTCGCTATCTTGATCGCCCAATACCCTGAAGTCAAAGCACTAGTCACTACCGGCTGGTGCTTTGTGGCAGGCATTGTTTTATTTTCGGGCAGTCTGTACGGGTTGAGCCTACTAGGCGTTAAAGCCCTTGGGCCAGTTACACCGCTGGGCGGCGTTGCCTTCATCGCAGGGTGGGTTTCTTTGGCGCTAGCAAGTGCTAAGTTGTTTTAGCTTTTACGCTTAAAACAACGCTTCAGGACTCTAATCATGTGCCGGATTTTAGGATACTTGGGCTCGCACATTTCACTCGATCAGCTGATGCTAGAACCCGAGCACTCCATGCGGGTACAAAGCTACAAACCCAAAGAATTAGAGGGGGCTATCCTCAATGGCGACGGCTTTGGATTCGGCTGGCACGATAGGCCAGAAGTCGAGCCATTTGTGTATCGCAACGTGCTGCCTATGTGGAACGACCGCAGCCTAGAAGACCTATGTCGCTACATCCAATCGCGCAACTTCGTGGTAAATCTGCGCAGCGCCACCGCTAACATGCCGGTCGATATCAGCAACTGCCAGCCCTTTGCCTACAAGCAGTGGCTATTCGTGCACAATGGCCTAATCGAAAACTTCTTTGATACCTTGCAGCGCCCCATACGAGACATGCTCTGCGACGCAGCCTACAGAAGTATTCGAGGCCTGACCGATTCAGAACATATTTTCGCGCTGCTGGTGCACCACTTGGAAACGCAACCTGGCATTGATATAGCCGAAGCGCTGCTCCAAACCATGAACATCGTGGTAAAAATGGCGAATGCAGCAGGGGTGAGAGTCGCGGCAAACATTATTTTGTCTACAGGCGATCGCCTCATCGCCCTGCGCTACGACAATCAACAACAAGCGCCTTCTCTTTACCTACTCAAAAACGCTAAGCGCTTCCCCGATTCCGTTATTCTCACCTCAGAAGCACTCTTTAGAAATGACGGGAAAAATGACGGGGAAAATGATGGAGAAAACGATTGGCAGCCCTACAATCAAAGCGAGCTGGTTAGTATAGATAGCAAGCTAAATATCCAGACCTACGCCACGATTGCCTAGGCGCTTTTGTCCTTAGCCCTGTTGTTTCACCGCTTAATTCGTTGCCACATTCTCTTGTTCTTTGCCCCCTTCAAGAGGCCATGCAAGACTGTCGCCGCCACACCCTGGCGCTGGTTAAAGACATTTCGCCCGATGTTTTTTGCAGGCAGTCGCATCCAGACTTTAGCCCGGTCGGCTGGCATTTGGGCCATATTGCCTACACCGAATCGCTATGGATTTTGGAGTATTTGGCCGGTCAGCAGCCAGCCTTTGGCCACTACAGGCAGCTGTTCGATGCAGATGGATTACCAAAGGCGCAGCGTCAGCGGCTGCCAGAGATAGGAGAGATTTTAACCTACTTGGATGAGGTGCGATCGCACACTCTCTTCTATCTCCAAAACAACAAACCCCACACCACAAAAACCGAACAGCTCTGGCACTGGCTGATTCAGCACGAAAGCCAGCATGCCGAAACCATTGCAATGGTACTGGCCATGCATCAGCTAAGGCTAGGGTCTCAACCCAGTCCACCCAAGACTCACCCCCTGCCAAGTCTTGAATCAGACAGGGTATTGATCACCGCAGGCGAGATCACTCAAGGCTACAACGGGCCCGAAGCAATTGATAACGAGCGACCAGCACACGCCGTTTCACTCGACCGCTACTGGATAGACAGCCTGCCGGTTAGCTGCGGGCAGTACCGAGAATTCATAGCGGCAGGCGGCTATGAAAAAGCTGAGTGGTGGTGTGAAGAGGGCTGGCGATGGCAGCAGTCTGCAGGCGTAAAAGCACCCCTGTACTGGCGCAGTGAAGCCACTTTTGATCAGCATCCAGTCTGCGGCGTCAGCTGGTACGAAGCAGATGCCTACGCCCGATTCGTCGGGAAAAGGCTCCCCACTGAAACAGAATGGGAAGCAGCCGCCAGACCCAGTACAAGATGCAAACAGATGATCGGCAACGTATGGGAATGGACCGACAGCTGGTTTGCCGCTTATCCCAACTTTCAGTCGTTTCCTTACGCAGGCTACTCACAAATATATTTCGATGGTGCTCACCGAGTGCTAAGAGGCGGTAGCTGGGCAAGTCCAGCGGCTATCAAGCGTCGGCAGTTTCGCAACTGGTACGCGCCACACACGAGAGCGCTGTTTGCAGGCTTTCGGTGCGCGGCGTAAGGCTGTAGTCTCGACATTGTCTCAAAATCATTTCACAATCCTCCTAGCATCCTAGAGCGTCTCGCTCAGAAAGCTTTACCTATGAGCGAACCCACGCTAAATCGATCGATCGCTAACCCAGCTGGTCCGCATCAGCTGCCTGATGACTCTGAACAAAGAATTGTTTTACGAAATTTGATGTCAGCGGCTGACGCGCCAGCGGCTTTAGGGCAAGACGTGATTCAAGGGCTAGCTGGACCTATACGGTCTTTGCCGCCTAAGTATTTTTATGATGAGTTGGGTTCACAGCTGTTCGAGCAGATTTGTGAGCTGCCAGAATACTATCCAACCCGGACAGAGACGGCGATTTTGAAAGCGGTGTCGGGTGCGATCGCTCAGACCACCGGCCCCTGTGAAATCGTCGAACTCGGCAGCGGCAGCTCCACCAAAACTCGCATTCTGCTCAATGCGTATCAGGCGGCTCACTATCCGCTACGCTATCTGCCGGTAGATGTCAGCGATACTATGCTGATTGAGACGGCGCAAAAGCTAATTGTGGAATACCCCAAGCTATCGATTCATGCGATCGCCAGCACCTACGAACCCGCCCTCAACAATCTGCCACCCGTACAGCTCCCGGCCCGCATGATTGCCTTCATTGGCAGCACCATCGGCAACTTAGCCCCCGAGGAATGCAACACTTTTCTAGCCAACATCAGCACCACTTTGAGCGTCGGTGACTACTTCCTGCTAGGACTAGATTTACAAAAAGAGCCCGCCATATTGGAAGCCGCTTACAACGATAGTCAAGACATTACCGCTGCCTTCAATCTCAACATGCTGCGCCATCTCAATCAGCGATTTGCGGGCAATTTCGATGTGAGTAGCTTTACTCACGTTGCCAGGTACAACACCGAAAAGCATCAGATTGAAATGTATCTAGAAAGTGCAAAAACGCAGCAAGTGCGCCTAGAGGCTTTGGGCTTAACGGTGGATTTTGAGGCAGGCGATCGCATCCTCAGCGAAATCTCTCGCAAATTCAACTTACAACAAATCACCAAAACGCTCGAAGATCACCAGCTCAAGGTCGTTTCACCCTACACAGATGACAAAGAATGGTTCGGACTTTTGCTGTGTCAACGAACTTCGTAAGGGGTTATCAAAACCGGAAAATGTGCTTGAGACGACACAAAACAAAATCTATCCTCAGGCATAGATCAATCGGGTCAGATCCTCTTCTGTCGAACGACTGCTAATATTTCTTGATATGTTGCACGCGGTGAAGTTCTCATGGTGGATAAGCCTGTCATTTTGACCGTGGATGACGATCCGGCGGTACTCCAATCGATTTCGAGAGATTTGCGATCGCACTACGGCGAAAACTTCCGCATCGTCCGTGCCGACTCAGGAGACAAAGCCCTAGAAGTCACCGAACAGCTAAAACTGCGCGGCGATACCGTCGCTCTGTTCTTGGCCGATCAGCGCATGCCAGGAATGAGCGGCGTTGAGTTTTTGGAAAAAGGCAGCGAGATTTTTCCCAAGGCAAAGCGGGCACTGCTCACCGCCTACGCAGATACCAATGCAGCCATTTCTGCCATTAATGACGCTCGGCTCGACTACTATTTACTCAAGCCTTGGGATCCCCCGGAAGAGAAGCTGTATCCGGTCTTGGATGATTTGATTCAAGACTGGAGGGCTGGGTTTAAGCCCGAGTTTAAGGGTGTGAAGGTGGTGAGCGATCGCTGGTCTCCGCTATCTCATGACTTGCGCGATTTTCTCTCCCGCAACCAAATTCCCTACCGCTGGCTAGATATTGAATCCAACGACGATGCGCAAAAGCTCGTAGAGTACGCTGATTCCGACACTAGCAGCAGCTGCTTGCCCTTGGTGATCACGGGCGATGGCAACAAGCTCGTCAAGCCAAGTGTGACTGATTTGGCCCAGGCCGTAGGGCTACAAACAGAAGCCGCCAAGCCCTTTTACGACTTGGTGATTATTGGCGGTGGCCCAGCCGGGTTAGCGGCTGCGGTATATGGCGCTTCGGAAGGACTGCGTACGGTGCTGATTGAAAAAGAAGCACCGGGCGGACAGGCCGGAACCAGTTCTCGAATTGAAAACTACTTGGGCTTTCCCGTGGGCCTGAGCGGTGATGATTTGGCCAGACGAGCCGTCACCCAAGCGAAACGGTTTGGCGTCGAGATTTTGACGCCGCAGTCTGCGACGGATTTGCGCATCGAAAACGACTATCGGATTATTACGCTTTCTGACGGCAAAGAGATCAGCTGCCATGCGCTAATTTTGGCGCTGGGCGTATCTTGGCGATTGCTCAAAGTACCGGGTGTAGATAAGTTCACAGGCGCGGGCGTGTACTACGGCGCGGCAAAGACAGAAGCGCCTGCCTGCAAGGGCGAAGAGGTCTATGTCGTGGGTGGCGCCAACTCTGCTGGACAGGCTGCGATGTATTTTTCTCAATATGCTCGCAAGGTCAACATGCTGGTGCGCGGCGAGTCGCTCGTGAAAAGCATGTCGCAGTATCTGATTGAACAAATCGATGGGACAGACAACATTGAAGTAATGCCGTTTCACAGTGTAAAGGAGGCTCAGGGGGGCGATCGCCTAGAAAAGATTCTGGTGGAAGACGCGACGACAGGCGAAGTAAAAGAGCTACCGACGAGCTATCTGTTTATCTTCATTGGAGCGACGCCCAGTACAGACTGGCTGGGAGATATGGTGCAGCGCGATGAAAGGGGCTTTTTGTGTACGGGGCCTGATATTGCAGCGCAAAAAGGGTGGCCGTTAGAGCGCGATCGCTTCCTGCTAGAAACCGACGTACCCGGCATCTTTGCTGTGGGCGATGTCCGTCATGGATCGGTAAAGCGAGTGGCCTCTGGTGTAGGCGAAGGCTCTATTTGCGTGCAGTTTGTGCATCGACACCTGGCAAATGTCTAGAGCTAATGTCTAGAGCGTCTACAATTGTGGAAGTCGTGCTCAGGCCAGCCTTGTGTTGCCAGAAACTAGACCGGTAGGATTTCAGGATTGTAAAACGGCGATCACGCTGCCGAAAGATGAGATCGCCCACTTCTGCGCTCGCTGGAAAATCGATGAGCTTTATCTCTTCGGGTCTATCTTGCGTAACGATTTCCATTCAGATAGTGATATCGATACGATGATACGGTTATCTGCTGATGCAGAGATCGGCTTATTTGAGCTGGTTGCGATGAAACGTGAGCTAGAGACCTTATTTTCGAGAAAGGTCGATCTTTTAACAAAAGATTCCATTGAAAGCAGCGATAATCCCATCCGCCGTCAGGAAATCCTAGGCACTGCAAGGCTTATTTATGCTGCGGGATGATGCTTCACTCATCGATATCCATAACAGAATCAATAAGATACTGGCCTACTCATATAAGAAGATAGCTTTCGCAATTCGATGGAAAGAGGGCAGAACCTTATGCTTTGTTCAGAATCGCTGGTGCAGATGAAGCCGTTTGATAAGCTGCCGGAAGAGCGGTTGCAGTGGATTTGCGATCGCGCCGAATCTATCTACCTTTCCCCAGGCGAAGTCCTTGTCCGTCAGGGCGATAAGTCCCTAGGCTTCTTCATCCAGATCAGCGGGAAAATCACCGTCACTCAGCATACTAACGGCGCGAATATGCCTGTTGGCCAGCACAAGAGCCCATCGTTCTTTGGCGAAATCCAGGTGCTGACGGAAGACATCGTCCCTGTTACCCTCACAGCAGATACGGATAACGAACTCTACCGTTTGGACTGTCCTGATTTTTTAGACCTTGTTCACAGCTGCCGGGAGTTTGAAAAAGACATTTTTCAGACAGTAGGCCAACGCTTGAGGGGGCTAGAATCGTTCATTCGCACGCGCGAGAAAATGGCAGCGCTCGGCACGTTATCAGCAGGCTTAGCCCACGAGCTAAACAATCCAGCAGCGGCGCTCGTGCGCGTGATGAAAGATATCAAACCGGCGATGCTGGAGCTGCAGCGCATGAATTTGGTATACGGGCAGCGACAGCCAGACGAAGCGCATACTAAGCAGTGGACAGATGCAAGAGACCGGGGGTTTGATGCGATCGCCACCCCTGACAACGATCCCCTCGCCCAAGGTGACCGAGAAGACGCTCTCACCGACTGGCTAGAAGACTACGGCGTAGAAGACGCCTGGAAGCTCGCAGAACCTTTAGCCGCAGGCCACATAGAACCCAAAACACTAGACACCCTCATCAACTGCTGGCGCAACGACACGACCGAAATGCGCGACATGGGCATCCGCTGGCTAGCGCTCTCTTTTGACGTAATGGGGATGATTCGCAACGGACTCGACGGGGCCGAACGCATTTCAACCCTAGTACAGTCGATGAAGTCTTACTCATATATGGACCAGGCCGCACAGCAGCAGGTCGATATTCACGATGGCATTGAAGACACGCTGCGACTGTTTGCCTTCAAGCTTAAAGACGGCATCAAAGTTGAGCGGCAATACCACAAAGATTTGCCCAAAATCACCGCTTTTGGCAGCGAATTAAACCAAGTCTGGACCAACCTAATCGACAATGCCATTGACGCCTTGGGTGAAGGTACACCGAACAATCAACCGCCGAAGATAACTATTCGCACCTGCCAAAAAGAAACAGAGCTGATAGTTGAAATAGAAGATAATGGGCCCGGTATTCCCTCGGCAGTTCAGCACAGAATTTTAGAGCCCTTTTTTACAACGAAGCAAATGGGCAAAGGGTCTGGCCTAGGGCTTGATGTCGTTAGGCGAATTGTTCAAAATCGCCACAAAGGCAACCTGTTAGTAGAGTCTGTTCCCGGTAAAACTTGTTTTTCAGTGCGTCTGCCGGCCGAGCACTAGCATTATCCATATCCTATGATTCAGGCACTAACTCACTGTTCACTTCATTGATCGGTCGGCGGCGCAGCGCTACGGATTCTTCGCGGGGCAGTAGGTCAAAAACAACGCGCAGTTTGTCGTCAATTTTTTCGTAGGGGACCTGGCCGACTTCATCAAACACCACGTCGCCAGACTGGTTAAAAATCACCGTTTGAGGCACGGAGCCTTTGAAGTAATAGCCTACTTCGGTAGCCTCAAAGCTGCTTTGCACCGGAATGGAGTCGGCTGCGATCGCAATAAAATTCGCCTCTCTGCCATAAGGCGCCTGCAGCTGAGACACCACCGACGAAAACTGCTTACTATCACGACTATCGTCTACGTAAAAGAACAACAGCGTCGGCTTATCTTGCTGCAAAGACTGGGCCAGCGTGTAGCGCGGCGGCACAATAGAACCGTTGCCCGCATACAGCGCATAGATATTTCCATCGTAATTGTCATCATTTAGGTCGGCCCAAGCAGGCGTGCTCCACAGGCTCAAAATAGTGATAGCGCCCAAGAGCGTGAAGCAAAACCCGCGAAAAAATTGAACCAACATAACTCTCATCCAGTGCCTTTGCTTAAGTTAAGTAGCTTTAAGTGCCTTCAAAGCTACTAATAATGTTTTGTAGCGTTTGCTTATTCTCGTCGTAACGCTCAGCCGTCGTCCAACCAACCACCTGATAATAGCGACCGTCACCTTCAATCGTAGTGTGTAAGTACACCACCGGCACGCCATCTACCTGGCCCTTCATTTCGTACTGAATTGCCGGTTTCCCCTGGATTGCGCTCAGGCTTGTTTTAGTTGCCCCGTCGTAGGCGCTCATCTCTGACTCGATCAGCCAGCGATACTTAGTGGCATTGTCTTCTAGCGAAAATAAATCCAACACCTCTGAACTTTCTGATAAAACGCTGGCGTAAAGCTCCTGGGCAGGATAGCGAGCATAGATATCGGCACTGTTTCGCAACGAAGTATCTGCCTTAATCCAGTCCTCAGGCACCGTGATTTTGACGTTAGTCTGCTTATTTTCTAGCCGAGAAGGGCCATCCAGTGGCTGGGCGATGGTGTCCGTCGTTTCGACCTCATCAGACGAACCAGAAAAGCATCCACTCAGGCCAGCAGTAAAGCCAACAGAAAGTAGCCCTAGCATCAACAAAAACGTCAGTTGGCGACCTGACTTAGGCACTGAAAAACGCTGATCTCCATTCTTTTTTTGCATTGCACCACCCACCTTAAACCCTAGCTATTTCTGACAACGCCGACAAAGTTAGCCAAAGCATACCAGAGCCCATGAGTTACCGGTAAGCTATCAGACATATATAAGAAAAAAAGATCCCCTATTCCCTTTATGCTGGATACACTTCAGTAGAACGCTACCTAACCAACCATGCTCAGAGCCGGAATTGTTGGCTTACCCAACGTCGGAAAGTCCACCCTATTTAATGCGGTTGTCGCAAATGCCAAGGCTCAGGCCGCCAACTTCCCCTTCTGCACCATTGAGCCCAACGTTGGCATCGTCGCCGTCCCTGATGAGCGGCTTCAGGCCCTAGCCACTATTTCGACTTCAAAAGAAATCATTCCGGCACGCGTAGAGTTTGTAGATATTGCCGGACTCGTTAAAGGCGCTAGCCAGGGCGAAGGCTTAGGCAACCAGTTTTTGGCCAATATCCGCGAAGTAGACGCCATTATTCACGTGGTGCGCTGCTTTGAAAACGACGACATTATTCATGTCTCTGGCTCCATCGGTCCCCTGCGCGATATTGAAGTGATTAACCTAGAGCTGGCGCTCTCGGACCTATCCCAAATCGAAAAGCGCATGGATCGCATCCGCAAACAGGCTCGTAATAATAAGGAGGCCGAAGCTGAGCTGGCCATCCTCGAAAAAATTCGGCCTGTGCTCGATGAAGGCAAGCCTGCTCGAGTTGTGGAGCTAGATGACGAAGAAGCGCTGGTCATTAAGCCGTTAGGACTGTTAACCCGTAAGCCCGTCATCTTCGCAGCTAATGTATCAGAAGACGACCTAGCAGCAGGCAACAGCTGGGTAGAAGAAGTGCGCGCCCATGCCAAAGCAGAAGCGGCGCAGGTGGTGGTGGTGTCGGCGCAGGTAGAAGCAGAGCTGCTCGAAATTCCGCTCGAAGAGCGCAAAGATTTCTTGGAGGCGCTTGGAGTCGAAGAAGGTGGCTTGCAGTCTTTGATTCGAGCGACCTATGACTTGCTCGGCTTGCGCACGTACTTTACAACGGGCCCTGAAGAAACCAGGGCCTGGACGATTAGGGCAGGGATGCTAGCGCCCCAGGCCGCAGGCGTGATTCATACCGACTTTGAGCGCGGCTTCATCCGGGCTGAAACGGTTGCTTATGAAGACTTAGTCAGTCATGGTTCGATGGGCGCGGCCAAAGAAAAAGGGCTCGTGCGCAGTGAAGGCAAAGAGTACACCGTTAAAGAAGGCGATGTGATGCTCTTCCGGTTTAATGTGTAGCACGTTTCAACGCGTAGGCCGTCTTAATAGGTAGGCCATTAGGTGCCCTATGATGCCTGCGATACCGGTATTCACACGGAACCTTGAACTTTAGGCTAGGCAGGAGGAACAGATCCGATTAAGATCTGCGATAGCTCTTGGTGCAGCCTAATTAATTGAGTCCCTTCGCGTTGAAGTTTCCTGTGGTCAACTGGTTTTCAAAAATTCCAAACTGGGCGGCGCTCTCCCTCGTAATGAACGGGTTGCTATTTGCGACATTGCTAGCAGTGTCGCAAGAGAACCCAAATGTAGGACGCGGACTGCAAGCGGCTGAAGTTTCTGACGGGCTCGTAGCCGATTCGCTTGTGGCCGATACGGTGGGTGGTGACGCGGCCATCGCTGCAGCAGCGATCGCCGATGGTGCAGAACTTCCTCACCCCAGCGGTGGCGTCAAGCGCAGCTACGCCGAATGGCTAGATGTGTTGAAAAAAGACGCCTCAAAAATGGCGACGCACAATCCGGCCCACCTCACCGTACTGCTCGGTGACTCCTTAAGCCTGTGGTTTCCAGGCGAGCTGATGCCAGGGCGACGCGTATGGATCAACCAAAGCATTTCGGGTGAAAAAACCCAGGGCCTGCTCAACCGACTCGATTACTTAGAGAAAAACGAGGTTGAAGCCGTTTTCTTAATGATTGGCATCAACGACCTGATCTGGGGAAAAACAGATGAGGAAATTTTGACCAACTACAAAGAGATTGTTCGGCAGCTCAAAAAAGAGCACCCCAAAACGCAGATTGTCGTACAGTCGATTTTGCCTCACGGTGGCGAGAACTCTACTTGGGAGAGCCGCGACAAGCTGACGGCTCTGGGTGCAGAACGCATTGTGAATATGAATAGCGAGCTGAAAAAAATCGCAGATGAGAACAGCGCCTACTATCTAGATTTGTATCCGATTTTTGTGACGGGCGATGGTAACTTGCGCAGCGATTTGACTACAGATGGGCTGCATTTGAACCGGCAGGGATATTTGGTTTGGCGCAGTGCGATCGCGCTTTACGCACAGCTAGAGTTGCAGTAGCGCTTCGGCCAGCAGCATCTCGGCCAGCAGCATCTCAGCCAGCGACTCGCGCTCAGTAAAGAATCCAGCGGTTAAGTTTCGAGGGGTCTCTACCCAATCTACAATGATGATATGGCCGTCACGTGGCCGTCACATTGCTAGAAACCTTCGTTAGTCTCTATGGATACCAAAGCTTTTAAGCGCGCCCTCAACCACTCTGAAAACTACTACCGCAACCAGGGCTTTGGCCAAAAAGACGATGTGGCTGGTCAAATGCGATCGCAATACGAGAGCAGCCTAATCCAAAAGCTCAGAGCCAACAATAACCAGCTCGTAGAAGGCGATGTTACCATCCACCTCGCAGAGTCCTTTGGCTTTTGCTGGGGCGTAGAGCGCGCAGTCGCAATGGCCTACGAAGCTCGCCAGCACTTCCCCAATCAAAAGCTATGGATCACCAACGAAATTATCCATAACCCCGAAGTCAACGAACAGCTCAAAGCAATGGACGTGCACTTCATTGAGCTCATTGACGGAGAGAAAGATTTCTCCGGGGTCAGAAGCGGCGATGTGGTGATATTGCCAGCCTTTGGTGCAAGCGTACAGGAAATGAAGCTACTGCACGACGAAGGCTGCACCATTGTCGATACGACCTGCCCCTGGGTTTCCAAGGTTTGGAACACCGTAGAAAAGCATAAAAAAAGAGAGTTCACCTCCATTATTCACGGCAAGTACAAGCACGAAGAAACCGTCGCCACCAGCTCCTTTGCCGGGACGTATCTGGTCGTGCTGAACTTAGCAGAAGCCGAGTATGTAGCCAACTATATTTTGAACAGAAGCGAGTCGCCTGAAGAGAAACAACAGCAGCGCGCTGAGTTCTTAGCTAAGTTTGCCAATGCCCATTCAGAAGGCTTCGACCCCGAAAAAGACCTAGACGCCGTCGGCATCGCCAACCAAACCACTATGCTCAAAGGTGAAACCGAACAAATCGGCAAACTCTTTGAGCGCACCATGCTGAAAAAATATGGCCCCCTAGCGCTCAACGAGCATTTCCACAGCTTCAACACCATCTGCGACGCCACTCAAGAACGTCAAGACGCCATGTTCAACCTAGTCGAAGCAGATATCGACCTAATGGTTGTGATTGGCGGATTCAACTCTTCCAACACCACGCACCTACAAGAAATTGCCATAGAGCGAAACATTCCTTCTTTCCACATCGACAGCGCAGCGCGAGTCGGCCCGGGCAATCGGATTGAGCATCAGCCGCTGCACAGCAACGAACTCGCTGAGGGCACAGACTGGCTACCCGCTGGAAAGATTTCAGTCGGGGTCACTTCAGGCGCTTCTACACCGGACAAAGCCGTACAAGAAGTGATTGAAAAAATATTTGCGATTAAAGCGCAGACACCGGTTGCCGCAGGCTAGTAGCGTTTGCCTTTTACGATGGCTTTGTAATTTGCACCTTTAACCGAGCACACAAAATTGATTGGACTAAGATCCAAGAATTTGTTCCGATGAAAGGCCCTCAGGCCAGCGTTGGCTGGTGGTATACACCTACGTTTGTGCCACCAGCTAGCTCACTACTACAGCGCAGCTGAGCCATAGTTATTCTTTAATACGGACTAACGGGTACCGAAAACAACAGCACCCAACCACAGGCTAAACCCAGTGCGATCGCCACAGAAAACACACTCATCGCCTCCCCCCTATCTTGGACCGTCGTAAGGAAGACGCTTCCACTCGGGGTCCACTAGCTTTAGCCAGTCTTCACCGACTCGAATCGTAATATCTGAATCAATATCCCCAGTAGAATCTGACACAACTTGGCCCAAATCAATCACGTCTTGCACAGCTGAGGCGCTACCGATGTCCCCTCGCTGAGCGACCACCGCCGTCTTCCGGTTAACGTCGGCCCAGTTTCTGACCACATACACATTATTAAAGCCCTGGTCTCGCAGATACTCAGCCATAGAAGCGCTGGCGTACGAGTCATCTGTGGCATTTTGAATCGCAATTTTCAGGCCGTTCACTGCCCAGGCTGAAGGCGCTTCGTAGTAGTTCACCCCAAGGCTTTCGTCAGAAACAAGCTCTGCTGAATTGGCATCGAAGTAAGTGCGCATCAGGTCGCTGCTAGCCGAATTGTCAGCCAGCCAATAGCTCGCTCCGTACTCCTCCGGATCGCTAAACCGGCCGGGCAGCATCACCATATGCAAATCTTTGGTTTCCAAATCCAAACCAAACCCAGCGAGCGCCAACAGTTCTTCTACACTCAAGTTGGTATCAATTCGCTTTTGCAGAACTCGGATGATTTGCGGCAGCTTAGGCAGCACGGTTGGATTAATCAATCGCTGCCGCAGGGCTTTGAGCAGTATTTGCTGACGCTGTACGCGGCCAATATCACCATAGGAATCTTGGCGAAAGCGCGCAAACTGCTCGGCTTCGTCGCCGTTGAGATTTTGCAAGCCGGGCTGCAAATCAATCACCAAACCTTGCGTTTTGTCTTCGTACTCCATCGCCTTGGGCACTAGGACTTCGATGCCGCCGACCAAATCTACAATTTCTTTAAATGCGGTGGTGCTGACTCGAACGTAGCGGTCAATTTCAACATTGTTGAAGTTATAAGAAACGGTCTCAGCCGCTAGCTCAACGCCGCCTTCAAAGTTGGCCTGGTTTATTTTCTCGATACCGTAGCCCGGAATCTCAACCCGGGTATCACGAGGAATAGACATCACATTGACCACCTGCTCGCCAGGGTCAACGCGCACCAGCAGCATCGTATCGGTACGGCCTACCAGGTCATCAGGGTCAGCGCCTTCTACGTCGTGAGCCTCATCGAGACCCATCACCAAAATATTCACCGGGCGAGAGACTTGGTAGCGAAAGCCAGTGCGCCACAAATCGGCCAGCGGCGGGGCGACGGTTTCACCGCTGAGCTGACGAGGAAGGGGAAAGGTAAGGACTGCGATCGCACCCAAACCAGCAGCCGTAAAAGCCGTCACACCAAACACAGCCGAGAGCAGCGTATTGCGCACAATACTCTTGAAGCCCCACCGCTTATTCGAAGATTTGGTCGCTAACGTGGAATCTGAGAGCGCCAGAGCAGTATTCGCTTCGTCCGAATGCATTAGCGACTCCACTGATGACTTCCCAGAAGAGCCAGAGCGTTCGCCAGATGAAGACGCCTTAATAGCTTGGACGCGGGAGTTGACCTCAGGTTCATGGGGCGGAGTAGTCATGCTAAGCCACAGGCGGAAAATGAAGGTTGATAAAGAAATTTAGAAAACTGAACACAGACCTGATACACCCGTTCGTTCAAAACTTTAGCAAATCTTGGTGAATTAACTGGTTGCTCGTAAGACAGTTACGGGTACAGATAAGCAAATTATCTACATAAAAGTAGACACCATAAGCTGATTGGCCCTAGAAAATCAGATAAAAGTGACTCAACCACGCCTTTGATGACGTTAGTCAGTTTTTTGCTGATCTGTTCAAGTTTGGTGGGTGGTCTGCTTATTTACAGCAACCGAATACGGACTATACCCGGAAGGTTGCGAAAAGTTCGTCAGTTTGTGTTTTGTTAATTAATTGTTAAGTGGATTATAGCTTGCACGCTTCCGCCGAACGGTAGGATAGACCGAAATCTTTGATGGCACAGGCATTCGTTATGGCTCGTTTTATCCCGATTATTTTGGCTGGCGGTAAGGGTGAGCGCTTTTGGCCGGTGAGTCGGCTGAAGTACCCAAAGCAATTTCTCTGCTTAGATGGCGGCGATCGCTCACTTTTGCAGTCCACTGCCGATCGGCTGCTGCCCCTCGCAGACTGGAAAGATTTATTTGTCATTACCGCATCACATTTAGCAGACGGCGTCCGTAAGCAGCTACCCGACATTCCCGCAGACAATATTTTAGTAGAACCCCAGGGCCGCGATACCGCGCCAGCTGTGGCCTGGGCAACCCTAGAAGTGGCCAAACGCTACGGCGACGGCGCGCTGTGCGGCTTTTTCCCAGCCGATCACTACATTACAGACGTGACGCGCTACTGTGACACGCTAAAAGCGGCGGCGGCAATGGCGGAGAGTGTAGGTGCGATCGCCACTCTCGGCATCAAGCCCACCTTCCCCTCCACTGGCTACGGCTACATTGAGCAAGGCACCGACGCAGGCACCTTCAGCGCAGGCACCGTAACCGACCTGCCCGCCTACAAAGTCAGCCGCTTCGCTGAAAAGCCCGACAAAACCACCGCCGAAAAATTTGTCAGCAGCGGCCAGTACAGCTGGAACAGCGGCATTTTCATTTTTCCAGCCGCCGTCATGATAGCTGAGCTCAAAGCTCACGCCCCCGACATGATGAACGCCATGATAGAAAAAGGCGTAGACGCTTACGCCACCCTCGAAAAGCTCAGTATTGACTACGCCGTGATGGAAAAAACAGAGCGCGCCTACGTGGTGCCTGCGAGCTTTGGCTGGGATGACTTGGGCGATTGGAACGCAGTAGAGCGTCTGCTCAAAGGCGATGCGCAAAATGTGGAGCTTGCTCAGCACGTGGGCATTGACACCACAGGTAGCATTCTGTACAGCGCCAATCCAGACGAGGTAATCGTCACCATTGGCCTAGAAGATATCGTCGTCGTGCGAGATGGCGATGCCACCTTAATTGTGAGAAAAGACCGCACACAGGAGATCAAGCAGGCGGTGAAAGCGCTAGGCAAAGAAGAGAAATTTCAGCATCTGCTGTAGGCAGCGCTCTGTACCGCTAGGCTGCACTCTGTAGCAAAAGGGTGGCCGCAGCTCAAAATTCAGGGTAGATTTAAGTATATTTACTGAGCGTCGTACCGCAGCGTGCTGTTCAGCAAATATCGAGCGAAAGCAGCCCCCATCTACCTTTGAAAATCATGCACTTCTGCCCCGCCTCTATTCGATCGCGCTGCACCCAATCGCGCAACAAAAGTATCATCGCAGCCAGTATTCTCAGCACAGGTCTGCTGTTCGCGCCAGCCGCTAGCGCGTCTGTTCTGGTAGAGCCTAGGATTCGGCAAGATGCCCCCAGCCAAAGCCCTGAACCGACTGCGCCTGCTTCACCGAGTGCAACCGGCCAAGACATTGGCCAAGACATTGTTGAAGTGGCCAGCAATACAATCGGGTTTAGTACACTTACCACCGCTATTGCCCAGGCCAATATTGGCAGTGTGCTTTCAGGAGAAGGGCCTTTGACAGTATTTGCACCTACTGACGAAGCTTTTGCAGCCTTGCCGAGTGGGGCCTTAGAGTCTTTGCTACTACCCGACAATAGAGATCTGCTGGTCAAGGTACTGTACAACCACGTGTCCTACGGAGACATGACGTCCGACCAGCTAGCGGTTGGCCCAGTCAGCACCTTTGATGGGCGGGTGGAGGTCGATATCACGCCGACCGGTGTCAAGGTAAACGATGCCAGCGTAATACAAGCTGATATTGATGCCAGCAACGGCGTGATTCATGTCATTGACCAGGTGCTGCTGCCTGCTGGACTCACCGAGCAGCTACAGGCCAGAGATGCAGTGCCCACAGAAGCAGTGCCGACAGAAGCAGTGCCGACAGAAGAGACCCCTACGACAGCCAGCAGTCAGCCAGCAGCAGTAGAAGAAGCGTCAGAAATGACGACCCCTTCACCCGAGGAAGAACCGTCTACTGCGGCAGCCGAAGATCAGCCTGTCCGCGCACTCTGGTAAGTGTACTCAAGTGACGGTGCACTTCCAGCAAACAAGGTAAGCTGTTTTCAATAGAATTCGTGGCTTGGGTTGGACCCAAAGCGATTATGAGAGTAAAGCGGCTATGAAAAGGGGATTGGTTAGGCTAGGCCTCGGCGTCGGGATAGCGGGTTTCTTAGCGGTTCCGGTCAGCAGTGCAGGGGCGATGCCTGGAGAAACGGCATCGCCTGAGACGCAGGCAGTGGACGCTCAAACGCAGAATAATCGGCTGGTGTTGAGTTTGCGATCGCGCCGAGTATACCTCTACCGAGGCCGCATGCTGGTGAGCAGCTACCCCGTCGCCATTGGCACTAGCGAGACCCCCACCCCCCAAGGCGAATTCACCGTTTCCAAAATGGTCGAAAACCCGGTGTGGCAGAGCCCCTGGACCGGCGAGGTGCATGAGCCCGGTGCCGACAGCGCCCTGGGCTTGCGCTGGATAGAGTTTGCCAGTACCGAAGCAGGTTCTTTTGGGTTTCACGGCACACCAACAGTGGAATCGATTGGCCATGCCGCGTCTAATGGTTGCGTGCGCATGTACAACGACGATGTCGTCGCGCTGTTTGCACAGGTGAGTGTTGGCACACCTGTCACTGTTGAACCTTGAGGATTAAGACGTCCTCTTTCCCTGTTGATCTTTTCTCATAGAAAAAGCGTGACAAACGTGAATCGGCTGTGTAACTGGCATTTTATCCGTTGGCTATCGGGACTAGCCGCGAGTGTTTTGGTTGCCGGTGTGGGTATGGAGGGGAGTGCGATCGCAACTTCTCCCCCCATCAGAACCGCTGACGCCTTTGATCTAACGGGCACCGAAGCAAGATCGATCGGCGCTGACAAGATAACGCCAACAGAAGATTTGCCTGCTCGAACAGCGACAGAATCAACAGAATCTCGCACATTAGAAGCAACAAACCTACTCGACCGCAGGCTGGAGCAAACTTCTTCACCCGTAGAAGATTCAGTGAGTCAACCGCCTCAAGCTGCAAATACCTCTACAAACACCTCTACAGGCAGCTCACCCAAAACGCCCCCATCACAAATCAGCGAAACATTAAAGCTTGAACTTCGGCTATCGGAACGGCGCTTGTCTGTATATCGTGGCGAGATGCTAGTGGCAAACTACACCGTTGCAGTAGGCCGCGAGGGCTGGCAAACCCCGACCGGCGAGTTTAGGGTTTTTCAAAAGCAAAGCGACCCGTCTTGGGAGCATCCTTTCACCGGCGAAGTCATTCCACCCGGCCCCGAAAATCCACTGGGTACTCGCTGGATTGGCTTTTGGTCCGATGGTCAAAATTCTATTGGCTTTCACGGCACCCCCGACGAATCTGTCATTGGCAGCGCCGTTTCTCATGGCTGCGTCCGCATGCGCAATGAAGATGTGCTGGCGCTTTATGAACAAGTCAGTATGGATACACCCGTCATCGTTTTACCGTAACGGCTTTCTCGTAAGCACCTAGACGGACGCGCTAGGCTAGTGAGGGCCTAACTGGATATTTTGCCTTTGACTTCATCCTCTTCGCTCAGAAGTTTGACCCAGAAATTCGCTAGCTCAATGGCGATTTTCAAAAATATGCCTCGCCTGTTCCGCCTAGTGTGGACCGCTACACCGGGGGCACTCATTATCAGCGTGGCGCTGACCCTCACCAGCTCACTATTGCCCGCCGCACAAATCCTCATCAGTAAGCTGATTGTGGACCAAGTGGTAGAGATGGTGACGCAATCGTTGCCGATCGCTCTGATGGTACAGACGCTGTGGCCACTCGTCGCAGGTGGCTTTGGGCTGCTGGCCCTTCAGGCAATTTTGCAGCAGCTCGATAGCTATACGACTCAGATCATGAGCGATCGCTTCTTGCTCTTCGCCAACACCCAAATGCTAGAACAGGCCACTCTGTTAGATTTGGCCCACTACGAGTCGCCAGAGTTTCACGACATTTTGAACCGGGCCCAACAAAGCGGCAGCAACTACCCAATGCGGGTGCTGCGAATTACGCTCACTCTGCTCGGTCAGGTGACTCGCCTTGTCGGCCTACTGGCACTGCTGCTGAGATTCAACCCTTGGGTATTTGTGCTGCTGCTGCTCAGCGCCCTACCTACGTTTTGGGCGGGCATTCGGTTCTCAGAGCGTCGCTTTTGGATGACCCGTAGGCAAACCCCGAGTCGACGGCTAGCCGATTACTTTGGCAAGGTGCTGACCGAACCCAAGTATGTAAAGGAGGTGCGGCTGTTCAGCTTGGGTAGCTATATGGTGGAGCAGTATCACAACATCAGGGCGGACTTTAACAATGAGTCGAGGGTGCTGGCTCGCAAGCAAGGCATCGTGCAGGTTTCGATTGAGATGGTTGCTGCGATCGCCTTCTATACCGCCTATGCCCTCGTCCTGTGGGAAGCTCTTCTCGGCCTCGTCACCATCGGAGACCTAACGCTGTATGCAGGCACCTTTCAGCAGGCCCAAGGTGCGACCCAAAATATCCTCGCCAGCATCGCTACCCTGTACGAATTCAATCTCTACGTCTCCCAGTACTTCGAGTTTTTGGACCTGGCACCGCAGGTCACTAGC
>JBCBDN010000024.1:0-20919 GCA_038529685.1 Cyanobacteria bacterium J06598_1 | reverse complement strand
AGATTTAACCGGTCTTTGGAGAACTGTCATGACTGAGAATCCTACGACACCTTTTAGCGAACAATCTTCTGAGCCGTCTCCAATCAAATCCGCACGCGCACGCCCACTCCAGAATTTCTTACTGGGTGCTTTCTTTGGCGCTATCCCCGTCGGCGTAGCGTTGGATATGTCTGCTTATATGACCCATACCCCTTTGGCTGAGTTCGGGATTTTGAAATTGGCGATCGCAGCCACCATCCCCATAAGCGTCGGCATTCTCAGCGTCATCCTAAAAGGAAAATTTGTAAAAGCACTAGGCGATGTCCTCAGCACCACAATCGTCTAACCAAAGCACACGTCACGCTTAAATCGCCACTACTTCAATCCCGAACGCACAAAAAGCCCTGAGTGATGAATCACTCAGGGCTTTCCACATACTCAACCAAGCAGCCGTCCTACCGCTTAAGCCTCACCCGTCACAGACAGCTCACTCACCCAAACCCGAGGACACACCCCACCCGGCGTAGTCTCAGCTTCAGGCTCAATATGCACAATGTTCTTCAGCACCTCGCGGAAGTCTCCAGCTACCGTTGCCGACTCCACGCTAATGCGCTTGCCATCCTTCAGCAGCCAGCCATCAAACGGCAAAGAGAAAGAGCCCTGTAGCGCATTCACACCCGCATGCAGCGCCTGCAAATCATCAATCAGCACCACGCCATCAGCCGTATCCAAATTGTAAGCATCGTCAGCCGATTCACCCGGCAACACTTCCATATAGTTCAGGCCCACTCTGACCTTCGCACCAATACTGGCATGACCCGTAGGCTCTGCATTCATGCGCTTAGCCGTACCCGCACTGTGCACAAAATTCTTCAGCACCCCTTTCTCAATCAGCGCCAAGCGCCGAGTCGGCGTACCTTCACCATCAAACGTTTCAGAAGAAACATTCTCTGCGTGTAGCTCATCGTCATAAACAGAAAGCAAAGAACTCGCAACCTCGGTGCCCAAAGACTCCGCCGTAGAAAGCGAGCGATTGTCCAAAATATTCTGAGCGTTGTACATATTCGAGAAAGCGCTAAGCAAACTCAAAAACGCCTCCGCCGAAAAGACAATCGGATACTTACCAGAGGCAATTTTCTCGTAGTCCAGATGGCTAATCGTCTTCTCAGCCGCTTCCTTCACACAGCTGTTCACATCTAGCTGCGCCAGCCCATTCTTAAATCGCATAGCACCTGCTGCCCGAGGCTTACGACCCTCCTGCTCAGTTTTGCCATACAAATACACCGACGCATAGGTCCGCTCTTCGCTACGCTGCGCGCCGTTGCTGTTGAGATAAAAGCGTTCGATATCACGCTGGGCAATACCGTTGTAAGGGACGGATGCAATAGCCTCGTGCGATTCCAGCACCCCCTTCTCCGCTTCAATCAACGTGTCAATCAGCTCAGGCACAGGCGCGGGATCAGCCTTAGTAAAGGCCACATCAGCCGTTGGTGCACTCGCCAAAGGACTAAAATCTGGCGCATTTTCCTTCACGCCAAAAGAACTCGCCTCATAGGCCGTTTTCAGCGCCATCTCCAATCCGGTTTCATCCACATCCGTCGTAGAAGTCACGCCGATTTGGTTTTGGTCATTCCACACGCGCACAATCACGCTAGAGCGGTTAGACGCCTTCACCTGCTTAGGTTTACCCCTATCGACCTGAACACTCGTTTCATCGACAGAAGAGCCGTAGATATCGTATTTAGAGATGCTGAGCTTTTGAGCGATCGTCTCAGCTTGTTTTGCAATCGTTTGAATTTTTGGCATAAGAATGAAGAAAGAATCGTAACTTCCAAGTCTCGGAATCCGGTTCCCCTTGCTAAGGGGAACCAACGGAGGGGTCTCGGTGTGTAGCGGGCTGATCGGAGACCCCTCCCTTGCGGTTCCCCTTAGCAAGGGGAACCAGTTGGCTGTGATGCTTTAGGGGTTCGCAGCTAGCGGCCACCTACCGTAATGTCGTCTACTTTGATGTGTGGCTGACCTACCGTGACATACACGCTGCCGCTCACAGAGCCGCAGAATCCCGGTGCCAAACTGATATCATTCGAGCACATCGAAATCTTGTTCATAATGTCCGTTGCTTCGCCAATCAGCGTAGCGCCCTTTAACGGCTTCGTAATCTTGCCATTTTCAATCAAGTACGCCTCATCCACCGCAAAGTTGAACTGCCCAGTCGGGCCGACGCTACCGCCGCCCATCTTCTTGCAATAAATGCCCTTCTCAACCGAAGCAAACAGTTCTTCTACTGAGTTGTCACCCGGTGCGATGTAGGTATTGCGCATGCGAGAAGCTGCCGCGTGAGTATACCCCTGACGGCGCCCGCTGCCCGTACGCGGATGCCCCGTGCGCATTTCGCCCGCCCGGTCAGAAATGAAGTTCTTCAAAATGCCGTTCTCAATCAGCAGCGTACGCTGAACCGGCATGCCCTCATCGTCCATATCAATCGTGCCAAACGCCTCAGAAGAGAGACCCTCATCCCAGGCCGTCAAGCTTTCGTGAGCCACCTTTTTCCCTTTCATCTTGAGGAAAGGCGTCGTCTCTTTTTCAATTTGAGTGGTTTCTAGCAAATGGCCACAGGCTTCGTGAAAAATCACGCCACCAAAGTGATTCGCCATAATCACCGGATAGTTGCCAGACTCCACGTAATCGGCGTACAGCATTTTGCCAGCAGCCTCAGCCACCTTCTCAGCCGTTTCACCGTAGTCCCAAGCGGTCAAAAAGCTGGGGTCACCCGT
Organism: Cyanobacteria bacterium J06598_1; assembly: GCA_038529685.1. Taxonomy (GTDB): domain Bacteria; phylum Cyanobacteriota; class Cyanobacteriia; order Phormidesmidales; family Phormidesmidaceae; genus Phormidesmis. Next base: position 18,166 of record JBCBDN010000024.1, on the reverse strand, counting down.
ATTGCCCAGGCGCTCACCAATCGAGGAACGGTGCTCACCATCTGCACAGAGCAAATTAAAGCCCACAGACTGAGTCAGCCGCACATCGCGAGCAAAGGTACCGTCACTGGACGCCACCAGCACTTCTTGCCAGTCACGGAAATAAGAAGCACGGCGAGCCTGAACATGGTCAGCCTTTTTACCTAAAGCCGCGTTCGCCTCTAGCAATACATCGCCCATCACCTGCATAGAAGGGCAGCTCGCGAGCCAGTTATCCTTCGCCCGAGTCACGCCGTAGTCGCGCAGCGGCTCCAGGTTGATTTCCGGGATACTCGCACTCGCCGCAGGCGTCTCTAGCCCCATAATCGCTAAGCCCTTTTCCAAAGCAGCCTTAAGCCCATCAAAAGAAAGGTCGTTCGTGCTGACGTAGCAGTCTGAGCTGCCTTTGAACACCCGCACACCTGCGCCCGAAACCAAGCTGGGGTCAATGCTAGTAATCGCGTCGTCTTCAGCGAGGCAGCTGATGTAGTTCTTACGCTCTAGGAAAAATTCTACAAAGTCGGCACCGACAGCACGACCTAGGCCAAGCAGGGTGGAGAGCGGCGCTCGCCAGGTTTCGTCAAACTTATCGGTGGTAGCGCTGTAGGTCAAGGAAGGAATCTGCTCTAAGCGCAGGGGCTGTTCATACGTCGCAGCTGTCATACAGTAGCAAGTCCTTTTGATATCTCTGCCCTTCAGTCTACCAAATGTGTAAAGAGATGTGGACGGCTCCCGGGCGGCGGATTTCCTCACTGGCTTTCGTTATTGGGTGCGATCGCTTTGTTGGGTTCTGGTTGGGAGATAGGGGTAGACAGAGGCCCCCGTCCCCGATTCCGGGGCTCTGAGGCAAGACGCTGAAAACTTTGCTGTCATAACGATCTAGACGTTTTGAATTGGAAGCTCTCGCGAGAGCAGGAGCAGGGACTTTACAAGGAAGTGGGCCTACAACCGCTCTTTATATCTTTCTACTCAGCGGCTCATCGCAAACCAAAGCGGCGCTTTAGTAGAAAGGTCATCCAAGCGGGAGGCAGCCATTTTTTCAGGAAAGGGAGCCACAGGCTCTTTTTGCCAAGCCGAATAATAGCGGGTGGCTTGGGCTGCGTTACCTGCTGCACTAGCTGCGCGGCAAACTGCTCGGTAGGCATTGCCTCTACCTGTGAGAGGTTTGTTCTATCTCGAATGGTTTGCGCGAAAGAAACATACCAAGAATCGGATGTGAGTACGCCTGCAAGTTCTTTTTCGGCGGCAACGCCAATATTTGAGGCCACTGCACCGGGCTGAACGGTGACCACTGTAATACCAAAAGGAGAAAGCTCCATCCGCAGCGCTTCCGAAAGGCTGTGCAAGGCCGATTTGGAGGCGCAGTAGGCACCAGCAAAGGGCGTAGTGACGAGTCCTGAAATGCTGCCGATATTCACAATCAGGCCAGCCTGCTGCTGTTTCATGATGGGAGCCACTTGCTGAATGAGCGCAATCGGCGCGAAGACGTTGGTTTGGAACTGGGCCTGTAGTTTCTCAGCGCTAACATCCATCAAAGGCCCAAATTGACCGTAACCCGCATTGTTGATAAGGATATCGAGCTGGTGATGAGTTTCAAGAATCGTGCTGACGGCTTGTTGAATAGTAGTGGGGTCTGTGATGTCGAGTGGTAACGTACTCATTCCAGCCGCCTGCAAATCTTCGATCATCTCCAAACGTCGTGCAGTCGCCACCACTCGATAACCCTGACGGTGAAAAGCCCAGCAGAGGGCTTTACCAATGCCTGAGGAGCAACCTGTCATCAAAACGACTTGTAATGTCATTGGCATGGGTAGTATACGTTCATACAAAAAGCTTATAAGTATGAGGGCTATGTTTGAGTTGCTGTTGCCAAGACGGCCTGTTTCCTATCAGGCAAAAAGCAGCCAGAACAAGCAAGACTGGAAAGACTATATCTACGGCAGAGCTTTTTCGGTTTGGAATCAAAGCCCAATCTCAAAGGGCCCGCTAAAGTTCACAGTAGTCTACCTGTGCGAAAGCAATCCGGCTGATATCAACAACATTATCAAACCGATACAGGACGCATTGAATTCATTGGTTTATGCTGATGATGGGCTTGTGTGGGATGTGGCCGGTCATATGCGCCTTTTATCAGATCCCATAGACATTGTGGGATTGCCAGCACAGCTAGCTGAGGCAGTTGCGGAAGGGACTGAATGCGTTTATATCAGTGTCACTGAGTCGGCTGAACTCAATACAGAGGTAGAGTTGTGAATAGCACTAATTACAGTAAGCAGCAGACTGTTCAATCAACTGCCAACGACCTAAAAAAGCAGGGATACGTCGTTGTCATTGAACCGGATTCATCAAGCATTCCTTTTGACTTGAAGCAATATCGTCCTGATATTTTGGCAACTCGTGGTGACGAGAACCTAATTATTGACATCAAAACAAGAGGGTCTCGTCGCTCAATCGAACGATATCAAGAGATTGCTGAAATTGTGGGTAGCCATGAAAACTGGCGATTTATGCTTTCAACAATTGATGCGACAGCGTCAGGTTACTCATCAACAAACCATCCATCGGTTGAAGCACTCAATCAGATGCTCAGTAAACTAGATAGCCTGCTTTCTGGAAATAATTATGACCTGGCACTGCCCTACCTCTGGTCGGTATATATTGCTGGAATGCGCATCGCAGGTGAGCATTCAGCAATACCGATAGATGCAACTTCTGACCGTAGCGTTCTTGACTATATGTACTCGCTGGGCGAACTGTCTAGCGATGAGTATGAATTCGCTCGCAGTTTTTTGGAACTTCGAAATAAGGCTGTTCATAGTGTTGAAGTTAATATCTCAAAGGAAGCTGTGTTGGAAATATATCAACATACGAAGTGCAAGCTAAACGAGTGGGAATTGACTCAGTAGCTGAATAATTGTCTGCTTTTCCCTGTTCAACAAGCACGAGCAAACAGCCGCTAAAACAGCAAAATATTCAAATTCTAGCGATTAAACACCTACAGTACTGTGAAAGACAGTACGTGACCACTTTTCTATTGCTGAGAGGAGGTGATTATGGATTGAAACCGTGGGTCATGACGAATGCCGTCAAAGTCAGTATCGGTTTTAGCAAGTTCGAGGTATTCGTCTGTATCGCTTAGTTCAATCGCTTTTCGCAAGCAGTTGAGGGATTATTCTATTTGGTTGGAGAGTGCAGCAAAACAGGCTTTGTTGTACCAAGGAGAAGGGGATTTTGGGGTTATTGAGATCGCTTGCTCGAAGACCGCAATCGCTTTCTCATATCGCCTGAGATAGCCAAGGGCTACCCCTTTATTGTTGAGCGCTTCGTGGAAGTCGGGTTTAATCGAGAGCGCTGCGTCATACGACGCGATCGCTTCCTCATAACGGCCTAGCTCACTAAGAGAAAAGCCCTTTGTATACCAAGCACTGTCATTGTTGTGAGCAAGCTTAGTAGCTTGCTCACAACAGCGAAAAGCTATCTCAAAATTTTGGTCTGCGCAGAACACCCAGTGTTGCTCTACATATAGCTGAGATCTAAATTCATCCGATTGATTAGGAACATCACACCACTGCTTCATCTGCATATTCTTATCATAGTAGCGATACTCCATCAGGCTACATCCCTTCGGGCGGCGGCAAAAAAGGTCAAACGCACTGTAAATTTCAGTCAGCAGCTTATCCGCACTCAGGCGTGACTAGGGCATCCCACTAGTCATAAAAAGTATGGTCGCAATCGGAAACTTTAGCTTAGGGTAACCCCACATCAGGAAAAGTCAACTACAGCAAATCTTGCGTTTGCAGAAGTCCTTGTAAACATCGGTAACAGATACAAGATAAACAATCGATCAATTCTACACATTTAGATGCAGCGATCGCGACTAACATGAGCATATATGCCTAGCCCATAAATACAACGGAATCAAAAAACAACGTGAATACTTTTCAACAGTTATCGCAGTTTTCTTCCGATTTAGTTGAGTGTGGTCCGCTATATGCGATCGCAAACAACAGAATTCAGTCACAAACCCCCATAGACCCCGCCGAAAATTGGCAGTTCTGGACAGAGCCCAAAGCCAACTGGCTAGAGTCACTGCTATACGCCTACCCCTCAGAACCCGCTCGAAAACGCTACTTTGACACCATTCTTTCCCAGGCCCACGCCACCGGCATAGAAGCCCACTACGATGTCTCAAACGACTTCTACGCCCTCTTCCTCGATAAACAATATCGGTTCTACACCTGCGCAGAGTTCAAAAACGAGCAAGAGACCTTAGAAGAAGCCCAGAGCAATAAAGCCGCTCACCTGCGATCGCTCCTCCACCTATCTGGAAACGAACGCGTTCTAGACCTCGGCTGTGGCTGGGGTGCCATGCTCAAATACCTGAAAGACCACGGACACAGCGGCGAGCTCACCGGCTTTACCCTTTCAAAAGAACAATTGGCCTACAACAAAAAAGTCCTAGGATTCAACGTATTGCTCACCAACTTTATTACAGAACCCTTTGAGCAGGCTCCTTACGACCGAATCTTTTCTATTGGCTCCTTTGAGCACGTGAGACCCACAGAGCTAAAAGCCCTGTACCAAAAAGTCTACGAGGCGCTCACACCCGGCGGCCTAGCCGTCCATCAATTCTTTTCATTTGAGCAGGAAACCCACCCCATTTCCGCAGTGGTACTACAGCTATTTTTTCCAGGTTCGCTGCTCGTACTCCATCCTTACCATATTGAGATGGCGCAAAATGCGGGCTTCGACATCACCCACGATTCTGTGCACGACTATAGGCCCACCATCAGAGCCTGGTACAACCGACTAGTCGCAAACAAAGAAGCCGCTCAAGCCTTGGTAGGCATTGAGGTTTATCACCGCTATCTCACCTTTTTTCCCATTGCCTGGGCGTTCTTTAATCGGCAAGAGGCCGCCCTGCATCGCATGGTCATGAGAAAAGCCCCATAGCACCGCCAACACTACGAACAGTCCGTTTCCGGAATCGGTGAAAACAGGCGTGAAGCTCACAGTTCACCCGCCTAGGCCCTTGCCTTGAAACCAGATGACGGCCCAACACTCACGCCCAAAACAGCCAGCAGCACCAAAACACCCAGAAAGAACACCCTGCGAAGAGAGCTGTAACCGATCGGCTTCGGTACCGCCTACGCTCTCGGTACGAAGCCTAACCAAACGCTTCCAGCGCAAAACAGTTGTTCACGACGTAGATTTGGACCTCTTCCCTGGCGAAGTATACGGGCTGATTGGCCCCAACGGCGCCGGCAAAACCACCCTCATGTCCATGATGGTCGGCGCAGAAGTGCCTACCCTAGGCGAAGTGCTAATAGCGGGCGAGCCCTTCCGCCAAGACCGGAACCTCCCCCAGCTCCAGCGCTGCATCGGATTTCTCCCCGACGACTATCCCCTGTATGACGATTTAACCGTTTGGCAGTATTTAGAATACTTTGCGCGGCTCTACGGCATCCCACCCAGAATTCGCCAAGGCCGCCTTTACGACATGCTTGAACTGGTGCAGCTCGCTAGCAAACGCAACAGTCGCACCACAGAACTCTCACGCGGCATGAAGCAAAGGCTCGGCCTTGCTCGGGCCATTATTCATCAGCCTTCTGTACTGGTACTAGATGAACCCGTCTCCGGTCTAGATCCGGTCGCCCGCATGGAGTTTCGCGACATTGTTAAAACGCTCCAACAGAACGGAATGAGCATTTTAATTTCGTCTCACGTGCTCAGCGACCTGGCAGATTTTTGTAGCACGATTGGCATTATGGAGCTGGGCTACCTAGTCGAAAGTGCGCCGCTACATGAGCTGTACGACCGGCTGAGTCATCAACAGATTTTTATTGCCACCTTAGGCGATCGCCTCACGCTCTCCCAAGCCCTCAGCACCCACCCCTGCGTTATCTCCCAAACCCCAGTCTCCCCCCAAGAAATCTGCATAGAATTCTCCGGCGATGAACAAGCCGCCAGCAAACTGCTGAGAGCCCTCATCACCAAGGGCATTCCCCTACGTCAGTTCAACCATACCCGCGAAGACCTAGAAGCTATTTTCCTTAAACACTTAGACCACAAGCAGGTGTCATAATGCCGACCAAACTCATCTCAAGACTCTCCTATCTCGCTTTCGACAAAGTTGGCCACTACAACCCTCAGCTCCTGCGCGAATGGCAGGGACGGCTGCGCGGGCGCAATCTGCTGCTCACAGGGCTACTCTCTTTTATGATCCAAGGTGTGATCTTACTTAGGTACCTGAGCCAGCTCCCTTCAGAAACATCTCTCCGCAGTCAATACTGTATTGCGGCAGCAAGCGGCTACCAGTGCTTACGAGATGCAAACGATCAGCCGCTAGTCAATTGGCCTTTTGTCTGGGCAGATATATTCACAGATTTGAGCTACGTACTCGTGTGGGCGCTGATAGTCTGCGGCGTATATCTACTCTCGGCAGATCTCTCAAAAGAAGCCCGGCAGGGAACGCTCAACTTTTTGCGTATGAGCCCCCTGTCGGGTAGACGAATTTTATTCGGCAAGCTGTTAGGGGTTCCGGTCCTGTTGTATCTGGGTATCGGCGCGATGCTGCCACTGCACCTGGCGATGGGAATGATGAGCGGCTATCCCCTTTGGCAGCTGATGGTATTTTATGGATTATTGGGTGCGATCGCCCTTTGCTTTTACGCTGCTGCTCTCTGGTTCACCCTTCTCACAAAAGGGCTACAGGGCTTTGGGACCTGGCTCATCACCGGTATTAGCTTGGGCCTCGTCACCCTGGCCTGGAACTTCGAGTATCTGAGTATGGCAAGCGACTGGTTTCATTTCTTTAACCCGCTGCATGTTTTAGCGAGTCGAAAAATCCAAGGGTTAGGAGAAACAACCATCCATGCCTTAAACCAGCAAGACAAGTTTAGAGAATATCAAAAACTAGGCTGGTTCTTTTTACCGATAGGAGAACACATTAGCGGATTTGCAGCTTTGGCTTTTGCCAATGCACTCATACTTGGCAGCTGGTTTTGGGCGGTACTGGAGCGAAAGTTTCAAAGGCCCATGAGTACCGCACTCAGTAAACGACAAAGTTACGGATTAACCGCTTGTTTATCGCTAATAATATTGGGATTTAATCTGCAAAGAATTTCTCCGTCAGGTAGATGGCTCGGCTCAGAGACTTTTTGGAGCTATTCTATCTCCATGCTGATTTGGAGCATTCTGCTAATGTTTTTACTGCTGCCGGCAAAACAAAGCGTACTCGACTGGGCCAGGTACCGACATCAGGGAGCTAAGCAGCCTAACCGACAACACTTGCAAACGGCACCTTACCGTCAGCGTGGCCTAGTCGCCGGATTGCTCTATCACGATGACAGCCCTTCGGTACTGGCCTATGCCGTTAACCTAGCAATTATGGCCGGTATTCTCCTCTTAGGAATTTTAGGTAGGATAGCTTCTGGCACAGAATTACCCGGCGGCGGCATCCTCCTAGATTGGCTGCTTGTAGCCGCTTTACTCATGACTAGCTCACTGCTGATACAGCAGATTGCCCTGTCGAACTGGGTTCACTGGCGCTGGATTGCCCTGGGTGCGATCGCCGCTATCACCATAGGCTGGCCCTTCCTACTCGCCATCTCAGGCATCGATTATTACGATAGCTCCTTTGAATTTCTCTGGCTGACAACAGCCGTTCCGCAGTCGGCTGAGGCGACTGGGCTGGAAATTTTAGGTGCGATCGCCATTTACCTAACCCTCATTTCCACCCTCAGCCTATGGCTCACCCGCCGCTGCCAGCGCCTAGGCCAATCCGAATGGAAAGACATGATAGACGCCAACGCTCGGCGGAGCCGACAGCAGGTCAGCTAGCTTATCAACAGTTTCAGCCGATGACTATGTCCTAAGCAACTCGACAGATGCTATAAGAGCAATCGGCTAAAGGTAATCAGCTATAGGCGGTTAGCTACAAAGAACAGAATCTGTACGCAGTAGAAACCGCCCTTAACTCGTTACCCAACCATATACATCGCACCTTCAGCAGGCATGCCGACAGGCGCTACATCTAGGCCCATTGTCTTCATTACATCAGGCTTCATTGCATCAGGCCTGATCGCATCATCTGCTGACGAATCACCTATGCCCATCGGCACAAACTCAACGTAATCTACACGAGCATGCTCACCACCCTGCTCATAGCCCTTAATGCTGAAGATGTCGCCTGTTTTCGCCATCACATCCGAGACCATGTAGCTAGAGAGCGTGTCCGCCGATGCGAAACCGTCGTTGAGTTTTTGATCCATTGAGACATCGCCTAACAGAGTCTCGTCTTGCAGGAGCTCCAGCTTACCAACGCCATCATTCTCATCAAAGTAAGCCACCTTCATTTGGTACTTCCCTCTAGCACCCTCAAACTTGAAAGACGCCATGCCAGTATCTTCAGGACCGCCCTTAAGAGAGATTAGCTCACCCCCCGAAGCCGCCTTAGAAGCTTCTATTTTGTAGTCACCCATCAGGTCCATCGCTTCAGCCGGAATGCGAAAGCCGCCCATCGCCGTACCCTTCTGATTCGCGGTGGTATCTACATCCACTACCTCTAGGCCACGGCCCTCAGCCACATAGTTCACCATCTTATCTACAGAAATAGCCTTGCGAATATCCGCTTCGCTATACTTCGCCGCGCCGCGTAGCTTAATGGTCCCCAGCAGGTCTCCATCATGGGCCCCGTTAGGATTGCTTTGGTCAGCATTCCCCTGATTAGAGCGCAGATGCAACAGAACGTTGTTACCCTTCTCTTCTATCTTATAGTTCTCGACGGTGTGGCCCTTAATGACGATTTTGTCGCCCTCTTCCAGGCTAAAATCAGTGACGACATCTTTACCAATGCTCTCTGCCCAGTGATTGTGGCTGGCATCGTTCTCTCCAGCGAGCGCGTTGTTAGCCCCATCAATTCGGCCATCAGCCTGGGTGTGCTTTTTCAAAAACTTCTCTTTGGCATCTAGCTCCAGTGCCCACATGAAAGTATCAGCACCGTTTCCCCCTGTCATCACATCACGGCTAGCTGATAGCGGCTCATTTTGATTCACCACCTGCTTGCCTAGCACAGCAGGCTCACCCTCATCAGAATAGGAGATTAGTAGGTCATTACCGTCACGCCCTGCGAGCTTGTCATTACCATTGCGCGCTGAAATAACATCATCGGCAGAACTTCCTCTAAGCTTGTCGTTACCGCTGGTATCTGCCATGTTCTTAGCAACGCTAGGAAGCTTTTTAGGCACCGTCGACATCGGGCCATCGGGCTCAGTGGGCAGTGGGGTCACAACGCTACCGTCAGAAGGCACAAACTCGATGTAGTCCACCCGAGCGTGCTCCGCAGTAGAAGGAATGCCGTCTTCATAGCCGGTGAGGCTAAATATTTCTCCTCGCTTGACATCCACACCAGAAATAGTACGGGTGGTGAATGTTTTTCGGCTGCCGATTCTGTCGTCGAGCTGTTGATCTAACTCAAAGGAGGCAATACTGCGATCGCCTTTATTCAGCTCAAGCTTCCCAACACCGTCATTCTCATCGTAGTAGCCAATCCGAATATCATACTTACCCCCCGGCTTATTGAACTTAAACGAAGCGCTACCCATTTCATCATTAGGGCCACCCTTAAGACTAATAATCTGTTGCCCAGAAGCCGAGTCCAACGCCTCTATCTTGTAAGAACCCGAGAGCATCATGTCTTCAGCCTGAACCCGCATCGCACCGTCTGCAAGGCCGCTTTGATTAGCCGTTGTATCAGGATTGACGGTCTCAATGCCGCGACCGTCTGCGACATAGTTCACCATTTTGTCCAGTGAAATCGCGCCCTTAATCTGGTCTGAGCTATACCGCTTAGCCGCCCCTCTTAACTTAATGGTGCCAATCGCATCTCCATCGTGAGCACCATTGGGATTGTTTTGGTCAGCATTCCCCTGGTTAGAGCGTAAATGCAAAATATAGTTGCTGCCCTTCTGCTCAATTTCGTAGTTTTCTACGGTGTGCCCATTGATAACAATTTTGTCGCCTTCCTCCAAATTGAGGTCGGTAATAACGTCATTACCAATTCCCTCAATCCAGTGGTCGTGGCTGTTGTTGTTTTCACCGGCTAGCGCATTGTTAGCACCATTAATCCGACCGTCAGACTGAGTGTGCTTTTTCAGAAACTTCGGCTTAGCATCAATCTCAATCGCCCACATAAAGGTGTCAGCACCTGCACCTCCTGAGAGGATATCGTTGCTGTTAGCCAAAGGCTCATTCGCGTTCACCACCTGCTTCCCCAGTACAGCAGGCTCACCAGAGTCACTGTAAGAAATCAGCAGATCATCGCCACGGTGCCCCCGCAGGCGGTCGTTACCATTACGGGCTGATAAAACATCATCGCCCGCCTTCCCTTTAACGGTATCGTCACGGTCAGTATCAGCCATGCTCCAAGAGAGCTTTTTGGCATTGTTTTTAGCATCAAGCGTTTTCATGTTGCGTAAACCCTAATTCACAAATAGTGTTGTCATACACAGTGACATCGGCCCTTCAGCACACGCCCCTTTAATAAAACCAAAGCGTAAAATAAAAGAGCAAAAGAAGAGCCCAAACAACAACCCAGCGTCAAAACGCTTCATCAAGCACGATCGCTACGCCAGCACTCGCCCGCAAAGCCACATCCAGTCATCTCAGCTATTCTGAGCAACAGAAACAGGCCCGCTAATAACAAAGTCAACGGCGGATATAGCAAACATCCTGATGCATGAGGACGTTTGCTGCACTATAAAATCAGCTGCGCTTTCTTACGCAATGACCAAAGACAAAACCTTTGTCAGACAAAACATTAGAAGATTCATTTACTGGATATACACAGTAAACGAACAACAGCCAGGTTGTTAAAAATTTCCAGGAATCAGGCAGTTAAATCAACCACTCGAAATATCCGATACATCCAAAAGTTGAGGTATCTCCAAATAGATATTTCTGTAGGTGATATTTCTGTAGGTAGTGCTTTTCCCAGCTTCTCCAACTTAGAGACAGCGACCCAAAGGCGCTCTTATCTAAGAGAAAATTTCAGCTGCGTCTGACGTCTTTAATTAAACCGTGGGCTTTCTGATTTGTCAACAAAAATGCTTAGGTTTTCTCTGTTTTTTATACCAAGCCAACCTCAGTGATAGATGCCACATAAAGAGAATGCGGAAGAGGCAATAAGTACGTACATTTCCAAGAGAAATACTAACCATTATTTGTCCGGACAGGTTGTTTTTAAAGAATTTTTCTCTTATGACATCAAAGAAAAATCCATATAGAAGGACTAAAATCATAGTGCTTTTAACCAAGCAAAAAGTCTATAACTTTCCTTCTATTCACTCGTTATCATCTCTGCCACTTTTCTTAAAGGTTTCTATCGTTCTGCATGCGTTGTAAAGGAAGTCTTGAATGTCAAATAAATAAGACCAGGTTTCATCTTCACCGCTAAGAGAGATTTCGCCATGCCCTCTGTGACGACCAATGGTAATCGGAGGAGTTTTTGTACCTCTAAGAGCAAAATGTAACGAATGTCGACAACGAAACTGATAGATAAAATCATACCAAGCATCCTCAAGAGAAGTTTCATTTTCTAAAAACTCCCTCTTCTGAGCTCTGTCTAGTGCCAGTGAAAGGCTTTCAGAGTCTAGAGCGTAAAGCTCCAAGTCTTTGCATGCAAAAGATTCAGAAAATAAGTGCGCTTTATTTTCCTCAAACCACTGCAAAAAAGGAAGCAGGTTCCAGTCTATCTCCAACAATTTCCTTGCATGATTGTCTTGAATTATGGTGATGGATAATTTCCCCCATTCTTCAAAGGCTGATTGCTTTTCTTTTGGATAAGGATGAGGTAAGTGAATCAATAAAATTCTCAGTCTATTTTTCATTCAGGTAAATGAAGATATCCCTTGGTTAGTTTCGATTCTTCAACATTACAACCGCATAGTAGCCGGTATTCATTTATTAATTCTGGACTCGCAGCGCTATGAATAACTCTATCAACACCGCTCACACCTAAGAGACTGGGTTTTTCAGCATTTACAGTGGCATCAACCTGACTATTTACAATAGTATCGAGAACTACTTTCATGCTCATTGAATTCATCATATGAAAGATAGTAGAGGAGCGATTATGGAGGTACAAACTACCTAAGATACAATCCTCTTCAAGTCCTAAAAACTTATAAAACTACCCGACCTTCCGAGGACGATAAATCAGCGCATAGGCCGCAGGCACAAAATAGAGCGCCAGCAGCGAAGCACCACTAATACCACCCGCGATCGCAATTGCCAGCGGACGCCAAAACGGCCCGCCGCTCAACAGCAAAGGCACAAACCCGGCAATCGTCGTAATCGTTGTCGTAATCACGTGTCGTGTAGACTGATTCACCACCTTAGCGATCGCCTGCCGATCCCCTGCCTTTGCCGCCTTATTCTCATTCAACCCCGACAGCACCATCACCGAGTCATTAATCGCGATCCCCACCAGGCCCAGCGCACCGATAATGGCCATAAAGCCAAAAATCGCACCAAACACCTTTAGAGAAAACAGCGCCATCCCCACCGAACCAACGCCCACCAGTGCAATAATCATCGCCTGACGGAACGAGCCCAGCGACAGCACCAGCGCCGACACCATCACAATGCCAAGCAAAGGGACAAACAGCAGCAGACCGCCGACCGCTTCACCTTGTTCTGCCGACTCACCGCCATACTCCGTACGATATCCCGGTGGCAGCTCAAAACTCTCGGCCAGCTTTTCATCAAACACTGCCTGTACATCCGCAGGCAACGTTCCCGCTGTCAAAAAAGCCTGCACAATATTTACTCGCTGTTCATTACGGCGAGAGATTTTCGAGAGTTCTGGCAACAGACTAAATTCACCAATCGCACTCGTCGGCAAAGTAGTCTCACCGTTCGCCCCCGTGAGATCCAAAGACGCAATCTCACTCAAATCTCGGCGCGTCTTATTCGCCAGCCGCACCCGCACCGGCAGGCTTTCAGTAGATTCCAAAACAGACCCCCCAACACTACCCTCTAAGTAAGCCTCTAGCTGCTGAGCGATCGCAGCATTACTCAGCCCACTCTGCCGGGCCTGCTCCTCATCGATACTCAGCCCAATCTTCGGCACCGCCTCACTTAAGTCATCCCTGGTCACTATCACGTCAGGGAGCGTATCGAGAATTTGCCGTGCTTCTAACCCTAGCCGTCTTAACTCCTCGATATTGGGGCCAAAAATTCGCAGCTCAATCGGCGCATCAAAAGGTGGCCCCTGTTCTAGCCGACGGGCCAAAACGCGAGCTGCCGGGAAACGAGCCGAGAGGTCTGTTTGCAGCGATCGCACAATCTCCGACAAGTTCGTATCCGTATTCAGCTGCACCAGCGCCTGCGCAAACTGTGACTGATTGCGGCGCGCGCCTGTAATGTTGTAATAAAACTTCGGCGCACTTTCTCCCACAAACCAGTGCACATCTTCAACGTTTGGGTTCTCAAGAATGAGCGCTCGGGCCTGATCGATTTGCCCTCTGGTACGGGCGATCGCACTCTGCGGCGAAAACTCCATCTCCAGCCTCACTTGATCACGAGAAACCGCTGGAAAAAACTGTTGATCTAGCGTACCCGCCGCAATAAATCCAATCAGTGGAATCACAAACGTCAGCGCCGCTACAAACAGCGGCCTCGCCATCGTCTGCCGCAAGCTCCACTTATAAGAAGGCGCTATCTTTGGCAATGTAATCCCATCTGACCACCAGGCCCCAGGCCGCATCAAAAACCGCTGAACGTCGGCAATAATCCCTTTCTTCTGCGCTAGCGCCGCTGACTTCTTCTCACGCTCTCCTAATACGCGCCCAGCCAATGCTGCAATCACCGTTAGCGACAGCACCAGCGAAGAAATCAGCGACATAATCACATTCAACGCAATCGTCCCCACAAACTCTCCCGCAGCACCTGGCAACAGATAAATCGGCGCAAACGCCGCAACCGTCGTAACCGTCGAAGCCAACAGCGGCACCTTCAAGTAGTCCACCGTCTTCATCACTGCCCTCAACGGCGTATCGCCATGAGACATCTCTAGCTGAATCTCATCCACCGCAATAATTGCGTTATCAATCAACAAACCCAACGCAATAATCAGCCCCGTCACCGACATCTGATGAATCGGTACACCCAGCACACTCATCCAGCCAAACACACACAGCGATGTAATGGGCAGCGCTGCACCCACCACCAGCGCCGACTGCCAGCCCATCGTCACCATCGTCACCGCCATCACTAGCAGCATCCCAACAATCAGGTTCGAGATTAGCGTACTCATGCGGTCTTCCACATAGCCACTTTGATCAAACAGGACATCGAGCCGAATGCCCTTCGGTAGCTGGGCTTCAAACTCATTGAGCACCGCTCTAACTTTGAGCGCCCATTGGTCAATCCGTAGACTCGACTCCACCATTACACCGATAGAGATCGCATCTTTACCGTTCACCACCGAAAAATCGCTCAGAGGCTGCTGTAGCCCTCGGCTTACCTGCGCCACATCTCCTAACCGAGCAAACTGTCCATCGGCAGCTCGCACTGGAATCTGACGGATTTGCTCTAGCGTCTCTAGCTCGCTCTGCACCTCAATCGCCAAATCCTGTTGCCCAGAACGCAGCTGTCCTGCGGTGACCTTTGCATCGCTCGCCTGAATCTGTCCTGCCAAATCCTGGGTAGAAAAACCCAGCGCTGCCAAACTCGGACCATCCACCTCCACCAAAATCTCTTCTTGCGGATCGCCAAATCGCTCAACTTCTTCAGTGCCGCTTACATTGCGCAATCGCTGAGCTAGCTCTTCTGCATACCGCCCCAAAACGGCATAGTTCGGCTCACCAGGCAAATCCCAGACCAGCGCAGTAATAAAGCTGTACGCCCTAAGATTTGCCTCATCAAGATCGGGCACGCTCGTCCCTGCGGGCAGCAAAGCAGTCGCATCATCTAGCTCTGTTTGCACCTTTGCCCACACAGGCTGGGTGTTTGTAATCGTCTCCGAAAGCTCCACCTGAATCGCTGAAAATCCCACGCGAGAATCTGAAGAGAGAACCGCAATCTCTTCGATTTCAGTCAGTTCCGACTCAATGACTTCAGTCACCAGCGACTCTACCCGTTCGGCATCCGCCCCTGGATACGCCGTTTGAATCGTCGCAATTCGCGACACCAGCTCTGGATCTTCCTGCCGAGGCAACGACTGAAAAGAGAGCAGCCCCCAAGAAATCAACAAAACAACAGTAAGAATCAACAGACGCGTATTCTTGTAAAAGTGTTTAACCATTGTTAGTTAGCCTCCACAGGGGTTACTTGCTGTCCAGGCACCAGCCGATGCGAGCCGCTTGCTACCACCAGGTCGCCCGGCTGCAACGTGCCAGTCACCAGCACGCGATCGCCCTCCTGATAAATCACCTCCACCGACTGAGTTGCCGTCACGTAGCGGTTGCGCTCATCCTGCTCATTCTCAGTGGGTTCAGCAGGCACCACCACATACGTCGTCCACAGCCCGCGCACACCCTGCGTCAGCGCCTCCGTCGGCAGCCAAATTCCCTCCGCCGAAATCTGTTCTGTCAGGTTCAGCCGCGCCGTTTGTCCAGGGCTCACCCGCGCCGAGGCCCTAGGCTCTAGCTGTAGCACCACCGTCTGCGTCAGCGTTTGCGGATCTACCTCAGGCAACACAGACGTAATCGTGCCGGTATACTGCTCGTCGCCCAGCACCACCGTCCGTTCTTCGCCCACACTCAACCGGCGAATATCGCCAGTAGGCACTCCAATTCGCGCCTCCGGAATCCCATTTTCTACCAGCCGAACCACAGACGCCCCGGCCCCTACCACCGTGCCTAGGTCCACCTTATGCTCCGCCACCGTCCCGGCAAAGGGCGCATATAGCGTACTCTTGGAAATCGTCACATCCAAATCAGCGAGGCGAGCATCCAGCTGCTGCACCACCGCACCTTGGGCATTCAGCTGCTCCGGACGAGTTCCGTTCTCTAGCGCTAGCAGCTGCGCTCGGGCCTGATTTAGCCTCGCCTCCAGCGCCCCCTCCCCAAAGCTAAATTCATCTAGCGCTTCCTCAGAGATCGCCCCTTTCTCATACAAGATTTCTCGCCTAGCCAGCTGAGTCCGCTGGAGGGCCATCTGCTGCTCCAAATCCTGCACAGCAGCCTGGGCAGCGGCCACATCTTCTTGGCGCGCCCCTACTTCTAGCTCCGTCATCTGCGCCATTGCCCGCGCCTTCTCCGCCTCTATCTGTAGCCGCTGAGTTTGCAAATTACGCACATCCAGCTGAGCTAGCGGTTCACCTGCGCCCACCTGCGCCCCTTCCGGCACCAGTAGCGCCGTCAGCTGCCCACTCCGCTCAAAGCCCAATTCACTCGCCCGAAGCGACGTGATTTCCCCTGTGTAGGACCTAGAGACGCCATAAGCACTCACCGATTCGGCAACAACCGTTTCTACCGGGAAACCCCCGCCTGCAGAAACGGGTTCACTCGTGCTTGAAGAAGCGGCTGAACGCGATCGCAACACAGGAATGCCGACAAGCAACAGACCCAACAGACCCAAACCAATAAACCAACGCGGTGACACCCGCTTAGCTCGCTGAGTCAATGAAAGTGGATGGATAACATCAGGGGAGTGAGGGTTCATGGGACTGACACACAAATAGAAAAGAGAAGACCAGAAGGTATTAGAAGCAATCGTGAATAATCAGCTACTGTACTAATATTCACGAATTAAGACGTACGTATGACCTACATACAAGTTTCATAAAAATCAGTAGAGTCCGGGAAAACGCTACTGCCGCTAGCAAAAGAACTCACAGCACCTTTTTCAGACCTGCCAATTGACCATAACCCTAAAGAACATAGGCTATGTGCCTTAAGTAAGTCTAGAAACTACAGACAAATAGGGTTCCTTGATGATTGGGAATCTGCTATAAAATATTAAGCACTTATTAAGCATCGTTCACTATTATTAAAACGTACGTCTTAAAAAATAGCAAGAAAAATCAGAAAATCTAGCCATATCCACATGCCTCACGCTTCGTCTATTAAAACCAAAGAACAAATTTTAGATGTGGCAGAAAGTGCGATCGCCCAGAATGGCTATGCAGGGACCACTCTTCGCAGCATTGTTAACCAAGCCAACGTCAATCTCGCTGCCGTTCACTACCACTTTGGCTCCAAGGAAGATCTCTTTAGGGCAGTACTTGCTCGCACATCGAAGCCGATTGTATCTGGGCAGCTAGCAAACTTAGCGGCATTAGAGGCCAACAGCCAACAACCACTCTCTATAGAAGAGATTTTGAGAGCCTACATAGAACCTGGGTTTCACTGCACCGTTCACGCAGATGCTCACCCGATGCGATCGCAGTTTTTTGGCCGTTGCCGCACCGAGCCCGAACCCGTGCACAGCATTGCCGCTGAACACTTCCAATTAGGTACTGACAAGTTTCTAGATGCGCTACAAAGAGCCCTACCGAATCAATCACGGGCACAGCTCACTTGGAAACTCGACCTCGTCGTCTCCAGCCTCATTCGCGTACTGGGACGAGCAGGCACCCCCGGAGCCCTAATCAAAACCGATTCTGCCGCAGATATAGAGCAAGCCATTACCCAGCTCGTTGCGTTTTTGATGCCTGGCATGATGAACAGCTAAACGCGATCGACAAAACAGATTGAACACTATTCTCCCTTCGCCCATACCGCTCTAAACTTAGCAGCGGTTTCCTCCGGCTTTCCAGAAGACGGGAACAACAGTACGCTTTTCACTTCTGGGTTATTGGCCAACGCCTCTAACCGATTGAACTGAGTATCCGAAATAGCAATGCCATCGTGCTGCTGCACATAGCCCATTTCCACCTCAAAGTTAGCGTCGTTGTACACCTGAATAAACGCCCTATCTACCTGCCAGTTTGCCCAGTCTGCGTCGAAGTAGCGCTTGCCCCAGTAGGGGTTGTGGTGGCACACATCAAAGCTAATTTTAGGGTTGGCCGTCTTCACCGCTGAGCGGAGTCCCAGCATAAAAGCAGTTAGCTGAGGCGTGCGATCCGCTTCTCCTGGCAGCTCTTCGTGATACCCCACGATAGATGCGGTGCAGTGGGATGACTATGTGGGCTATCACGAAG
>JBCBDN010000023.1:0-21098 GCA_038529685.1 Cyanobacteria bacterium J06598_1 | reverse complement strand
AAAGAAGTCTCCTTCCGTAAAATCTTTGCTTGGTCCACCGTCATCTCCGCTGTGCTCGGCATGACCACGCTGATTTTGGTCACCCACCTCAATCGCACGCTCGGCATTGACGACCAGTGGTTCAGCCTAGGCGACAGCCTAGTGCTCACCGTCGCCGGGCAAATTGCCTTCATGCCAGTACTGGTGCTCTCAGCGCGGCTATGTCCGCCAGGAGTAGAAGCTACGCTGTTTGCCCTGCTGATGTCGGTAGTGAATCTCTCAGGTCTGCTCTCTCATGAGCTGGGTGCCCTGCTCACCCATCAGCTCGGCGTCACCGAAACAGACTTCAGTAATCTGTGGCGACTGGTGCTGATCACGAACCTAACCACGCTATTGCCCCTGCCGCTCTTAGGCCTGCTGCCCGCAGCTTCTGCCACACAGGTCGGTGGAGAGAGCTCAGACGAGAGCTCAGACGACAACTCACCTGAACCCGCCTTTGTCACCACTCCCGAAATCACTGACGATGCCGCTGTTCGCCTAGATGTCACGCTTTGATTGCAGGTCTGATATCACATTCAGATCTCGCACCTAGATTTCACGCTTCAGGCTCACACTTTTTCTCTTTCACTCCCTACTTTCATCTCATGCAAACGCTTACACCTCCGTCTACCCCAGCTGAATACACCCGAGAAGACTGGACCAGCGGCTATCGCTCTCAGCCCGAAGAATTTGCCTACTGGATAGACGATGTGGACGGTGAAATCCCGACCGCACTAGCGGGCACGATCTTTCGCAACGGTCCTGGCCTTACAGACGTTAACGGCTACCGACTCAAGCACCCCTTTGATGGCGATGGGATGATCAATTCCATTGCGTTTAAGGATGGCAAAGCGTTCTATCGCAACAAGTTTGTAAAAACAGCAGGGTATGTCGCTGAGCAAAAGAGCGGTAAACCCGAGTATCGCGGCGTCTTTGGCACACAAAAGCCTGGCGGATGGATGGCCAACGCTTTTGACATCAAGCTTAAAAATATTGCAAATACCCACGTGGTGTATTGGGGCGGCAAACTGCTTGCTCTGTGGGAAGCCGCAGAACCCCATCGTCTTGACCCCAATACGTTAGAGACTCAAGGGCTGGAGTATCTAGACGGACTCCTAAGTGAAGGAGACGCCTTCGCAGCCCACCCCAAGTTCGACCCCGACTGTGAGGGCACGCCTCGCATGGTGAACTTCGGCGTCAAGACAGGACTCTCTAGCACGATTAGCCTATACGAATTCACGCCGGATGGTCAGCTGGCTAGTCAATACAAACAAAGTGTGCCAGGGTTCGCCTTCCTGCACGACTTTGCCATTACGCCGAACTACTGCGTCTTTGTGCAGAACCCAGTGAGCTTCAATCCGCTACCTTTCGTGATGGGCTTTAAGGGCGCGGCGGAGTGCATTCAGTTCAACCCAAAGAAACCTACCAAGATTGTTCTAATTCCTCGCGACGGCAAAGGTGAGGTGCGCTTTTTCGATACGGACCCGTGCTTTGTGTTTCACCATGCCAACGCATTTGAACAAGATGGTCAGCTGATTTTGGATTCTGTTTGCTACGACAGCTTTCCAACGCTAGACGATGCAGAAGACTACAGCACCGTAGACTTTGACCATGTCCCGGCTAGTCAGCTATGGCGCTTTACGGTGGATTTGGCGACAGAGAAGGTAGACGTGCAACAGCTCATTGAGCGGCCCTGTGAGTTTCCTACGCTGAATGCAAACAATGTGGGCCGTGACTACCAGTACCTGTACATGGGCGCAACACATGGCACCGTGAAAAATGCACCGCTACAGGCGCTAATTAAGCGAGATTTGAAAACAGGTGAAGAACAGTTTTGGAGCGCTGCGCCTCGTGGGTTTGGCGGTGAGCCATTGTTTGTGGCCAGAGCGGGCGCATCGGCAGAAGATGATGGGTGGGTGTTGCTGTGGATTTATAATGCGGCGGGCGATCGCACTGAACTCACCATCTTCAACGCGCAAAATATTACCGCTGGCCCAGTCGCCACCCTAAAGCTCAAGCATCACATCCCCTACGGACTGCACGGCAGCTTCACGCCTGAGTACTTCGGCCCTGCTGCCTAACCAAAGGGCTACGAGTGTGATTGCCGAGCGCTATTGCCGCTCGGCAATCCAATCCTTCATACCTGTTCGCTTGAGAATTGCCCGGTCAGACTTAGGGGCTACCCAGCCGTAAATCTCTTTTTCACTATAGCCAGGTTTGGCATCACCAAACGCCCATCGCATAGAAGCGTAGGTAGCCGGATCTCTGCCGTCAAGCGAGAGGGTGTCATTGATGTAACAGGCCAATTCCCACGCGTCTTCTGGCGTTGGGGTAAAGCGCAGTATTTGCTTGGCCCAGTACATTCTGAGGTTGTTGTGCAGCCAGCCAGTATTCAGCCATTCCCGTTGAGCAGCGTTCCAGGTAGCATCTGGCGTGTTGCCGTTAATAATATCGGAGGCTGTTTTTAGTTCGGGGCGGGCGTCGCCAGCATGGGCGAGGAGTGTCTTCTTGGCACTGTTGGGAAGCGACTCAAACTGGTGGATGTTGGGGTTGTGAAACGCCTGGTAGTGAGACCATTCGCGCCAGGTAAGGAACTCGTCTCTAAATTTCCAGGTGTAGGTTTTAGGTACGTCGGCTGACTCAATTTCGGTGAGTACTTGGTGCGGGCTCACCATACCGAAGTGTAGGTAGGGCGATAGCTGAGAGGTGGAATGCTTCAGGGCAGCATTGTTTCGGATCCACTTGTAGCGAGCGAGAATATCTGTCTTTAGTGTTTTTATACGCTGCTGCAAGCCTGATTGGGTGGGCGGATGCTCTGGCGAAATCTTGATGTCGTGGTTAATGTCACACTCAGCAACTAGGCTTTTCAGCGCATCGTCGCTGTACGCAGCAAAGTTATGACTGAAAGGAAGAGAGACTTTATGTTCACTTTCGAGCCCAACAGAAACGTCTTTTCTCAAGTCAACATATTTCTCTTTGAGTGCACCGTGGGCCTTTCTAAACGCTGGAGTTGTTCTCAGCTTTTGCGGCAGTTGCCGAGTGGGCACGAGCCTGGAAGCATCGACGAAAAAGACAGCTTGACTGGCGATATGCAACAGTCTTTTTTGCTTTGCTCGGTCCCAGTGAGTGTAGTCTTCGTCGGTATAAATAGCAGCAGCTTTTTCTACCAACGACGGCAGCGGGTCTTCTGTATTGGCTCGCTTGAGAATTTGGATGCAGGGAATGTTGTGAGCGTGCAAAGACTGTGCGAGTTCTCTGAAGGCGCCTAGGGCAAAGTAGAACAGCCGGTCGCAGGCATAAGCAACAGATTCGTCGAGTTCGCTGTAGAAGAGAACAGGGAGATTTAGGGTGTTTGCGTGGGCGATCGCACCATCAATCACCGCATTATCTTCACCTCTAAGCGCCCGGTTCAACACAGCTAGCACATACTCGCCCGTCTCCTGCACCGGCAGCTCATTGCCCCTCACAACTCTGTCGGGCAAATCTCCAACGGCAGTACTAGTTGACATGGGCTGACTCCGTTTGAGCGGGCTTTTTTGAGGAGGATACCTTCTTTGTAGAAGTCTTGCGAGAAGTCTTTTTTGCAGAAGTCTTTTTGGTAGACGCTTTTTTGGTAGACGCTTTTTTGGTAGACGCCTTACCAGATTTTTCAGCTGACTGCGATCGCCCCCGTGGTTTCTTCCGAGAGCCGTGCTTTTCATATACCTTCTCAGCCTCAGCCTTAGCCTCTGGCGTTTTCTTAATCGCCCAAAGAATATCCTTAGCCGCCCGCACCGCTGCTTTGTGCTCCACAATCGGCGGTGGATAGTCCAAAGCAACTTCTCCTTCGTACAGCCAAGGCGTTTGCAGGACTTTGTCATCTAGGTGAGCAATCTCCGGCACCCACTGCCGAGTAAAGGTACCTTCGGGATCTTGGTCCAACCCTTGCTTAATCGGAGAGTAAACCCTAATCGTATTGATGCCCGTCACGCCAGACTGCATCTGCGATTGAGGCCAATGAATACCCGGCTCATAATCGGTAAATAAGCGAGCGAGCACTTCCCCACTTTTCTGCCAGGGCAGCCACAGGTCGTAGCTAGCAAAGCTCATGAGCATAGCCCGCATCCGAAAGTTAATCCAGCCGGTTGCGCGCAAGTAGCGTAGGGAAGCATCCACAAACGGATAGCCCGTTTGACCCAGCTCAAAAGCCCGCAGACGCTTGGCATCATCGCCATCGTCTCTAACCCCCTTGTAAGACCTCGCCATCGGCAGCCATTCCAGCTCAGGCTCTAGCTCCAGCTTTTGGGTGAAATGGCAGTGCCAGTGCAGCCGCCCTACAAAAGAAGACAGTGACCCGGCCCAGGTGCCTTTCTCTGCCTTGGGTAAATCTCTTACTGCGTCAAGTCTCTTTTGAGTCGTCTGATAAATCTCTCGCATCGAGAGCGTACCGTAGGTGAGATGCGGCGAAATCCGCGAGCAGCCAGACTCACCCGTAATTGGAGACGACATATCGGTACGATACGCCTCACCTCTCTCATGCAAAAAGCTGTTCAACGCTTCTAGGGCAGCGGTTCTTCCAGGGGGTTGTAAGTTCTGAATGCCGTCATGTGGCAGGTTTAGCGATTCTGGCTCTGGCAGCGTTGTGTCGTAATCGTGCGTGGCAAAAGTAATCTCTTTAGGCAACAGCACAATCGGTTCAGCCATAAAGGCGTCCCAGTGTTTTGCCCAGTGGTCTCGATCGATCTTCGACCCTCGCCACACGCCAAACTGGAGCGGTTCGTGAAAAGTAGTGCTGTTATTGCTGCACCACTGTCGGACTCGCTGATCTCTTTCATAGGTCCAAACGTTGCCAGTCTCTTGGTGGGACCATAGATCAATGCTTGGGTAAGCAGCGCCAACAAAAGTCTCTTTGAGACGCTGCAACACATCTACCGCATCGCCCTGAAACACGGCTAGCTTAGCCCCGACCCCTTCTAACTCAGTCGCCATCTCAGCCAAGCACCCTTTCAAAAACAGATACTGCCGGTAGCTCGTATCTGGCAAAGCCCAGTAGTCGGGCTCCAAAATATAAAGCGGTAGAACCGGCCCTCTGCTAGCGGCCTGCACCAAGCAGCGATGGTCCGACAGGCGAAAGGACTTTTTCAACCAAACAATTTGAAGGGGGCGCATTAAATAGGGCGCTGTAAAAAGGCGCTACTGGAGGCAGAATCTACTCCACAATAGCGCCCAAAGTAAGGTGAATCATCTACCTTCTTACTGAATTCGAGCTATTGGCTTAGTGGGTCACAGGAGCTGTTAGCGCAGCTGCGGTCATTGGCTCGGTGAGGGATTGAGCTTTTGTTGATAGGAGATTTTCTAAGTGCGATCGCAATCTTTCCCCCTGCTGAGTATCGGCAATATAAATCTGGCCGCCCTGCTTTCTAAACAGCGGCAGCTCCGAGAGCGATTTATACGTCGCGATGTCGGACGATTGAGCGCTGATGAGGGGGCGATCGCCCGCAGTTGGCACCAAACCCGGCGGCAAATGCCCTTCAATCAGGGCCAGCACATGGGCCTGACAGGCTTGGGTATTAATGCCCCGCTGCTCTAGTAAGTGCAAAATGCCGCCCGCTGGTAACGGCTGCTCAGGCAAAATCCGCAGCAGCTCCAGCAGCAAGAAGTAATCGTTGTACTGATGGCGATTAGCGTCTAGCACCTTGGGATAGTGACAGAGATTAGCCAACCCATAGGCCACGCGGCTACAGCTGTTGGAATACTCGCCAGCGTAGGTGTCTTGAATAATCGTGGCGTTAGGAAACTTCTGACGCAGCCAGCGAGCAATCACGCCCAAAGAAGCCGATCCACCGGTACACACCACTTGCTTCACACCTTGAGTAGCCAGATTCTGCTTGCTCAGCAGCGCGTTTACCTGACGATTGATCCGCTGAATGTAGGGCAAAAAGACTTTGGTCTCTAAGTCTTTACGAGTGATGACCCAAGCGTGGTCGCCTAGCTCCACTTCGACCTCATCTTCTTCTTGCAGCGCCATCTTCAGCTCACGCGCAGCCAGTATAGCTTCGCGGCCTAATGGAGAGTCGTTCAGCCGCTGACGCAGACGATGGCGGGTAACCCGATCGGCCTCACCCGGCTGCGGCAGCGTAATCTCGCTCAAGCCCAGGCTTTCCCAACGGCCAATGCTGTCAGCCGGTGCACTGTTTTCCCCTGACTTAACGGCAGGCAAAGGCAAGTGCAAAAGCTGACAAATAATGTCTTGATCGATGCCGTCGCCTGCGTAGGTGTAGCCGCGCATGGAGAAATTTTGGTAGCTCAGCTGATCGAGCTCTGAAGGCAGGTTAGCCACCGCCGTTTCGGTCAAAATTGAGCCAGCGCTAATCACCACCGTACCGCCCGACCAGTTGCAGTTGTACAGTCCGGGCTGTTGATTTTCGGGGATATCTTTGACGGCATTGGGAGCCGGTAGGGCTGAAAGTAGGGCCGCGATCGCCTCTTCTACGAAGAACACCTGATCCGGCGACGACACCAACCCTGCCGACAGCACACACTCCCGCAGGTTAAACGCATAGGTATCAGGCCAGTTAGTAGGATAGCCGACCACGACGCCTTTCAAATCTTCCAGCGCTCGGCGCAAGGCCCCTGCCGTGAGCCCAACCGCACGGCAGCTCATCCGATCTGAGTGAAACGTACTCAGCAGCTGAACAATAGCTGCTTGCAGCTGACCCAACGGTAGGGGCACATGGTCTGCCCACTGCATCCAAGGCTCTCCAGATCCTCCGTTCGGAATACCTGCTTTCACCATCAGCTTTAGGTTGCGCAGCAGCGGCTGACTTTGCTGAAGTGCTGCTGGTCCCACAATACCCAACTGAGGATTATCACTGGCCGCATCGATTTGCACGACGGCTGGCAACCGGAATCGATTCGGCTCACTATCTCCCGCCATGTTCCAGCACAGCGGATACACCTGATTACCGCGCTGATTGATTAGCACAGCCGACACACCGGTCGCACCTAGGTCGATGCCTAGGAACCAGTCAGCAGGCTCACCACCCGTCGGATCATCATCGCCATCATCATCGGGGACATCGAGCTGAGGCGTATCGTTCATCGCCGCAGGGGAAGCCTCTAACGGTGTAGGTTCGCTCGTAGGCTCACTGGGCGCTGCTGTCGCAGGCGGCGCCGTCGAGACCGCACCTGCGGCCACAGCGCCAACGCCAAGCGCACTCGCCAAACCGGCAGCACCCCCTCCAGAAGTCGGCTCAGTCAGGCTCTGGCTCTCTACCCCGCCTTTCTCTAGCGCATCTTTAGCAGACGTTTGGTCACCCTGCGACGGGAAAAAGTCCAAGTCATCATCAAAATCTGACGGCGGCACATCTGGCACAGTCTGTTCAGGAATGCCCCTACCTGCCAACGAGGCGTTCTCTGAAACGTTCTCTGAGACGTTCTCCAATGGAATATCTTCATCCAAAAGCGCATCTAACTCAGCCAAAGGATCGACGGCTTCAGTGGATGCAGTAGAACTATCGAGATCCTGTAGCGATGCCTCAAAAGAGTCATTGGGCGGAAATTGAGTGACCGCTGAAGGGGTTTCATCAGGCGGCAGTTGCGTGGTTGCTGTAGTGGTTGCCACAGTAGGACGGCCAGTGGGAGTGTCAGTGGGAGTGTCGACCAGCTCATGCCCTGAGGTATCAGGCTCAGACTGCCAGAGGTCACGGGTCAGCACCTGATCGTCGTCAGCCGGCTGATCGGGAATAGAGGCAGATTCTAAAGCAGGCTCAGCCTCATTTAAAGGCGATAGAGACGGCAGCTCACCTTCAAAAACAGCGGTTTCTTCTAAGTCAGGCGCGAGCTCATCTAGGTCGCCGTCCAAGACTTCAAGCGCCGCTTTGTCTGCCGCTTCACTGTCTTCGGCTAACACCGTCACTAGGTCATCCGGCAGCACCGCATCGACCTCACCTTCATCGATGATAAGGCTCTCATCGCTAGCGTCGGGCAAGTCGGGGACTGATGCTGACTCGGGTCTATCTTCTGATTGCGAGGCCGCTTGAGCAGAAGCGCCGTTATCGGAAGCATCAGCATCACTGCCTAGGTTAGGCAGTACAGCGGCTAGCTCGGGAGCGGGGTTGCCTTCTGGGTTTTCAGGGGTTGAAGGTAGCCCTCGTGAGTCTGTCTCTGTTGGATTTTCAACCACTGGGCTTTCAACCACTAATTCAGGGACAGCCACTTCAGGGACAGCCACTTCAGGAACAGCTATTTCAGAGACTGGAAGACTGGCCGCTAGCGATGAGTCCACGACCAGATCATCAAAGGTCAGATCGGCCAGAAAGGCAGCATCAGCGGTTGGCTTCACCTTAGTTTCCAAATCTAAGGTGTCAGCATTGTCAGCTTCAGTTTCAGCGACCTGCGCATCGGCCATAGCCGCATCGATCATCAGATCATCACGGGATAGTGCAGGGTCATCTTCAGAGCGGTCAATATCAAGCTTGAGCCGGTCGATATCGATAGTGCCGTCTTCACGAATGAACGCTTCGGGGGGTGTCTCTTCAAAAGAACCCATCTCTTCAGAAGAACCCACCTCTTCAGAAGAAACTGCTTCGGTGGAGACGGGAGAATCTGCCTCAGGTACGCCAAACTCAACGAGCACTGGCTCGGTCGATTCATTGACAGCAGACTCATCAATAGCTGGCTCACTCTCGCCATCTATACCAAACTCTGCCGCTGAGCGCAGACCTTCTGCACCCATCGCTGCTGGCAATATTTCGTTCAGAGAACTCACGGTATCTGTCGCCCCGCCGTCTTCACCCATACCATCATCCATCGGGGCCGCAGAACGGGGTGGGTAAAAGGCCGGTTCGGGCGGGGTGGTTTGACCGAGCTGCTGGGTGAGGTGATCAACGAGCGATCGCACAATCACCTCACCCTGACGGCCCAGGCTGTGCATGTTCTCAATGCCTTCATTGAGCGAGAGCTGATAGCTATCAATATTGGTTTGCAGCGTCTCAAACATGCCCTGCAAGGTCGAGTCAATATTGGCTAGCAGCTGATCAGAGCGCGACTGAATCTGTCGAATCTCCTCGATTTGGCCGGTGGGCTTCAGCTCCAATATTTCTATTTCAGTGGCTGCTGTCAGCTTCGCCATCGCCGCTGAGTGCTCAGATTCCAGCTGCCCCAGGGTATCGGTCACCTGCACAGAAAGACTCTCTTGCAGCCGCGACATCAGCACCTGCAAAAACTCGTTTAGCTGCTCCTCACTAATTTGCTGCGGACTCACGGACAGCGCAGACCCTTGGCTGCCTGCCAGTTGGGCTTGCTCTAACTGAGCTTGATTTAGCGACTGCTGCGCCTGTGAGCGCTGCTCGGCGAGTGCTTTTACTTCCTCGCTGAGGGTATCGCGCTCCTCTCGGAGGCTATCCATTTCCAGGCGCAGCGGCTGCAAAGCGCTCGACTTCAGATACTTCATTTCGGTGAGTAGTGCTTGCAGCACATCTTCAGCAGAGTTATCCGCTGGCGGCGCGCTCACAGGAATGGGATCAGCCTCTTGAGTAGCGATTTGCCCCGTAGTTGGATCTACCGGACCCCAGCCACCAGGGGCTTCAAAAGACTGCTGCAAAGACATCAGATACGCCTGGGCTCTTACGAGGGCCTGACGCTGCGGCTCAGTATCACTCGCTTTTACCCAGGGGGTACGCGGCTTCTCTGTGCCGAGCACACGCTCAATATCAGTAATAAGAGATTGAATCTGGTCCTTTTGGGAAGTCACCATGAATGCCTAAAGTAGTCGATTGATAGGTTAGTTGAGTTTGCGATTGTGATTTATCTTTGCGCTATTTTGTCTTTGCGCTACTTGTCTTTGCGCTTATGTATCTTTGTACCTGTCTCTTTACCCAAAATCAGCTCAAGACTAACATTGAGGGCTCTCCACGCGCGCAATTGGTACAAATTAAGTAAACAAGTGCACAAAGTTTAAGCTAGCAGGGTGAAAATGCACAGCCCAAATCAAGTTATTTTGTGGTGAAGTTTGCTATATATGCTAGAGAAATCCTATTAGAAACGACCAGAACTGCAAAAAATTTCAGACCGATCACGGCACTGGTTGTAGCACTGGGAAATTCTTTTAGGAACTCATCTCAACCGCTGTAGCCTTTTTGCATCCTTACATTCGCGAGCCTGCCGCGTCCTCAAGCGCTCAGTAGCATCTAAGTAGTGCAGGCGACAGTTTGGGTGCTAAAGTTAGCGTGCTTTAGGCAACGCCACTGCTGCCCTCTTTAACCAAGAAATAAAGAACATTCGCTGATTTCTCTAGCTTTGACCTGTTGCCCATGGAAGCGCGCCCTCTCGACACCAATGAACTCATCCGTATGACGCCATTCTTTGCTGAGCTCAGCCCAGAAGCGGCCCGACAAGCGGCTGCTCAAGTAGTTACACGCCGTCATCCAGCCAATCAGGTTATTTTGCTAGAAAATGATTGGGGAAACTCGGTCTATTTTATTTTGGAAGGCTGGGTAAAAATTCGGACTTACAACTTAGATGGCAAGGAAGTCACGCTCAATATTTTGGGCAAAGATGAAATCTTCGGTGAGATGTCTTCCCTGGAGGAAATTCCGAGATCGACAGATGTGATTACGCTGGTGCCGACTATTATTGGCAATATGCCTGCTCAGCATTTTGTAAAGCTGTTAAATACAGAGCCGCTTGCAGGGCTGTATCTCGCTCGGCTAATGGCCAAGCGCCTGCGGCAGGTAAACCGCCGGCTGCGATTGAGAGAGTCCGATAGCCAGTCGCGAGTCGCTGACATTCTTTTGTTTTTAGCCGATGGCCAAGGTAAGGCCGCCGGTCAGGGGATGGAGATTCCTAATTTGCCGCACCGTGAGCTGAGCGGACTCAGCGGCTTGGCTCGTGAAACAGTCACAAGGGTTTTGAGTAAGCTAGAGAAGAAAGGGCTGATTACGCGCGATCGCGATATCCTCAAAATAAATGATGTTGAAGCCTTAGAAAACCTTTTGGTATAGGTATAGCGCCCCAGCTTATGACCCACCCCGCTGATCCCGCTCAGCCAGATGATGATGCCCCTTGGATTTCGGACGACCTTATTCCTGATGCGTTAGAACCTCAAAAGGCTGAGCTTTCGCCTGTGATTGGGGGGGCTAAACCAGAAGCGGCCCAGAAAATAGCTGCAGGGAAAGTGGGCGATCGCAAGCATTCTGCCGAACTCTTTCCTGTTCCACCATTAGGACTCGAAACCGAACCAGACGGCCCAAACGGTTCACCTCCGGGAGATGTAACCATCGGTGCAGCAAGTCAGCATCCAGCCGTTGGACCTCTACCGCTCGTAGAAACGGCTTTTTTGGCCAGTGCCTGTAGCCTCATGTGGCTGGTCAACACTTACTTTCCACCCGGCCCTTTTTTACGCATTCTGTTTCCGCTGCCGATTGCGCTCGTTTACCTGCGCTGGAATGCTCGCGCCGCCTGGATGGCCGCGACCGTTTCTATGCTGCTGCTCACCATTTTACTGGGGCCGACGCGCAGCATCTTCTTTTTGATGCCCTACGGCTTTTTAGGCGTGCAGCTCGGCTGCCTGTGGCGGCGAAAAGCTGGCTGGGGCATCTCGATTTTGACGGGCGGGCTGCTGGTCGCACTCGGCTCCTTTTTTAGGATATGGCTCCTGTCGCTGCTGGCAGGTGAAGACCTGTGGGGCTATTCCATTGCGCAGATTACTCAGCTCTTAAACTGGATTATTCGCGTACTCACTAACTGGGGCTGGATTGGGCTAGGCGCTCTGGGGCAGCCCGGACTGGGTGTGGTTTCAGTTGCGGCAGTCGCGATGGTAATTTTTGCTAGCGTGGTGTACCTGTTTACAGTTCATTTAGCCGCTTGGCTGGTGCTAGAGCGATTGGGCGTAGCCATGCCTGAGCCGCCAGGGTGGGTACAGGTTTTGATTGAGGAATAAGAGACCTGTCGTTTTGAGCGAGATGATCAAAACCTACGCAGGAGAGACAGCTGACTGGATTAATCGCTACCGGGGTCATCAGCCGACCTTTGCCTGCATTCTCAGCTTCACAGAAACGGGCCTTATTCCACACCTATCAGCAGCGGGAAAAACCTTAGAAGATCGCCGCTGTACTGCCGCATTAGACGGTAATTTTTTGCTGGCTGACCCTTTACAGCCAGCTAGGTTGCCGCCGCTAAGCGCGGGCATTTCACCAGCGGTTATTACTCGAGCAGTACTGCAATCGCTCTCCATACCCTGTCACCTCCTCAGCACTGGTTTACCCACGCCGCTAAAAGCACCTCATATCGAGCTACCCAACGTCAGTGCCCAAGCAGTCAACACAGGGCAAGCGATGCCGCTAGCCGCCGCCGCCGCCCTTTTTGAAGCAGGGCAGTACTGGGGGAAAAAGCTAGCACCCGCTGGCAGCTACTTGATTCTGGGTGAATGCGTTGTTGGCGGCACTACCACAGCCCAAGCAGTGTTGAGTGCCCTAGGCCATACCACCAACGGGCTCATGAGCAGCAGCCATCGCACCAGCAATCACGCACAAAAGCAGTCACTCGTCGCAGCCGGGATTACCGCGTGGCAGCAGCGAATTACCCAAAACGATGAACCCTTACTCAAATCTCCGTTGGGGATAGCCGCTGCTTTGGGCGACCCCATGCAACTCGTCGCGGCGGGGATGACGCTCGCAGCCAGTCAGCGCTGTGGAGTGTTGCTAGCAGGTGGCGCTCAGATGCTGGCGGTGTACGGATTGATGAAAGCGATCGCCCAGCAATTCGCCTGCCCCTGGATCCCAGAGCAAATCGTGGTCGGGACGACTCGCTGGGTGGTTGAAGATAGCAGCGCTGATACGGTTGCGATCGCCCGCCATCTAAAAACCCCCTACCTCACCAGCCAAATAAACTTTGGCCAATCTCCCTACGTGCAGATAAAAGCCTACGAGCAGGGGTTTGTGAAGGAGGGGGCGGGTGCAGGTGGATGTGCGATCGCCTCGCACCTGATCGCAAACTGGAATAAAGATCAGCTGCGCCATGCAGTTGAAGCTGAATTGAGGCATTCCTTTTAATAACCAAAGAATGCCTTTAAAAATTTAATACGCTCGGTAAGCCATAATCTGCTCTTCTAGCGCCGCAATTCGGTTGTAGGCAGCCGTTAGCTGAGCCGTTAATCGCTGAATTTGAATCTCAGGCGATAGCTTGCGAGCCGTACTCGACTGGTCGCCTTCCAAATAAGGCTCATCGCTCAAAATATCTTTGTGCATCATCGCCGGGTTTGGTGCACGACGAGCAGCAGGCGACACATTCACCGGACCCGAGTCAGGCAAAATATCGTTGCTAATACAGGGCTGAGCATTGCTCATTCCCGTTTCTACTTTCTCAGACAACTGTGCTATCAAGCCATGGAGGGAGTCAACCTTATCGCTTAGCTCAAGCACCTGTTTCTCTAGAACATCCATAGCCATAGGTACAGTCAGCTCATTTGTTTTGTCAATAGTAATCAATGAAAAACGATATTGTGGCCTTACCCACCAAATCATTTAACCTTTGACCACAAAAAGTTGCAAAACTGTGCAACGAGATGAAGATGCGCATCTGCCAGTTTTTATACTTTTTTAATAAGTGGTATCGATACGGCTGATCAAAGACGGCTGGTCGACAGATGTAGCCCGCTCAACACACACAGGGCAAAGGTTCGCCCAATCTCTTGATACGAGCGATTAGCTGTCGCATGGGTGCGTTGTTCAAACCGAAAACGACAGGTCGTCAAATCCGAACCTCACGGACGGCCCAAAAGGTTCGCTGGGCACTATATAATTCTGAGAGAAGTGTCAAGAAACTACACACGTTTAGCCGTTTAGAGGTCTTATGAATTTTATTGCCAAAGCGCTCCGTGGCCTAAGCAGCATCTTAATGATGGCTGCCCTTGTAATCACTAGCTGCGTTGTGCTAGCTGCGCCAGCTTTCGCTGGAGACCATACCGTAAAGATGGGTTCCGACGGTGGTTTGCTGGTATTTGAACCTGCAACTATCACAATTTCCAAAGGTGACACCGTCACTTGGGAAAACAACAAGATGGCCCCCCACAACGTTATCTTCGACGAGAACAACGTTCCCGGTGGCAAAGATGTCGCTGACAAGCTCACTCAAAAGCAGCTCACCTTCTCTCCCGGTGAGTCTTACTCCAGCACCTTTGATGTTGAGCCCGGTGAGTACTCTTATTACTGCGCCCCCCACCGTGGCGCTGGCATGGTAGGCAAAATTGTTGTCCAGTAGGGACCTAGCCCTTTCAATTTAAAAGTTGAATAGCAACCCGTAAAGCCGGATAGAAGTTAACTTCTATCCGGCTTTAACTATGGAAGTGCTGTTAGTTAGCGCGCGCCCGATATTGGACTTAAAAAGGACCGAGTAGCTCTCCAGATAGCCATAGTTTTTATATCTTTGGGGGTATGCTGTGAAAACCTTGAAACAGCGCCCGTATTGGGTGTTATATTTTGCTTCGGGCTATTTATGACATACGGGCTACTATTCTTGATTCTTTATGGTAGTCTTTAGCTGAGAAGGCTGTAGTAACAGTGGTTCAGCTGATTTACGTAGCATTTTCTGTTCAGTTTTCTGTTTGATTGAGCTAAGTTCAATTGAGCTAATTGAGATAGTCCGCATCAAGAATCGCTGACATTTGTGAAGCCGCTGATATTTGTAAAGCCTATGAGCGATACAACCGCATATTTAGCAGGCTGTGCCACTACGGGGGTTGCAGCTTTAGTGCTGTTAGTCGCTAGGGTGGGTATGGTGTCTGCTAATGCAGATGCACAAAGTACGGCTCGATTAGGCGATCGCATCGCTCAAATAGAATCTGCAACGCCCGCCCGTCAGGCCCGTGAAGCTGCCCAAGCAGAAGCCGCCTTAGAAACCGAAATCCAACAAGAGCTAGAAAAGCAGCGCGAACTCACCCAGCAGTTAGAAGCGCAGCTGTTAGAGCAAGAAACCCTCTCTTCTGATCTTGAAGAACAGCTCGAATCCCAGGAAGAGAAAACAAAAGATCTTCTAACCCGCATTCAAGACTACCAACGTTCCGTCGAAGACCTGGAGCTAGAAGACAAAATCGCCGCCGCCACCCGTCCTGCTGCCCCAGCCGCACCCGGACCGTCAGCTTCTTTGGTGTGGGTAGGTGCAGGCGTCGTGGTGGTGCTCATACTGGGCGGCGGCGGACTGCTCTTGTGCTCCGTATTACTCATCCTCCAAGCCCAAAATAGGCGACCTTCTCACCATATGCAGATCCCCATGCCACGGCCCATGCCACCGGCCACTGGCTACCGCTACTACGATCCGTCTTTTCTACCGCCAGCCCAATACCCACCGCAGCAAGCAGCATATTACAACTACCCGCCAGCACCCTACGACTACACGCCATAAAGCAAAACTAATGCGAAGCTAGCAGTAGACTAAACCACAGATTATGCTTGGTCGCTATTTATGAAGCTCGTTATCGGCAACAAAAACTATTCCTCTTGGTCGCTAAGAGCGTGGCTCTTGCTCGCTAGTTTTGACCTTGAGTTTGAAGAACAGCTCGAATCTCTTCGCCAGCCCGGACTTCAGGCGCGGCTAGGCCAATACTCTCCAACGGCAAGAGTTCCGGTGCTAATCGATGGTGAGGTCGTTGTTTGGGATACGCTGGCCATTGATGAATATGTCTCTGAACAGTATTTAGCTGGCAAGGGCTGGCCTGCAGATGTGGCGCGCAGAGCTAAAGCAAGGGCCATCTGTGCTGAAATGCACGCTGGATTTATGGGTTTGCGAAGCGAACTGCCGATGAACTGCCGCGCGCTGAGAACTGTTCATCCCTCAGATACCGCCAAAAAAGACATTGCCCGCGTAGACGACATTTGGACAAGCTGCATAAACGAGTACGGCGGCCCCTACCTCTTTGGAGACTTTTCCATTGCAGACTGCTTTTACGCACCCGTCGTGCTCAGATTTAGAACCTATGACGTTGCGCTGTCAGCTGCTGCTGCGCAATATCAGGAAACAATGCTGAAGCACGCTGCCTTAAACAAGTGGGTGGAAGCAGGTAAAGCTGAGACCGAAATCGTCCCTGAAGACGAGGCGGGAGTAGATCGATAGGGTGCAGAAATCGCTAGGTTGTGACCGATTTTAGGAAGGCGAGCAGCTTTGATTCGCTCCCCCTTTTTGCAGGAGTATGCGAACGAGCAAGCTACGACCGACGCATCGACTATGCCAAACCTATTCCTGCACCTGCATTGTCTACAGAAAACAAAGCTTGGAGTAAGGACTTAACTCAGACCTTAAAAACGCTAAATGACAGTTCTGTTGCGCTCTTCTAAAAAAGGCGGCACCCAGATTCGAACTGGGGATAAAGGATTTGCAATCCTCTGCCTTACCACTTGGCCATGCCGCCGCTGAAGCACTAATATATCAAACTTTCGAGACATCTTGGTCACAAAAGTTACGCAGGGTTTGAACCCTTTCGCTTAATTTGCGCCTTACTTTAGGATTTGCTGGATCATGCTGTTAGCCTGGCTGGCATAGCTGCCCCCAAACAGGTTGAAGTGATTGAGGATGTGGTAGAGGTTGTAGAGTGTTTTTCTGCGCTGATAGCCCGAATCGATTGGGCTCACGGTCTCGTATCCCGAATAGAAGGCGCTGGGCAATCGGCCAAATAATTCGGTCATGGCAAGGTCTGTTTCGGGGTCGCCGTAGTAGGTGGCCGGATCGAGGATGACGGGTTCGCCTGCGGTGGTGATAAAGGCATTGCCAGACCACAGGTCGCCGTGAAGGAGTGAGGCGGTGGGCGTGTGCCCTTTCAGCAGGCGGGGGATGGCGTTCATTAGCTCGTCGCGCTGCGGGAAGTGGGCGCCTTTGTCATAGGCGAATGAAAACTGGGGGCCGAGGCGGCGATCGCGCCAAAAATCCACCCAGGTCTCACACCACCTATTCTTCTGCGGGGTAGCCCCAATCGTATTATCTCGATGCCAGCCAAACCCTTCTGCACTCGTACTCTGATGCATCCTCGCCAGCTGCTCACCCATCTGCTGCCAAGCCTGATTGGAATGATTCGAGCCCAGGTCCAGCCATTCCATCGCAATGTACGCAGAACCACCCGCCACGCCGCAGCAAAGCGGCTGAGGCGTGCGAATGCTGCGCGTGTCGTACATGGCTTTTAGGCCGTCGCACTCTGCTTCAAACATGCTCAGCTGATCGGCTCGGTTGAGCTTGACGAAGAAGCTGCGCAAGGTGTCAGAGACTTTGAGCGCCTGGTTAATGCAGCCACCGCTCACAGACCGCTGCGTTTTGATTTGGAAGGGTGTTCCGGTTGATTGGGCGATCGCACTCCCAATCTCAGCCGCTAACGAATCAGAAAGCACTGCCATCCTCTTCTACACAACCTGCTGGGCATCATCCTGTTCAGAAGGCTTCAGCGTCACAATCCCATAGGCATCCAGCGGGAGATATTGCCGAACCGCTGCCTGAACGGATTCGGCTGTGACCCGGCGAATGCAGTCAGGGTAATCTAGCGCATGACGAATATCGCCCGTCATGGCCTGATAGTAACCATAAAGGCCCGCGCGATCGCTCGGCGTTTCACTACCAAACACATAGCGATTAGCCACCTGCGTCTGCACCCGGCTCAGCTCAGCTGCAGTAATCGGCTCATCATGCAGCCATTGAATATGCTCCAAAATAGCCGCCTCAGCATCGGCCATCTTCTCCACCGGCATCCGCGCCGAAATGTAAAACACGCCCTGATGGCCAAATGTCATATTGCTCGCAGAAATGCTGTTCACTAGCTGGCGCCGCTCCAGCAAATCATCAATAAAGCGAGACGTACGCCCTCGGCTCAAAATAGAAGAAAGCACATCGAGCGGATAGGTTTCATCAAGGGCATTCATCCCAGGCACGCGCCAGCCCATCACCAGGCGAGCCTGCTGCAACGCCTCGTCCGTTAGCTCGCTGCGATGCACATGAGGAAAGGGCTGCTCTGGCTGCGACGAAGGTACCTGCGACACCATTTCATCGCTAGAGTGCTGCCGACTGCCGCGAGCGAGTGCTTGCTCAAAGCTTTCTTCTACCGTTTTTATCAGTTCTTCAACCGGGAGGTTACCGACCGCAACCGCAGTCATATTTTGAGGCTGGTACCACGTGTGGTGAAACGCTCGCATTTGCTCAGCAGTCAAATCTTCAACCACGCCGCTAGGGCCCAGCACCGGACGGCGGTAGGGGAGCGTATCAAAGCTCATTTCCATAGAGCGATAAAAGGTGCGGCGCTGCGGGCTGTCTTCAGCACGGCGAATCTCTTCTAGGATGACGGGACGCTCTTTGGTGAAGTGGTCGTTCTGCAAGCTGGCGTTCATCACCAGCTCAATTTGCAGCGGCGCTAACGTAGAAAAATCTTGAGGCGCAGTCGTGATGTAGTAGTGCGTATAGTCTTGGCTAGTCGCCGCGTTAGTGACCGCACCGCGTTCTTCAATCAGCCGCTCGAACTCGCCGCAGTCTATTTGCGGTGTTCCTTTGAAGATCATGTGCTCCAAGAAGTGAGCCATGCCGTTAATCGAGTCAGACTCCACTTTGGAGCCGATGTTGAGCCAAATACTGAGGTTGACTGCATCAATGGGCATGTGCTCGGCAATGATAGTCAAACCGTTCGGCAAACGACGAATAACTGGAGACGTGGTTTGCCCGGAAGTCTGGCCAGAAACAGGCGAGGAAGACGCCACATTATTGAAGGTTGCAGAAGAAGCCATAAACGCAGTTATTTTTCTTTGTATTGTACTTGAGACAGCTAAGAATTGCGGCAGATAGCCCCTCTTTACAGGCAAATTGCAAGCAAAAGCCAGTTTTTTCAAAGTGTACGAATAAAAAGAGGCGCGTATAATCTAGCACCTGCGGTGAAAAGCGGGTCAAAATAAGGTTATATAGGGCTTGAAGTATATGTCAGGGTAAAGGCGATGGGAACGTGGATTAAGGAAACAGACACCGCGTTTTATTTGATGGAGGGCGGTCACTACCTGGCAAAAATTACGAAGTATCCTTCCAAGCGAAATGAGACTGAAAAAGTGGTGAACATCGCTGGGATGAAAGCCTGGTTTGCCAGACCTGATGCACCGCGTGGGATGACGATTTCTCGGGGCGGCCCTGAACCCAAAGCGAAGCCCGTAATCGATGCAGCTTCAACGCTATCAGGATCATCGGCAGGTTCATCAACCGGACCCAAGCGCACAAACAAAAATGGACTGATACTGATTAAGTCTTTTGAAGGCTTGCGGCTGCGGGCCTATCAGGATGCTGTCGGCATTTGGACGATTGGCTTCGGTACGACTAGAGGCGTACGGCCAGGGATGACCATTTCAGAAGACCGGGCGATTAGCTTTTTGCAGGAAGACCTAGCCCGGTTTGAGAAAAGCATTCAAGACGGTGTAAAAGTCGCTATTAATGACAATCAGTTTTCGGCACTGGCTTCGTTTACCTATAACGTGGGACCGGGCGCTTTTCGGAGTTCTACGCTGCTGCGCAAGCTAAACCAAGGAGATGTGCGAGGCGCCGCCGATGAGCTACTTCGCTGGGACAAAGCTGGCGGTAGAGCGCTCGCTGGACTCACCCGAAGACGCAAAGCAGAAAGGGCGCTCTTCCTCGGAGAAGATTTCAATCAGTTCTTGTAACGGCGAGCAAGCCTTACCTCAATTTCTGTGTTCGTAGCTCTCTCCTTCCTCAAAACTCTTTGTGACGCGTACCAAATTATCGTTGACGCCCTACTTGTTCTTAGCACCGGCTTTGTTAGTGCTGGTGCTGATTGTGTTTTGGCCTGCCCTGCAAGCGTTTCAAAACAGTTTTTTGGAGTATGGCTACGATGTCACGCAAGCGCCGGAGTGGGTAGGGTTCAAAAACTTTGAGCGATTGTTCAAAGATAAAGTCTTTTGGCAAACGCTGAAGAATACTGTTCTATATTTGGTGTGCGTGGTGCCGGTGCTGGCGATCGCACCGCTCCTACTCGCCATTCTCGTCAACCAAAAGCTCAAAGGCATGCGCTGGTTCCGAGTCGCTTACTATACCCCTGTTGTTGTTTCTATGGTGGTCGCAGGCATTGCTTGGAAGTGGCTCTATGCCGAAAATGGCCTGCTCAATCAAATCTTTTCTGCCGTCACGGGTCAAGAGATTAGCTTTCCCTGGCTTACCGATCCAGACTGGGTGCTCTTTAGCGTCATGGCGGTGACGGTGTGGAAGGGGCTTGGCTACTACATGGTGATTTATTTAGCGGGACTGCAAGGATTGCCCGCTGACCTGTATGAGGCGGCCGCGATTGATGGCTCGGACGGGTGGCGCAAGCATTGGGATATTACGCTGCCGCTGATGAAGCCGTATATTTTTTTGGTGGGGGTGATTAGTGCGATCGCTGCCACAAAAGTATTCGAAGAAGTCTTCATCATGACCCAAGGCGGCCCCCGAAGCGCCTCCAAGACCGTCGTGTATTACGTCTACGAATCTGCCTTCAACGACCTCGATATGGGCTACGCCTGCACCATTGGCCTCGTGTTATTTCTCATTATTTTAGGACTCTCCTTTATTCGGCTAGCACTCTCAAGCCCAGCCGAAGAAGGTACACAGCTCTAGAAAAATCTCTAAAACCCCGCTGGCAGCCCTTGCCAAAATAATCACCCAAAGTACCTTTGCACGGAAAGCAAATGTGCAGAGTTCTGCAACCCTAAAACAACCGAAAAAAGATACTTTAGCTACCAAGAAAGTCACTAGCTTTGTTGTATCTATCAAAAAAATACAACAGCACTTTTCCCAGTGCACAACGCGCAGCCTCAGTGCACCTTTGTGCACAACATCAATCACTTTCAAAGCAGGTTCTGCATCATGGCAAACTTTTCAGTCACAAAAAGTACTGACAACGGCAGCGGTAAGCTAAAAGAATCTTTAAGTTGGGCCATTAAAAAAGCGAACCAGAACGCAGGCAGTGACACCATTACGCTTACAACAGATGTAACCCTGACAGGCCAAACACAAACAGACTCACTCATTAGTAGCAACGTCACAGTCTCCAATGTAGATTTTGACAACAACCAAGCCTACGGTGGCCAGGGCTACAGCTACTACGC
>JBCBDN010000022.1:0-21149 GCA_038529685.1 Cyanobacteria bacterium J06598_1 | reverse complement strand
GTTAACAAACGTCTGCTAACGATAGAGTGAACATTGAGCGTATTTGCGGCTATTTGTGTATGCTTTATTGACTCGGTATCTCAACGGTCACTCTATCGTTAGCAGACGTTTGTTAACAGATGTTAATAGGCATCCAACAACAGATATCCGTTAGCAAAGCATTTATTAACAGATATCTGAATAGATTTCAGCTTTTATATCTCCCCTATATTTTTTAATCCTTGCGGCTACTTTCTTAAATGAAAAACACTGCCTGTGCTCTAGGCCTGCTCAAAAAATGCTCAATCGGCGCAATGGCTTTTCTCATGCCGGCCATGGTGACAGGGATAGCCCCTAACACCGCACCGCCAGCAGTGGCTTCCGGTTTTCAAGATAGCCCCAAGATGATCCTGGATGAAGCCTGGCAGCTGGTCTATCAAGAATATGTAGATTCGAGTTTTAACCGAGTCGATTGGTTAGGCGTACGGCAGACCCTGCTGAGCGGTGAATACACCTCGCGCGATGCGGCCTATAGCGAGCTGCGCCGTGTACTCAGACGCCTAGAAGATCCTTACACGCGCTTTTTGAATCCAGCGCAGTATGCCGCGCTTACAGAGCAAACTTCTGGCGAAGTAACGGGTGTTGGCGTGCGCCTGCAAGAGACCCGTTCAGGTTTAGTTGTCAGCGGCATTTTGAATCAGTCTCCTGCTCAGCGAGCCGGGATCGAGGCCGGTGACGAAATTTTGATTATTGACGGTCGCTCAAGCCGAAATTTAACGGTAGAAAATGCGTCTGCTCTGATTCGAGGCGAGAGTGGTAGCCAGCTGTCGCTCACCTTGCGCCGAACAGATGGCAGTGAAGAGACGTTGATTTTGACCCGTGAAGTGGTTTCTGTGCCCACAGTGAGTTTTGAGCTGCAAAAAGAGAGCGGTATTGCGGTTGGCTACATTCGCCTAGATGAGTTCAGTGCCCACGCTGCCGAGCAAATGAAAGTGGCTATTGATAGCCTGACGGAAGACGGCGCTGAAGCGTTTGTGCTTGACCTGCGAGGCAATCCGGGTGGCTTGCTTCAGTCCAGTATTGATATCAGTCGTATGTGGCTACCGCGCGGCAGCATTGTCCGTACCGTAGATCGGGATGGCCACAGTGACGAAATTACCGCTAACCGAACAGCCGTAACGGATCTGCCCTTAGCGGTGCTGGTGAATGGTCAGTCGGCTAGTTCCAGTGAAATCGTGACGGGCGCGCTGGGTGACAATGACCGCGCTGTCGTTGTCGGTAATCCAACCTTTGGCAAGGCTTTAGTGCAGAGTCTTCACGGCCTTTCTGATGGATCTGGTATCGCGGTGACGGTGGCACATTACTACACACCCGATGGCACTGATATCAGCACCCGAGGCATTACGCCGGATATTAACGTGACGCTGACCTCTCAGCAGCAGCGAGCGCTCGAAACTAACCCCGCCCTGCGAGGCACC
The DNA here is from genome assembly GCA_038529685.1 of Cyanobacteria bacterium J06598_1. Classification (GTDB taxonomy): domain Bacteria; phylum Cyanobacteriota; class Cyanobacteriia; order Phormidesmidales; family Phormidesmidaceae; genus Phormidesmis. Next base: position 19,692 of record JBCBDN010000022.1, on the reverse strand, counting down.
AGCGCCGACCCGCAGTTTTTAGAAGCGGTTGCAGCGATTGAGTCATCGGTAGTAGCGCGTCGCCAAATCGGTTCGCCCGCGCTAGCTTCCCCAGGTATGCCGCCACAGCTGCCTAGTCAGCTAGGCCGTATTGAACCGTAAAGAGAACCGTAGAGATTGTTCTTATCTACTCTCTACAGTCCTTCTTCGACTTTTTCCTAGCTCAGCGTATCTATGTGTTCACAGAACACATAGATACGCTGGGTTTCGAGTTTTTGGCAAATATCGCTGGGCATGATGCGTTTTTGAGGATCTTTTTGTGGGTCTGAGGCCCAGGGTAAGATTTGTCGATCTAGGCGGATCTGTAGCTGGGTAAAGGGGTCGCTGCCGCTAGAGACTAGAAATTCAAGCTGTTCGATGTCTGACCGGTTGAGCAGTTCGTCTAGCAAGGAGGCGATCGCATTCACATAGGGATGAGTGCACTCCTTGTACCAGTGCTCATCGGCTAGTCCGGCTTGGTCGAGCCCCAGGTGCACAATCAGTGGCATTTGGCCAAATACCGCGACTGCGACCGAGCGGGCTTCTTCCTGTAGCAGTAATCCGTGCTTTTGGGCTAGGCTACGCAGCTGTTCGAGTCTTTCATAGCGGGCGGTGGCCAGCTCTTCGGCACTATTGGCTATGGTTGCGTCTTGCTCACGCCACTGAATGGCAACGGTGACCAGGTATGTTTGTAGCAAAAAGTGACCGAGCTTTTTGGCTTTTGTGGCCAAGTAGTCAGAATTGTAGGTGGTCGCCTCAATGAGCAGCGGCACTCGATCTACCATCTCTAGTCCGTAGCCTTTGAGTCCAGCGATTTTGCGCGGATTGTTCGTAATTAAGCGAAACTGCTTGATCCCCAGGTCCATCAAAATCTGTGCGCCCATACCGTAGTTGCGCTGGTCGACCGGTAGGCCCAATCGTTCGTTGGCTTCTACGGTATCGAGCCCCATATCTTGCAAGGAGTAAGCTTTGAGCTTGTTGACAAGGCCAATTCCTCGTCCTTCTTGGCGGAGATACACCACCGCGCCTTTTCCTGCATTCTCAATCATTTTAAGGGTGGCCTGTAGCTGCATACGGCAGTCGCACCGCAGCGAGCCGAGCGCGTCGCCAGTGAGGCACTCGGAGTGCATGCGCACCATGACAGGCTCGTCTTTAAAGGTTTCAGGGTCGCCTTTTACCAGGGCGATATGCTCTGAGCCATCCAGCTGATTGCGATAGGCGTACACCTGAAAGTCGCCAAACTTTGAAGGCATTTTGGCGATCGCCTCACGGGTCACAAATCGTTCGTGCTTTAGCCGGTAGCTAATGAGGTCGGCAATGCTAATCAGCTTCATTTTGTGCTGCTTGGCATAGTCCACCAGGTCTGGCAGCCTTGCCATAGAGCCATCTGCATTAGAAATTTCGCAGATGACACCGGCTGGGTAGAGCCCTGCTAGCCGAGCCAGATCTACGCCTGCTTCGGTGTGACCTGCTCTCCTGAGGACGCCCCCTTCTTTGGCTCGCAGCGGAAAAATGTGACCGGGACGACGCAAGTCTTTGGGGTCGGCTTTGGGGTTGATAGCAACCTGAATGGTCTTGGCTCTGTCTTCGGCTGAGATGCCTGTGGTAACGCCGAGGGCCAGTGTGGCATCAATGCTGACGGTAAAGGCTGTTTGCTCGTTTTCGTCTTCAAAAGGACTGCTGGTCACCATCAGGGGCAAATCTAGCTCGTCTAGACGGTCGCCGGTCATGGCAAGGCAAATCAGCCCTCGGGCCTCTACGGCCATAAAATTAATCAAATCAGGCGTGGCAAACTGGGCCGCACAGATGACATCGCCTTCGTTTTCGCGATTTTCGTCATCTACTACTACAATGCCTCGCCCAGCGGCTAAGTCAGCGAGCGCATCTTCTATCGAATCAAACTCAAAATCGGGTACCTGATCTGAGGCAACATCAACCACGGGCGTTCCTTACACAACTGAGAAAACGGTTCTTCTCGATTGTATCGCCCACAGGATAGGTCCGCTTGCTGGCCTTTTTGGGGATCTGTTCGGCGTTTTCGCGTTGCTTTTTCAACGGCTTTTTTTATTGCTGATCGAGGGGCTCAGTCCAGATCACTTTCTTTTGGTTGGGATAGGCTAGGCCGCTTTGCTCTTGCATGATGCGTTTGGCCTGGGTGGGATCAAAGTTACGGTTAAATTGCGATCGCAGTTCGGCATTTTTCTGCTCGGCGCGCTCTACAGAGGTCTCCAGCTGAGACAGCCGCTGCTGCTGGTTTTGGTAGTAGGGCACCAGCTTGGCGATGGTGGTGGTGGCCACAATGGCTAGCAGCAGGTTGACCGTTAGCTTTACAGAAGACTCAAATGCGATCGCCCGCCGCGCCCCGGCGTGTAGCTGCCGTTTGGGTGCGTAGTGTGCAGAGGCTTTGCCAGCTGAATGTGAGCTCGCTGATGCTAGCTGACGTGATTCTGAAGGTAGGGCCGACTGAGAAGTGATAGCAGCAGAGGCTGTAGATGGCTGTGTGACAGATGGCTGTGTGACCGGGCGCTGTGCAGCGTTCATAAAGCGAAAATCACCAAAATAGCGAGCTGATTGTAAGAGAGTCCGAGGCGAGGCGCGTCCGGGGAATTACGGTTCACAGGAGTACTGCCTACATTATCGATACATTTCTGCATCTGGCAAGCAGTTTCAGATGACTTTTTTCATTTTGTTTACCTGCTTCTGCTGGTAATTTTCCCATCAATTGGCGGGATCGCTCAACCTGATTGAAAAGTTGCAGTGACCGATTATTTTTCAATCAGGTTGAGTAAGGTGGCTCATAGGGCGGTGGCTAATATATCCTGAGCGAGTTTTTGATCTCCGTAGAACTACTGAGAATTAGGCTGAATCAAATAAGCCAAAGCATTCGAGTACACCCTCTCATCGCTTGGCAGTCTGTCTGGTTGGCAGTCTGTCTGGTTGGAATACTGTGATTTGGATATAACACTATGAACGCCGCCAATTTTTCTGTTGAAGATAACTGGGGTAGCGGTTTTACCGGCAACATAAAATTCAAAAATACGACTGGTCGCGCGCTAAGCGGCTGGCAGTTCGAGTTTGTCGCTCCTTTTACGATTAAGGAAATATGGAACGCGACTATTGTTCGGCGCCGAGGCGATCGCTACACCGTTAAGCCCAAGCATTGGAATCGCAAGCTTCAGGTAGGTAACAGCACTTCGTTTGGGTTTGTTGCTGAGCCCAAAAAAGGCACGATTGCCGAGCGTCGTAATCGTCCGAGGAACTTTGTTCTCAATGATTTGCAGACGGCTCCGCCTATCTCAACCGAGCCTCCCAAGCGTCCTCCTACGCCCTCCCCGAATGAACGAAGACCCTTTAACTACGGCGAAGCGCTACAAAAGTCTTTCCTCTTTTATGAAGCGCAGCGCGCAGGGGCTTTGCCTAACGACAACCGCATAGATTGGCGAGGCGACTCCACACCAGATGACGGTTCAGATGTAGGGCGCAACTTGAGCGGCGGTTATTTTGATGCGGGTGACACGGTCAAATTTGGCATGCCGATGGCTTCAGCTATGACGATGCTGGCTTGGGGTGCTAACGAATACAAAGCGGGCTACCAGAAAAGCGGTCAGCTCGATGAGGCAATGGACGCGATTAAGTGGGGCACAGACTATCTGCTGAATGCCCACGTGGCAAAACGAGGTAAAACACAAGCCTTTTACGGTCAGGTTGGTTTAGGTGATGTGGACCACAATTACTCAGGCCGAGTGGAAGATATGGACCTGGACCGTCCAGCTTTTAAGATAGATGCGCAAAACCCAGGGACTGATTTGGCGGCTGAGTCAGCAGCGGCGCTGGCAGCGGCCTCTATGCTGTTTCGTCAAAAGCGCCCTGGCTATGCCAAGAAGCTGGTGAACAACGCAAAGCAGCTTTATAAATTTGCGGATACCTACAGAGGACGCTACTCCGACTCTATTCAGGATGCCAAAAAGTTTTATAAAGCTGAAGATGGCTACGAAGATGAGCTCGCCTGGGGCGCTACGTGGCTGTACAAGGCCACTGGCCATAAGCGCTACTTAGCAGCGGCCGAGGCTAACTACGACGGCGTGGGCTGGACCCAGAGCTGGGGCGATAAAAACTTGGGTACTTCTGTTTTGCTGGCGCAAGAAAAGCCTGGTAACCGCAAGTACCGGCAAGATGCAGAAGTTTGGCTAGATAACTGGGCTGACGGCAAGGGCGGTGTGAAGTACACACCCGGAGGCTTTGCCTGGATGACGAAGTGGGGATCAGCTCGGATGGCGTCCTCTGCTGCTTTTATTGCTGGGGTGTATGGCGACACTGTGACGGATCCACAAGGAAAGTACGCGGCGTTTGCGGCAGATCAGGTGGATTATTTGTTGGGCGATAATCCTAATAATTTCAGCTACATGGTGGGCTTTGGCAAGCAGTATCCAAAGCAGCCTCACCACAGAAATGCGACGGGAACACCTGACTTTGATACGCCCGCTAACAATCGCCACATTTTGTATGGGGCGCTGGTGGGTGGACCAAAGGCACCTAACGATAATGCTTACAAAGACGTGCGCAGTGACTATATCGCGAATGAAGTGGCTCTAGACTATAACGCAGGGTTTACGGGTGCGATCGCTCGCATGTACACACGGCTAGGCGGCGACCCCCTTACCGATGCCCAGCTCGATGCGCTACCGGGTATTTCTATTCCAGATAGCGCCTTGTAGCGACCTGTATAACAAAGACCTCCAAACGAAGCGCCTAAACAGCGGCGCTCATTTGGAGGTCTTATAAGAAACTGATGATAAAAGCTAAACCTACTGAGTTTTTCCGAGTAGGAGGTTAGGTCGGTTCCTCTACCTCAGTCCTACTAGAAAAAGTCCTACTAGAAAATAGTGTTGTCTCACTTTTATTCTTTATCTTTCGTCTTTTACTTATAGAGTTCAGTTGCAAGGCGCAGTGCCAAGAAGCCAGGAATAAGCGCTAGACCCAACGCTAGAAAAACTTGAGAGTCTGATAAAGCCATCGTGATTACTATCCTTTTTGACAACGAGGTAATACCCCTAAATTCTTTCGTAAGTTGGTCACAATGAGACGAATTTAGTTACTAAGCGTTACACATGAACTTGATGCAGAGGGTTCTTGCTAGTTCAAATAAAAGCTGCCGGCCGCTAATAGCGGCTAATTGAGAGCTGTGGTGGTGATGCCTAACCCAACCAAAAGGGTCCTAGATGTAGGCAGCAGATATACTTTTTTTATATTTATTCTAGTAAATTGGCCAAATATTACCACTTACACAGTCAAGCGATAGCTATTAAGCACTACATCTCGTATTTACGTAGCCAGCGGCGGATATTTCTTGAGGGATAGGCGCGTACAGGCCAATATTTGCTTGATACAGCCTTACAATCTGCACAATTTAGCCCATTTCACATAAGTACAAGCTTTACAGGCTCTGGTCTCACTAGCTCTGGTCTCATAAGTACAGGTGTCACAAACCTAAACCCCGTTTAAAGAACCCATTTAATAGCACTGATAAATCTATGAGAAGTATCCTTTCTTCCCAGCCCAATCAACCTCCTCTCGATCGATTTATGCGCGCACAGCCAACTTCTGATTCTGGCTCTTCTGATGATGAGAGGTCCGAGTTTAATCCCGTTAATTCTCCGCAAACGAGTGCCCTGTTCCCACTGAGTCGTCCTGGCTTACATCGACGGCTGACTCGGGTTCAAAGAGACGTTTTGAAGATGGGCGCGCTGGTTGAAAACTCTTGCTTGTTGGCCAGAGAGGCGCTGTGCAATCGTGATTTGGAGGCTGCTAAAAAGATTCCTATTCAAGATAAGGAAATCGATAGCCTCTACCGACAAATAGAAGTAGATTGCACCACTTTGCTGAGCTTAGAAGCGCCGGTTACTCAAGACTTGCGGCTGGTAAGTGCGTTTATGCAAATGGTGCGAGACCTTGAACGGATTGGAGACTACAACAAAAGCATTGGCAACTCAGCGATTAAGTTGTTTCCTTATCCTATTCACAGCTGTATGGGTGATATCGAAACGATGCTGGATCGCTGTCGTTCTATGGTGGCGCTTTGCTTGCGATCGCTCTCTGAACTGAACGTAGATGCTGGTATAGAACTCAAGGCTAAAGACGACGTGGTTGATGATGACTACGATCGGATTTATCAGCAGCTGATCAATGCTCAACCTATAGATGGATCGGTTGAGCCCATCATTTTGATGGTGTTGGTGATTCGCGCTCTGGAGCGAATTGCCGACCACGCAACCAATGTGGGTAAGCGAGTGTCTTATGTGATTACAGGCGAGCGGACTTGACCAAGCTCAAGGGCGCGTTAGGTGAAATTCAACTAGAGCAAGTCAGCTTAAAACAAGCCAACTTAAAACAAATATTTGACAGTAATCTACTTCTTGCGGAAACATAAGAGGTCTGTAAGAGTGACTTTCATTCTTTTGCCTCATGGATTACTTAACGCTTTTCCCCGGAACCCTACAGATTCAAATCAAGGATTCATCGCTACATGGAATTTTCGATCGCGTCACTTCTCTCCAACCTCTCCAATGAGAAGTTAGTTACCGTTAAAACATTAGAGAAAAAGCTCAACTGTAGCGACTCTCAGGAGAGTCAAGATTTACAGATTGCGCTGGATGCTCTAGAGCGTACAAATGTTTTGGAAAAGTCGCGTGGGAAGTACCGCAGATTAGAAGACGAGGATGTGGTAGAAGGCAAGCTGCGATGCTCTAGTAAGGGTTTCTGCTTTGCCATTCAAGACGATGAAGGGGCCGACGATATTTATGTACGTGAGTCTCAGCTCAACAGTGCTTGGAACGGCGATCGCGTTCTGGTTAAGGTCACTAAAGATGGCAGTCGTCGCCGTAGCCCTGAAGGCGAAGTGAAGCTGATTTTGGAGCGAGCCAATGCTTCGGTACTGGCAAAAGTAAAGGTAGAAGCCGCTGAAGCCGCAGAGGATACAAAATTCAAGGCGATTCCTCTAGACGACCGACTGCTCTTTGAACTGGATATTACTGAAAGCGAAGAAGATTTGTCTGACTCGGCTGATCATCTCGTTCATATTGAGATTACGCGCTACCCGATTGCCCAGTATCCGCCCCAGGGTAAAGTGGCTAGCGTTTTGGGCAGTGATGCTGAAGATGCTGCTGACATCGATATTGTGTACTGCAAGCATGATTTGCCGCGCATCTTTTCTGAGGAAGTTTTTATTGCGGCTAGAGGGTTGCCCAACCGTGTCCGCAAAGCCGACATGAAAGGTCGAGTCGACTTGAGAGACCAAACGTTTCTTACCATCGATAGCCCGAACTCCAAAGTGATTGATGATGCACTCAGCCTAGAAATTACAGACGATGGCTATCGCAGGCTCGGCGTGCATGTCTCTGATGTGGCCTACTACGTTAAACCCAATGACGTCATCGATAGAGAGGCGCGGCGGCGCGGCAGTGCGGTGTATCTGGGTGATGAGGTGGTGCCTATGCTGCCGCCCCCCATTCCAAATGCACTGTGCTCTCTGGTGCCTGACAAAGACCGGCTAGCGATTTCCCTGCTGATTACGCTCGATGACGATGGGCAGGTGATGGAGTACGAAATCCAACCCAGCGTAATTCAGGTAGAGCATAGGCTGAGCTATGAGCAAGCCCAGGCGATTTTGGTGCGAGAAGAAGACGGCGGGCTAGAAGCACTGGGTTTTGACCACGACGACCTAGAAGAGTTTGAGCCGGTAATGGACCTCATCGATAGCCTATATCAGCTATCGCAAGAGGTGAAGCAAAAGCGTCACGAGCGTGGTTCGTTTGAGCTGAACCTACCGGACCACGTTTTTCCGCCGGAGGCTGAAGAGCTCGCTGAGTATCTCTCTCCTAAGTTTCAGTATGACGATGAGGGGTCGCTGGGGGCTATGGTGGTGTCTGCGGCGTTGCCTGCTCGAATTATTGTGACGGAGTTTATGCTGCTGGCCAATCAGCTAATTGCGAAGCACATTCAAGAGTTGGGGATTCCGGGGCTGTATCGGATTCATCGCACGCCTGACTTGTCCGATGTTCAAGAGCTGATTAAGCTGGCGAACAACATGGACTTGGAGCTACAGCTGGAAGACGAAGAAGCCATTCATTCCGCTGACTATCGCAACTTTACAGAGCATTTTGCCCAGTCGAGCTCTGAAAAAGTGCTGACCTATTTATTGTTGGCTACGCTAAAGCCTGCTTTGTACAGCGCTCAGCCAGGGCCTCACTTTGGGTTGGCGCTAGACGATGCCTACACTCACTTTGCCTCTCCTGGCCGTCGGTATGCAGATTTGTTGGTACACAGGCTGCTGCATGCGGTGTTTGAACATGGACGCGATCGCCGCTCCACTCGGTCAAAAGACCGCGTGAACCTTCGTCACAGCTCCTGTCATGGCCAAATTAACTGGGCTGTGCTGCCGCCTTCTGTACAGCAAGAGATTGAAGAGCAGCTCTCACGCGCACCCATTAAGCTCACAGAACGAGAGCGGATTGCCCAAGATGCTGAATCTGATTTGGAAGGGCTCAAAAAAGCGGCCTTCATGCAGGCGCATACGGGTGAGGTTTTCCAGGGCCTGATTACGGGTGTTCAGTCCTATGGTTTCTTTGTGGAACTAGAAGAGCTGCTGGTAGAAGGCTTAGTGCACGTTAGCTCGCTCAAAGATGACTGGTATGAGTACCGCTCTCGCCAGCAGAAGCTGGTAGGCCGCAAGAACCGTCAGCAGTACCGACTCGGTGACGCGGTAGAAGTTCAGGTTAAAAGCGTTGACTACTACCGTCAGCAGATCGATTTAGTTGCGGTAGGTGGTGGCAGTGAAGCTTCTGAAGATGATGCTGGTGAGAGTGCAGATGAGACTAGCGGTGAGGAAGAGTAAAGCTTAAACGTGACCACTCCTTCAAAAGTCTCCTCAGAAATTTCTTCTCAAAACAACAGCAACATCATTTCTTATTCCTCGAAAAACGACAGCTCATTGTCTTCTGATAGCAAGCCCGTTAGCAAACTAGAGGGTAAGGCGCGCTCGCCTTTAATCCTGGGTGTTAGCGGTGCTTCTGGCATGATCTACGCGGTGCGGGCGTTAAAGCATCTCCTCGCGGCTGACTACTCGGTTGAGCTGGTGGCCTCTCGCGCTTCTCAGCAGGTCTGGCAGCAGGAGCACGGCACGCCGATGCCTACCAACCTAGAACAGCAGCAGATTTGGTGGCGTGAGCAAGCGGGCGTGAGCGAGCTGGGACAGCTGACGTGTCATGCCTGGGGCAATGTTGGTGCGGGTATCGCCAGTGGCTCTTATCGGGCTCTGGGAATGGTGATTATGCCTTGCAGTATGAGCACGGTCGGTAAAATTGCTGCTGGCTTGAGTTCGGACTTGCTGGAGCGGGCGGCTGATGTACAGATTAAAGAAGGGCGATCGCTGGTAGTGGTCCCTCGCGAAACGCCGTTGAGTCTGATTCATTTGCGCAACCTGACAACGCTGGCCGAATCAGGGGTGCGGATTGTGCCTGCCGTACCGGCCTGGTATCACCGACCGCAGACGATTGATGACCTAGTGGATTTTGTCGTCGCTAGAGCCTTGGATCAGCTTGCGATAGACTGTGTACCATTACGCCGATGGAAAGACGGAGGTTTTGAGCCGTGCCCCGACTGATTATCTTGCTGCTGATGGTAGCCTCGCTGGCTATTTTGACGCTTCAAAACCTGGCTGATGATAGCGCTGTGCCCTTGGTGGTGCTTGGCAAAACGGTCGCTAATGAGATGCCGCTGGGCTTTTTACTGTTGCTTTCGGTCGCTGCTGGCGCACTAATAACCCTCATTTTGCACGGGCTTGTAGGTCTGTTGCGTCCGCCTGAAAGTAAGTATCGCCCGATGGGCAGGCGCGTTCCCTATCCCGATAGTCCGGGCAGTACGACGCTACCGCCTTCGGGCCCCAGTACAGATTTTTCACCAGTGGATTCTTCACCTAGTCGCTACGGTAGCTCTTCTGCTTTTGTGAGTGAGCCTAGCAATCCGTCTGACGCTAAGCCGCAGGCCCAGCCAAAGAAAGTAGAACCGACTTCTCCGGGCCGAGCCCCTTTCATTACCCCGCCTCAAGATACGCCGCCTAAAAGTAGTTCGTCTAGTCCATCTTTGGCCTATCGTTCCGCGCCTGCCTATAACGATGACTTTGCCGAGCCTCCCAACAGCTACTTCCAACCTCGTGATTCAGCTACCAGCAGCCAGGGAAGTGGCCAGAGACGTGACCAGAGAAGTAACCAGAGAGGCGAACAAGGAAGGTCTTCAAACGGTAATTTTGTGCAGCAGCCAATGGCGGGCCTGAAGTCTGTGATTGGAAACTTCGGTAAAAAAAAAGATCACTCTCCAGAGAAAAACACCCCTTCAGTAAACGCAGATAGAAGGCCCGGTGACGACTGGGGCGATTTGCGAACGACCGAACAGCGCAACAGCTGGGATGTAGAAGGTCGCGATGCGCTGAACTTGGAAGAAGGCGCCAAAAATCTGTTCAACTTTGGCCGGGACGTAGGTGCTAACGCAGGGCGGCTAGCTGAAGACATCGCTAGCGGGTGGACCCGTTCACAAGGCGAGGGGCGTGACGGCCAAGGTGGAGCGGCCAATCCAGATTATTCCGAAGGGTACGCGCCTGAGGGTTATGCCGCTAATAGGGACAACAGCCTAGATCAGGGCTGGGAAAATTTTGATGACTACAGCGAGCCACCCTACGATGCTCCGGTTAAGCGCACCTATGGTGAGAGCCTATACGGCGAAGACTCAGATGAGTCGCCTAGTGAAATGGGTCCGGATGGCGTGTATGAAGCTGACTATCGAGTGATAGTGCCGCCTTCTGGGCCGCTGGTTGATCCTTTGGTGGATCCAGATGAGGATGATGACGGCTATAGGTCGTAGGCGTGTTGCTATATCGGTAACCGGTGCGGCGCAGTCGCTATTCGTCGCTATTCTGGTATGTAGTGCCTGATAGGTCATGCTGTTTATTCGCTAAAGCTCACGATGGCTACGCCAGCTGCCCAACCTATTTCTCAACGCTATACCGCTGGCAGCTGTATGCTCGATGTGACCTGTCAGCCAATGGCGCTCTCGCGTTGGACCGATCGGCCCGTGGTAGAACAGCTAACGTTTAAGCTGTGGCTACAGCCGCTGGACTTGGGAGATGTAACGAGTGCCCCTGTGTTGATTGCTGAGGGCGATCGCACGGCATTTCGTGAAATCACGCAGTACTTTCAGCAGCAGACACGTAGCGTGTTAGCGATCGCCACCCTCAACAGGCTCAGTGCGCCATCGCCAGCTGAGTCGTCTGCTGAGCCGCCCGCTAGCCTGAGGCTTCAGCAACCGCTGGGATTTTTGCAGCTCAGCGACATTAATGCTGTGCTGAGTGAGTGTGAGCAGGCGGTGCGATCGCTGCCTATAGACCTTCAGTTAGCCCCCAGCAGTGCAGTCTCTAATGTTGTGTCCTTAGCGGCTGCCCGTCGGGCGCGTCCTAGTAGCGCTAGACCTCGCAGGCGTAATACGAGTATGTGGGCCAGTTCAGCAGCAGCTGCCATATTTGTGGTGGGACTGACCACAACACTGATCACGAAAAATCCTACGCTAAACGAAGTCAGCATCACCTCTGAGTCGGCAGTTCCCGACAGCCAATCAGAGTCCTCAGCCGCTGGAAACGCACCGAACGATGCTGCGCCTCAAACAACCGAGAGTTTAGATCCGCAGGCAGAAGACCGTTCCGAAGTGGGTGCGACTAGTGCGACTCAATCTGAAACCAATCGCCCTGAAAATGACGCGCCCGTCCCCACTCGTCCATCGGCTAGAGGTTCAGAAAGTGCCACGGCTTTGCCGCCGAATACGTCTGCGCCTGTGCCTGCTGATTCACCAGCGCCTTCCCAACCTGCGCCGCCCGTGCCCGAATCTACGGGTGAAGCTGGGCCTGTCGAGGGTATTAACGACAGTGAGAAAGTGCCGAGTGATGCAGATGCTGATAGTTCAGCTGTTACCGATGAGTCAGACGCGGGGGCGGCAGCTCCTGAGGGTTCATTCTCGCTGCCTACGCGGCCAGCGCGCGCACGTATAGAGTCGGCATCACCACCAGTGGCAAGCGATGCTGGTAATGCTGAGGAGAATGAAGTCGCAGTAGATGACACGCCTGCTGCGCAAACGGAATCTGCTTCGCCTGTATCGCCTGTACCTGAAGTAGCTCGTGCCAGACCACCACGGATATTTGTTCCGCCTGCTGATAGCGATGAGCCGTTGCTTTCACCAGAGGGAATTACGGCTGAATCGGCTATCCCTGAAGCCTCCGTGTCTGCGAGTACTGTTGACGTGATTGGACGGATGCAAACCTACTTTCAGCAACGCTGGCAGACTGACCCTGAAGGCTCACTAACCTATCGACTTCAGCTATCTGTGTCCGGTGAAGTGGTTAGCTTTATTGGCTTAGACGATCGATCGCAAGTGGAACGCGATCGCCTTCTTCCTACCAACGCACCGCCGACTTTTACGCTGTCTTCCACAACAGACGGTGAACCGCCAGACCTTGTTTTTCGAGTTGTGCTTAGCCAAGACGGAAGCGTTGAAGTCTCGCCGTTCTAGTTTTGCTTAGCTGGATGCCTTTCGTTGGGCGCGCTTTCTTCGCCGTTGCACAGCGGTGAGTGATTTTTCGACGGGAAAGCCGACGACGGGGATGACTTGATGAATGCGATCGCGCTCCAACTGTCGTAGCTCGGTGTAGTCCAATCGGTGAATGCAGTCCACCGGGCAGGTATCGATTGCTTCTTGAACCAGGTCTTCCGAGTCGCCATCCTGACGAATCACCCGCGCGCGGCCATAGTCTGGCTCAATGTAAAAGGTGTTGCGTGCTACATGGGCGCAGTGCGTGCAGCCAACGCATCTTAGCTCGTCTACATACACACCTTCTTGGCGGAGCCGTCCACCTAGCTCGGGCTCTAACCCTGTTCGCTGCTGCGCAGCGCGGAGCTGTCCGCCTAGTTCGGGCTCTAATCCTGAGCGATCAGGTGTTGATTCGTTAGCCATCGAATTTCCTCTATTGAGCGTTACCTGGATAGGCTGAGCGTTACCTGGATGAGCCATAATCTACCCCTAAAACACTACTCCTAAAACAATGGAGGACTCAGAGCGAGTTGCCTATCTCAGACAGACCCTGACTCTAAATCCTCCACTGGTTGAATAGCTTAGTCGTTGCACGTTCTAAAGAGGCTGGCTTAAGAAGGGTTTAACTAAAAAGAGATTCTATGCACCCCAACGCTGAAGCACCAGGCGAATAGAACCATCTGCATTCTCAACCTGTTCGGATACCTGGAATCCGTTACCGGCAGATTCGTTAAGAACGGTGTGGTAGGCGTAGCGCTGAGTCACTTTGTTAATAAAGCCCTCTACTGATAGAGACTGCTGCCAGTACTGCAAGTCAGCAACCAGCTCATAGTCACCTGTTTGTTCATTGCGCTTAAAGCCGACATCGTAGCCGTTGTCTTGCTCGATGACGACTTCTGCGGTTTGGGTGTTGCCCTGGTAACCACGAACCGCTTTAGGTCCTGCTTGCCAGCTAATCCCTGTGTCATTCAGCGCCAGCTGCAAAGACGAAAGGTTGCGAAGCTTGGTTTTGATTTGGCTAAAGTGGGACATCTTTAAGATCCGGCTAGGTGTGCAGTGTATAAAACTTGAAAAAATCTACTGAAAAATCTACCAGCGGCTTTCAACCACGTTGGTGGGTAGATAAGTACGGCTAGTGCTCTCAACCTGAACAGGCTGCGCGTAGTATTCGGAAGACTTCTGATGGGCAACCACTTCACCCAGCTGGGCTTCAATAGCTGCGGTTACCTCTGAGCAAGAGGCCCCCACAATTCCGGTGACCATTTCTTTCACTCGGCCATCGGGGTAAATCACAAACTCAAGCGTTTCCATATATCCAGAAAATCCCTTAAAAGAGACGAGGTTGGTATGGCCAAGTCGCTATGCCCTGTCAAAACTAGTGCTCCTAACCTGAAGCCGCTCATCACAGGTATGCGAGTGCCCTCATCGTAGTAAATATCACTAAATTTAACTAGGGATATCACTGCAAAACTTAACAGTTTTTAGTACTTGGTGAGAGTGGCGTACCTTATTACTATAAGCCTCTCTTAACCTTTTTTACCTATGGCCTCTCCCTATTTTGGCTTTGAGCAAGACTTTGTAGGCTCACTGCGCTGCATCCCGATGGTGGTAAGGCACCATCTCGACACGTGCGGCGTAAAGCTAAAGCTAGATCATTGGAACCACTTTTCTCAGTCTCAAAGGCAGCAGCTGGTCGATTGGCCCTGTGGTAGCGAGGCTGATGCGCACACCTATCGCGATCGCTTGCAGGCTCTGATTGTGTCGCAAACAGGCGTGCCAGCTAAGACCCTGGAGGTGCCAAGCTCGCCCCCGTGGCAGCAGATAGACGCTATCCCTGAAGCGGTGGTGGAAAAGTTTGCGCAGCAGCAAGTGCCGCTGACGCTATCTCAGTGGACCGCGCTCGAAGAGCTACAGCGGTTTGCTCTGATTAAGCTCAGTCGCCCTAGTCATGAAAATCAGAATTTTATGCCTGCGGTTAAGGAATTTGGACTAATTAAAGCTAATTAGATAGGGCCTCCCGGTATACTGCTGTAAGCCAAGCCCCGAGAGCAAAATTTTGCTTTCAGTTGATAGTAATGAATGGATCTCGACCCAAGCCACCCACTGGCCCTAACGCTTCTCGATCGAACAATTCTCCGCCCCCGCCGCCGAGAAAGCCGAGAAAGCCGTCTACTCAACGTCGCCGCGCGCCTTCGTCAGTACCTTGGCTAATGATTGGGCTGCTGTTTGTGGTGTATGGCCTGATTGGGCTGCTGATTTCGATTCCGAGCGCGCCTTACTGGGTGTGGATTGTGACGATTGTGGCGATTCCTCTGCTGGTGCTGGGGTGCAATCGGCCCGTGCTAGTGGGAGGGAAGACGGATAGAGGCGGGCTGATGGCTTACCTAGGTGGTTTGATGATGGCCGTTGGCCTGGCGGTGGCGGCAAACTACATTGGCAGTGAGAACAGCTTTGAAGATGTGAGATTTTTTATTGCGATCGCTGGCTTAGCAGGGCTGGTCTTGCTGGCGGTGCTGTTGACGATAGCGGCTGCGATTACGAGTGCGATCGCCGGCGCAAAACTGATGGAAAAATCGCCCTACTCGCGCAGCGTCATCATGGTGATGTCTATCAGCTTTTTGGGTTTGTGCGTTGGCGGGGTCGGCGGTTTGCTGGCGACGACGTTAGCAGCGGCATAGTTGCTTGCCAGTCCTGCTAAGCCTGAATACATTTTCTGCTGTCCATATTTCCTATCGCTCGCGCTATGTACGCTATTGATTTTGGCACCAGCAATACGGTAGTCACCCGGCAGAACCCTGAGACTCAGCAGCCAGAGACGCTTTCCTTCCCTGCGCTATCGGCTCAGCAGCAAGGAAATCCACCGTTGATTCCTAGCCTGCTGTATGTAGAAAAAATGCTGCCGACCGCCGTGCAGTCCCAAACGATTGCTGGACAGACGGTGCGCGATCGCGGCCTAGATATCGCCAACAGTCCGCGCTTTTTTCGTAACTTTAAGCGCGGCATCGGCACTAGTGTTCAGGGCTTTATCCCAGAATTAGATGGCCATATCCCTTCGTTTGAGCAAATAGGCGGCTGCTTTCTACAGCAAGTCATCGGCCAGATTAAAGCGCAAGATCCTGACTTCAATGAGCTGGTGTTGACCGTGCCAGTCGATAGCTTTGAGGCGTACCGTTTGTGGCTAGAGGAAGTTTGCCAATCCCTAGAGATTGATCGTGTCAGACTGATCGATGAGCCGACGGCAGCGGCTTTGGGCTATCAGCTGCGAGCGGATCAGCGGACGCTGCTGGTGGTTGATTTTGGTGGGGGAACGCTAGATTTTTCCTTGATTCAGCCCGCGCTATCTGCGCAGAAGCCAACGGGGTTTTTGCTGGGCTGGGGCAAGAAAGCGGCGGCTAAGGCCTCACCTAATGTAGGCCCTAAAACGGTGCGGGTGCTGGCTAAGGCGGGTGAAAACTTGGGCGGTGCGGACATTGACCGCTGGATTGTAGACTACTTTGCCCAGACGCAGGATTTGCCTGTGAATGCCATTACGCTTCGGCTGGCTGAGAAGCTGAAGATTGGACTCTCAAAGACCAGCGCGGCTGTAGAAGCCTATTTTGATGAGGAGACGCTGGATAGCTATGAGCTGAAGTTGACGCGTGATCGCTTCGAGCAAATTTTGACCGACCACGCTTTTTTTGACCGCTTAGACAGCCGGCTAGAACAGGTTCTACAGCAGGCTCAGCGCCAGGAGATTACGGTTGACGATATTGACGCTGTTTTGCTGGTGGGGGGTAGCGCTCAGATTCCAGCGGTGCAAGGCTGGGTGGCCCGCCATTTTGACGTGGATAAAATTCGAGGCGATCGCCCCTTTGAGGCTGTAGCTCAAGGCGCCCTACAGCTTGCCGATACGACTGTGAAGGACTTTTTGTATCACAGCTATGGCATTCGCTATTGGGACCGCCGCAACAACTGCCACAGCTGGCATCCGATCATTCAGCGTGGTCAGCCCTATCCCAGCGAGAAGCCTTTTGAGGTTTTCTTGGGTGCCTCTAATGAAAGTCAGCCGAGCATTGAGCTGATCCTAGGAGAGCTGGGCGATGCAGCCCCCTCGCGGACGGAAGTGTATTTTGAGGGCGATCAGCTGGTGATGCGTCAGGCCGGTGCAGAAACAGCCGCGCCCCCTGCCATGCCATTGAATGACCGTGAGGGGGCGCGTACGATTGCGAAGCTGACGCCGTTAGGTTTTCCAGGCAGCGATCGCATCCGGGTTTTGTTTAGTATCGATGCCGCTCGCTTTTTGCGAATGACTGTCGAAGATCTGCTGACGACTGAGACTTTGCTGCAAGACCAAGTGGTGGTGCAGCTAAGCTAGTGCCCGCGTAGCTGAGTGAGTACTGGTGCGATTACTCTCCGAGCGATTCAAAAATGCTGTCGTCAATGACTTCTTCTGGGGGGGCTTTTAAGCTATCGAGCGCCTCTTGGTTAGCGCGTTCGGCGTCAGCTTCTAGCTTGAGGACGATGAAAGCTTGGGTGGTCACGAGCACTACCACGAACAAAATGCCTGAAAGGACGAAGCTCATTCGACGAGATGGAATACTTTGTCCGAGGGCGTAGAGTGCGATCGCAAAGACTGCTGCTACAAATATCTTGGAGACTAGCAGCATAGAAAACGCTGACCAGCACAGGGCTACCAAAATCGCGGTGAAATAAAAGCCGAGCAAAAGCCAGTGAAAGCGTTTGGCGTAGAGCGCTTTCATGGCTACTTTGGATCTGGCAAAGGGGAGAACCGCTGGGTTGCTAAGTGCACTCAGCCCATCGATAAAGACCCATATCAGCGAAGGCAGTGCGCAAGCTCCAAAGATGAACCAATGTGGGGGCTTGAGTGTTTGGACATTTTCGATGCCGCTGACATCTACTGCGCTGATAGCGCTGCTAAAGAGAACGCCCAACAGCAAAGATAAAGCTAGTAAAACAGCATCGACGCTGAGTGACTGGGTGATCGCTGAGCGCGGATCAACAGGGGTAACGACAGGAGGCTGGAAGGGTCTGAGGGGTTCAGCCGATACATCTACTGTATGCGGAGGGTCGTATCTCATGCTTGACGCACCTAAAATAGTGATAGAAGAAAGTGATAGAGAATTCACAACAGCTGCGATCGCCTCAACCCAAGAAATTTTCTCTAAAGAGGGTTTTTCTGTGGCGCTAACGACTTTTTTCAGCTTGGTTATGTTCTAACGTTCCCGTCAATGTCGAAACATTGATAGTTATTGATGCTAGAAAGATGGCGGCAGATAAGAAACCCTTACTCATAAATAACAGCTTTTAAGTAGATTCATCAGGATAGAACGCCCTGTTCATCAGCTGTTCATAGACCATTCATACAGATTACAGGATGTTTCCGTAAGAATGCGGTGATCTAGATTGTGCCTTGAGCACTTAGCCTTTGCCTATACGCACAACTGAGTGTTTTCGCGTCCGTGCAAATGCTATCTTCTCGCGTCGAATGCGAGATACCATAGTTGGCATATATGCCGAACGGAGAGTCCTACTATCGTGAGCCTAACCCAATCATCTGCTGGTGCTAAGTCTGAACTAAAGGCCAAATTGGATGAAGCTGGCTCGGGGGGTTCTGGCCTAAATACTGCTGATTTGCGGCTCGAACCGCGCGCTTCGGCACCCTTGACGGGCGTACAGCGTAATGGCATCAGCGTGGACGCGGCTGCTAAGCCTTGGACGATTGAAGAAAGCGAAGACCTCTACCGCATTAAGGGTTGGGGTGAGCCTTACTTTTCGATTAATGCGGCGGGCAACATTACGGTGTCTCCTCAGGGCGATCGCGGTGGCTCGCTAGATTTGCAGAAGCTGGTAGAAGGCTTAAAACTGCGAGATTTTCAGCTGCCGCTGCTGATTCGGTTTTCAGAGATATTAGAAGATCGATTGGGGCGGATCAACGCTTGCTTTGCTAAGGCGATCGCCCGGTTTAGCTACGAAGGTGTTTATCAAGGTGTGTTTCCAGTCAAGTGCAACCAGCAGCGGCATATCGTAGAAGACCTAGTGCGCTTTGGTAAACCGTTTCAGTTTGGATTAGAGGCTGGAACTAAGCCAGAGCTGATGATTGCGCTGGCGAGCTTGAATACACCAGACGCTTTGATTATTTGTAATGGCTACAAGGATGAGTCTTACCTGGAAACTGCAATGCTGGGGCAGAAGCTGGGCCAAAAGCCAATTATTGTGCTTGAGCAAGTGGAGGAAGTGGATGTTGCGATCGCTACTGCAAAGCGCCTCGGTATTCAGCCCCATTTAGGCGTCCGCGCCAAGCTCGCGGCTAAGGGCTCTGGCCGGTGGGGTATCAGTGCGGGTGACAGGGCCAAATTTGGTCTTACGATTCCTGAGATTATTACTGTCGTCGAGAAACTCAAGGCCGCAGACATGCTGGATAGTTTGCAGCTGCTGCACTTTCATATTGGCTCGCAAATCAATGCCATCAGCATTATCAAAGAAGCTATGAGAGAAGCTTGCCAGATTTATGTGGAGCTGGTGAGCTTGGGTGCACCGATGGGCTATCTCGACGTGGGCGGTGGTCTTGGGGTGGATTACGATGGGTCCAAAACTAGCTCACAAGGATCCAAAAACTACAGCATTCAAAATTACGCAAATGATGTTGTTTTTCATGTGAAAGATGCTTGTGTCGCTAGAGATATTCCAATGCCGACGCTGGTGAGTGAAAGTGGACGTGCGATCGCTTCCCACCAATCTGTTCTTATCTTCGATGTGCTTGGCACGAGCGAAGCTATTCCTGAAGACCCTAAGCCGTATCAAGAGGGAGAGCATAAGCTCATTCGTGAACTTTGGGATGTGTACAACACTCTCAATATCGAGAACTACCAAGAGGCTTTTACTGATGCTGTTCAGTTCAAACAAGAAGCCGCTAGCCTGTTCAATCTCAACTATCTACGGCTGACTGAACGCGCTCGGGTTGAAAGACTGTACTGGGGCTGTTGTAAAAAGATTGTAGCCCTGCTCCAACAGCAGGACTACGTTCCTGAGGAACTAGAGCATCTTGAAAAG
>JBCBDN010000021.1:0-21778 GCA_038529685.1 Cyanobacteria bacterium J06598_1 | reverse complement strand
TGGAATCTCCGTGATGTAAGCGAAGGTTTTTCTATCAAAAATTCATCCTGTATTAGCTGATTTATTTAGGAGATTTCGATTAATGCCTATCGCTGTTGGAATGATTGAGACAAAGGGCTTCCCCGCAGTGGTTGAAGCAGCTGATGCCATGGTAAAAGCCGCTCGCGTCACGCTAGTTGGCTACGAAAAAATCGGTAGTGGCCGAGTAACCGTTATCGTTCGTGGTGACGTTTCTGAAGTACAGGCTTCCGTCTCTGCGGGTGTTGAGTCCGTAAAGCGGGTGAACGGCGGCGAAGTGCTTTCCACTCACATCATCGCGCGCCCTCACGAGAACTTAGAGTTCGTACTGCCTATTCGCTACACCGAAGCAGTGGAGCAGTTCCGCTCTTAGGCGAGCTTTTGACGATGAAGGCAGCGCTGGAACACAAGGCTTTCAGCGCTGAGTCTCAGAGTTTGGATCAGGTTTATTTTTGAACCAGGTTTATCAAGGTCTGTAATGACGGTGGGCTTTAGCTACCGATAATTTACGATCTGTTGTGTTGTTTGACTATTAGGTTTTTAGGAAAAGACTATGGCAATTGCAGTAGGAATGGTGGAAACATTAGGTTTCCCCGCAGTGGTTGAAGCAGCTGATGCAATGGTAAAGGCTGCTCGCGTCACGCTAGTTGGCTATGAAAAAATTGGTAGCGGTCGAGTAACCGTGATTGTTCGCGGAGACGTCTCTGAAGTACAGGCCTCTGTCGCAGCAGGCGTAGAGAACGTTAAGCGTGTAAACGGTGGTCAAGTGCTATCTACTCACATCATCGCGCGTCCCCACGAGAACTTGGAGTTCGTACTGCCTATTCGATACACCGAAGCAGTTGAGCAGTTCCGTGAGAGCGTTAGCGGCATTCGTCCCTACGGCAGATAGAGCCTTTTGATAAATAGATAGAGATAAACACGCTCTATGCGCTTAGCAAAAGTTCGAGGAACGGTCGTGAGTACCGTTAAAGATGAGAGCTTGATGGGGGTTAAGCTGCTGCTCATTCAGTTGATTGATGAAGCAGGTGACCTCCAAAGCGAGTATGAAGTAGCCGCCGATGTGGTCGGTGCAGGTGTGGGTGAGTGGGTATTGGTCAGTCGTGGCAGCAGCGCTAGGCAACAGCAGCGCTATCAAGACAAGCCTGTAGATGCAGCCATTATCGCGATTATCGATACTGTCAGCCTAGATTCGGGTCTGCTCTATGACAAAAGAGAAGACTTTAGATAGGGAGCCCTTTAGACAAGGACTCAGAAGAGTAAAGCTTACAAGAGCAACAAGTGAGATACGTGCAGGCAAAGCCGTTCGCAGATAGGCAAAAGGTTCAATGGTAGCCCATCGTCCAGCTAACGCCAGGGTCAGTAGCAGAGTGAGTAGCGCAGATAGTGGCGCGACTGCTGGCACACACAGGCTCCATCTGTTGGCCAGTCCGCAGGTTGACGCCTCGGCAGAGGTCCATGAGTTTTCTTTGATAGAAGGGAACGTCCAAATCAAGCCACATACGAGAGTTGCTCCTGGAACAGCTGTCACGGCTGAGCAAGGCGCATCCGTTCTAATCGGTGAAGATTGCAGCTTACTACCGGGCGTCATTGTCGAAGCGGTGGCGGGTGCTCAGGTGATGGGGCCGTCTGGCAACCAAACTTGCTCTGTTTATGTAAGTGATCGCACTGTCGCCGCTCATAAAGCCCTCATTCACAGTCCTGCTTTTATTGGCAAGGACTGTTTTATCGGTTTTCGCTCCACTATCTTTAACGCCAGACTCGGTGACGGCTGCGTCGTCATGATGCACGCTCTAGTGCAAGACGTTGAGATTCCGCCGGGGCGATGCGTGCCTTCTGGCGCGGTCATCAACTCCCAGCACCAGGCCGATCAGCTCCCTCAGGTTCGTCCCGAAGATCTAGAGTTCGCCCAAGAAATCGTGGGAAGTGCAGCGCTCTCTAGAAGTTCACCTGCTTCTACTGCTTCTAGAGGTCGGTTAGTTTCTGCCTATGGGTCTACCAACAACTCTGCCAGCAGCCATGCCGCTAACAGTCCTCCACAGCAACAGTCATTCGATCAGCAGTCATTCCATCAGCAGTCATCCAGACAGTCATCTAGACACTCATCAAGCCAGTCATCCGAGGCCAGTCGCGCTGGTCGAAATTCTAACCAATTCCCACACGCCACTGAAGGAGCCAATATGCAAGCCAAAAGACTCTCGCCTGAAATCGTCCAGCAGGTCCGCCAGCACTTAAGCCAGGGATATCGTATCGGGATGGAACATGCCGACAAGCGACGCTATCGCAGCGGCGTATGGGAAACCTGTACACCGATTAAAGACACGCGAGAGCAGGCCGTATTTGAAGCCCTAGAAAGATGCCTCGCTGAGCACAGCGGCGAGTATGTTCGCATGTTTGGTATTGACACCAAGGCTAAGCAGCGCATGGGTATGGTGACTGTTCAGCGTCCCGGAGATAAGCCTGTGGAAGCCTCTACATCCGGCGGCAGTCAGTACGGCAGTTCAGCCGCTGGAAACTCACAGTCCCATCAAAGCAGCGGCGGACTGGAGTCAGGCGTTGCACAAGAAGTTCGTAATCTGCTGAACGCGGGCTACCAGATTGGAACTGAGCACGCCGGTCCACGCCACTACCGCAGCAACGTGTGGAAAGTTTGCTCTCCAATTGAAACGCGCAGCGAACGAGAAGTGTTCGCCAAGCTTGAGCACTGCCTTGCGGAGCACAGCGGCGAGTACATCCGTATGTTCGGCATCAATGCCAAGTCAAAGAGTCGCACGGCTACTACTACGATTCAAAGAGCCGATGGGAAGCCGGTCGAAATCTCTGCTCGCGCGGTGAAGAGTACCGGCAGTTCAAGTTCTGCTCAGTCGTCAGGTGGATACAGCCAAAGCCAAGCGCCGAGTAGCGGCAGCATTGGCGATGAAGTCGCTCAGGCCGTCAGTCAAATCATCCGAGGCGGCAACGCTGTCGGCATTGAATGTGCAGATAAGCGACGCTATCGCAGTGGTATTTGGCAGACTGCGCCTTCCATCAATGCCAGCAGCGAGTCTGGGGCAATCAGTCAGCTACAGAACTTCCTCAGCCAGAACGCCGATAAGTACGTCCGCATCTTTGGCGTAAACTCGCAGCAGAAAACACGAGGCGCTTCGACCACGGTGCAAAAGCCTGGACAAAGCAACAGCAACGGCCAGTCTCAAAACAACGGCGTTTCGACTAACGGCAGAGCAGCGGCTCGCGGCCCGATTAATTCTAACTCACCCAATTACGACGATCCGGCCTTCCGTGGCCAGTCGAGCGGTGGACAATCTGGCGGGCTCGATGCGGCAGTCTTAAATCAAGTTACACAGCTGGTAAATCAAGGTCTCAAAATCTCTCTCGAATTTGCTGACAAACGTCGCTACCGCAGCGGCATTTGGAAAACAGGACCGACCGTTAGTGCTCGCCGTCCGGCTGAAGCCATTTCTGAGCTGGGCCAGCAGCTGGCGCAGCACAGCAACGACTACGTTCGGCTAATTGGCGTGGACCCTAATGCCAAGAAGCGGGTGGCTGAACTCACCATTCAGCGTCCAGGGCAAAAGCCTTCTCAGGGCAGTGGTTCCGGCAGCCGCGACCCCATCAACGCCAATCCACCGCACTACGATGACCCAGCGTTTCGTGGACAGCCTAGTAGCTACGGCCAGTCAGGCGGTTACAACAGCAACGGTCAGGGAAATCAGTCTGGCAGTAACGGCGGCATGGAATCAGCGGTTCTAGACCAGGTGACTCAGCTGGTCAACCAAGGGCACAAAATTTCGCTGGAGTATGCAGACAAGCGCCGCTATCGCAGCGGTATTTGGAAAACAGGGAGTGCGATTACCTCTCGTCGCCCAGCTGAAGCGATTTCTGAACTCGGGAAGCAGCTTGCCCAGCATCAGGGCGAGTACGTTCGACTCATTGGTACAGACACACAGGCCAAGCGCCGTGTTCTAGAAGCCACTATTCAACGCCCATAGTCGCGTTCTGCACGCAGCAACCGTCATATGCAACCGTCATCCCTGTCTGCTAATCGGCCACCTCGCCTCGTGAGTCAGTCACACTACTGCGTGATGGGCGATGTGACGGTTTCTGATGGGGCAGCGATCGCACCGGGTGTGGTGCTTCAAGCCTCTGCTGGCAGTCGCATTGTGATTGCCGCAGGGGCTTGCCTTGCAGGTGGCGTTTGTATTCAGTCCCGTCGGGGTGTGCTCACCATTGGCGAGCGAGCTAATCTAGGGGCAAACGTGCTTATTGTAGGCAGTGGAACGATTGGCGCTGAGGCCTGTATCAGTCCTGGCAGCACGGTAATAGACCCACAAATAGAAACAAGCGCCATCGTGCCGCCCAGCACTTTGGTCAGTACGGCGCTTACCAAAACAGCTTCAAGCCCTCAGCCTAGTTCTTATCAACCTGCTTCCCAATCCACTTCTTTCCAATCTACTGATAGCTATCCACAGAATGGCTATTCACAAAACGGCGCGGCAACCAACGGAAACACATCAAATAGCGGCTTCACCTCGGGTAGCTATCTGCCAAATCCTGCTGGGTTTACCTACTCAGGTGCAGCGTCTAGCGGAGCACCTCCGCAGGTAACGGTTCCCCAACAATCCGATAGTTTTGTAAACACTTATGTAGAACCACCGCCGCCGGGACCAAAGCCAATAGCAATCCCTGATTTGAGCGATCAGAACGGTCAGTACATAGACCCGTCAGTTCAAACCAATGGCGTACAATTGAACAATGGCTATAGCAACTATGGACAGGCCTCTACTCACGGTTCAATAGACAACGGTTCCGTCAACAACGGTTCAACTAACGGCGCAGCCTCTAACAGCTCAGCCTTAAGCGTTCCTGGAAACCAACGAGTTTATGGCAAAGACCAAGTAAGCCAGTTACTTTCAACGCTGTTTCCTAATCGACAGGCTCTGTAGCGCCGTCGAAAAAAGGAGAGGCGATCGCGGCAGCTAGCCATTGTAGCTAGCCACTTTAGAGGCTCCTTATGCACTCAGATGCAACGCCAACTCGCCCCAATCAAGCGGCCCGAATGAAGGCCAAAAGACGAAATTGGCTACGCGATACAGCGCTAGGGCTTGTTTCTACCACCAGCTTTCCGGCCATTATCGGCACCGCCGACGCCATGATGAAGTCATCCAATGTGTATTTGGTTGGCTATGAGAAAACGGGTGGCGGTCACTGTACGGCCATTGTGCGCGGTGGCGTCGCTGATGTGCGAATGGCGGTTCATGCAGGCGAGCAAACCGCTCGGCAGTTTGGGCAGTTTGTGTCGGCTACGCTAATTCCTCGACCACCCGCCAACCTGGAGGCAGTGCTACCCATCACCGCACGGATGGAAGATTTGGAAGGCGCAGGCGAAATGATGGGCGGCAGTGCCATCGGTTTGCTCGAAACGCGAGGATTTCCGGCGATGGTGGGCGCGGCAGACGCGATGACGAAGTCGGCAGAGATTACGCTGCTCTCTCACGAAACGATTGGGGAAGGGCTCTGTACGATTATTATTCAGGGGTCGCTCTCTAATGTGGCGATCGCAGTTGAAGCGGGCATGACAGAAGCCGAACGTATCGGTGAACTCAACTCTGTCATGGTGATTCCAAGACCACTGGGCGATTTGGAACGCAGCCTGCCGAAGACGAAGAAAGCTAAGACACAAGAGCCGATGCGACTGCCGCTGAAACTAGAAGAAAGGCAGCAGACGGAAGAGCGCCAGAAGGAACTCGTCCCAGCTAGAAATGAAGAGCTAGAACCGCTGAAGCGACAGGAGTCTGTGGTGATTCCAGAAGTCGTAATTCCGAAGCTAGAAACTGAAGAGCTGTAGCGCTCGGTCAATCAATTTGAGCCTAATTCAGTTCAGCTATAAATTCTTGGACCCGATTGAACACCTGATCTTTTAGATCTGGCGCATCGGCGGCAAACCATTCGATGCGAGGTTCTTTCTGAAACCAGGTGCGCTGGCGCTTTGCAAACTGACACGTGTGCTGCACGGTGAGTTCAATCGCTTTATCCAACAAAATCTCTCCCGCGAGATGCTGCATCATCTCTGCGTAACCCAACGTTTTGAGTAGCGGCAGGTCTGAGCCGTATTTTTCGATCAGGCCCGCAACTTCTGCCACGAAGCCAGCTTCCATCATCTGATGGGTACGCGTGGTAATTCGAGATCGCAATACATCCACATCACAGGCCAACCCCATATATAGGATCGGATAGTCCGGCGGGTCTTCGCCTTGTTGACTCGAAATACTGCGGCCCGTCACGTAAAAAACCTCCAGCGCTCGTAGCGTTCGGACGTGATCGTTCGGGTGAATGCGATGAGTCGCCGCTACATCCACTTGCTGCAGGAGCTGATAGCAAAACGGCTGACCGAGATGAGTGAGCTGGGTGCGTAGCGCCGGATGGGGTGGCACTCGTGGAATTTTTAGGCCTTTGGCGATTGCATTTACATACAGCCCTGTTCCGCCGACCAACACCGGCAGCTGGGCGCCGCGCTCATGCATCGCGGCAATCACGCCCTGAGCTCGCTGCTGATAATCTGCAACCGTCAACGTTTCTGTCGGGTCACAAATATCGACCAAAAAGTGAGGCACTCGCAGCTGATCGGCCAGCGACGGCTTCGCAGTGCCAATATCGAACTCGCGATAAACCTGCCGCGAATCCGCACTCAGAATCGCCATTGCTGATGAACGCGTTCCCGAACCGGATTCACTGGCTGCCGAAGCCTGCTCTGCTAAGGCCATCGCCAGCCCCGACTTACCCGAAGCCGTCGGACCCACGACTATAATCAAAGCAGGTTTTTGATAGTACAAAAGAACTTATTTAACGCGGTATAAAAAGGAATTCAGAGAAGGGGGGTAAAAACGGGACTATGAGCCTCGTTTTAGAATCGGGCTGAGACAGCTCTAAAATCGCTTTTAACGCCTTTGTGCTAGAATCCGTAGACAGATTGTCATTTTGACGTTATTTTGTCGGCTTAAATCGGATTTTAGAAACCGTCTTCAAACAACTGGATTTTGAGGCAACCTCAAATTCAAGGAAAAACTAGAGTAGCGCAAAAGGATTTTTACACCCCACCCAACCGACAAGATTCAAAATCTACAAAACTTAGTCTGACATCTACAAGACACTAACCCCTTAAACACTAGAGAAGAGTGGTCTTAACGAGAACCTGACTAGAAACCCTATAACAGAGGGCTGTTTGACAGCCTCCACAGCAAACCCTCAACAGTCTTTACAAACTAAGACTTAGGGAACCCATCAGGCGATCAGCCACTATTGACTTCAGGAGAAAAATGCATGGCGAATAACTACGGCGCTCAGCAAATTCAGGTACTAGAAGGACTTGAGCCTGTACGCAAACGGCCAGGAATGTACATCGGCAGCACCGGCCCTAGGGGATTGCACCACCTGGTGTACGAAGTCATCGACAACTCTGTAGATGAAGCGCTAGCCGGTCACTGTCAATACATCACAGCCGCCTTAAATATAGATGGGTCAGTAACCGTAACCGATGATGGTCGAGGTATCCCCACCGACATCCACCCCACCACAGGCAAATCAGCCCTAGAAACGGTCATGACCGTTCTTCATGCGGGCGGTAAATTTGGCGGAGACAGCGGCTACAAAGTCTCAGGGGGCCTACACGGTGTTGGTATTTCGGTGGTTAATGCTCTCTCCGAGTGGGTCGAAGTAACCGTACGGCGTGAAGGCAAAATCCATACGCAGCGGTTCGAGCGGGGTAACGCGATCGGGGACCTCAAAACGCAGAAAGGCGACAGCAAAACAGGCACTCAGGTCGTATTTAAACCCGACGCCACTATCTTTACCAACACCACTGAATTTGACTACGACACACTAGCTAGGCGCCTAAAAGAACTTGCCTACCTCAACGCAGGCGTAGATATTACCTTCACAGACTACCGTCTGGAGCTGCTAAAAGCAGACGAACCCAGGGTGTCTCACTACTGCTACGAAGGCGGTATCAAAGAATATGTTGAGTACATTAACAACGGAAAAGAGCCCCTCCACCCCGACGTTATCTATGTAAACGCCGACAAAAACGGCGTCCAGGTAGAAGCCGCTTTGCAATGGTGCGGCGATGCGTTCTCTGACAACCTCATGGGCTTTGCTAACAACATCCGCACAGTGGATGGCGGTACGCACCTAGAAGGTCTAAAAGCCGTTCTCACTCGCACCATGAATGTGATCGCCCGCAAGCGCAAAAAGCGCAAAGACGGCGAGTCGAACATGGCTGGAGAGAACATTCGAGAAGGGTTGACTGCTGTAGTGTCAGTGAAGGTGCCTGAACCAGAATTTGAAGGCCAGACCAAAACAAAGCTGGGCAATACTGAAGTTCGTGGCATTGTAGATTCTTTGGTGGGCGAAGCGCTCTCTGAGTATTTAGACTTCAATCCCAATGTGGCCGATGCCATTTTGGAAAAAGCGATTCAGGCATTTAACGCAGCCGAAGCCGCGAAGAAAGCACGTGATTTGGTTCGCCGCAAGTCGGTGCTAGAGTCTTCGACGCTGCCGGGTAAGCTCTCTGACTGTGCCTCTCGTGACCCGAGTGAGTCAGAAATATTTATCGTAGAGGGGGATTCTGCGGGCGGTAGTGCCAAGCAGGGACGTGATCGCCGTTTCCAAGCCATTCTGCCGCTGCGAGGCAAAATTCTCAACATCGAGAAAACCGACGACTCCAAAATCTACAAAAACAACGAAGTCCAGTCGCTAATTACCGCTCTAGGGCTAGGAATCAAGGGTGAAGACTTTGCCCCCGATAGCCTTCGCTACCACCGCATTTGCCTCATGACAGATGCAGACGTAGACGGCGCGCACATTCGCACGCTGCTGCTCACCTTCTTTTACCGGTATCAGCGTGACCTGGTTGATCAGGGCTACATCTACATTGCCTGCCCACCGCTGTACAAGCTAGAGCGGGGTAAGAACCACACCTATTGCTACAGCGAAAAAGAGCTACAAGATGGGATTGCTGCGCTACCCGATAACGCAAAGTACAACATCCAGCGCTTTAAGGGCCTCGGTGAGATGATGCCGCAGCAGCTGTGGGATACCACCATGAACCCTGAGTCGCGAACGCTAAAGCGGGTAGAGATTGAAGATGCGGCTGAGGCAGATCGGATCTTTACGGTGTTGATGGGCGATCGCGTGGCTCCTCGCCGCGAGTTTATTGAAACCTACGGCCCCAGACTGAACATGACCGATCTCGACATCTAAACGACTCAAAGGTACAAACAGGTCGTAAAAACCCGCCATCTAAATTTAGATGGCGGGTTTTTGAATGCGTTATATTTTTTCCAAGCATGAAAAAATGTTGCGAAATCTTTCCTTGGATAGAGGCTCATTCTAAGCTTTAAACTAATCAATACTTGAATTAACACTCATGAGCAACAATTTAGCGACCCAGCTCCGTGAGGGCACTAAAAAAGCTCACACTATGGCCGAGAACGTCGGATTTGTTCGATGCTTCCTGCGTGGTGTGGTGGAAAAGAAGTCTTACCGTAAGCTTGTCGGTAACTTTTACTTCATCTATTGCGCTATGGAAGAAGAACTAGAGAAGCACAAAGACCATCCGATTGTCTCTAAGATTTACTTCCCTGAACTCAACCGTAAGCAGAGCCTAGAGGAAGATTTGGCCTTTTACTATGGCCCTAACTGGCGCGATGAAATCGTTCTAACCAAGGGCGGTAAGCGCTACGTCGAGCGTATCCGTGAGATTTCAGCAACGAAGCCTGAGCTACTTGTTGGCCACTCCTACACTCGCTACCTGGGAGACCTCTCCGGCGGTCAAATCCTCAAGACGATTTCTCAGCGAGCTATGAACTTGTCTGGCAGCGATGGCGTTGCTTTTTATGAGTTTCCAACCATTGAAGATGAGAAAGCCTTTAAGGATAACTACAGAGCGTCCCTCGGAGAAGCCCCTGTAGACGATGCTACCGCAGACGCCATTGTAGAAGAAGCCAACGACGCGTTTGGCATCAACATGGAGCTGTTCAAAGAGCTAGAAGGCAACCTGGTGAAAGCCATTGGCGTCATGCTCTTCAATAGCCTCACAGGTGGCCGCCGTCGCGGCAGCACTGAGCTAGCCACTGAAGGCTAGAGCGCTTAGCAAAAAGCCAATTATCTGATACCGAAAAGCAAGGCCATCTCAGACGAGGTGGCCTTGCTTTTTGTCTGAAGCGCAAAAACCTGAGCACAGGGTTGTGTCAATACAGGTGTTTTGGCAGCGGCTGCCGGTGGATCAGCCTGTCAGTAAATCTTCTTCGGGGTAGCGAATCACGCTGGGGCTAGGGTTGCCCAACAGCGCAGACATCAGCAGCAAAATGCCGACGCGGCCAATGTACATGGTGGCAATAATAAACAGCTGGCCCCAGACAGAAAGCTTGGCTGTGATGCCAGTCGATAAGCCCACGGTGGCAAACGCCGAGACTGACTCGAACAAAAGCTCAATAAACTTGATACCTGGATCGCTTAGAGAAAGCAATGTGGTGATAATGACGACGCTAATCGCTGAAGCCACCACCACTGAAAGGGCCTTGAGGATGCGGGAAACGGGGATTTGGCGCTGGTAGCAGTTCACGACTTCTTTGCCTTGGAGGGCGGCTTTGGTGCTCATGAGCAAAATGCGAACGGTGGTGGTTTTGATGCCGCCGCCCGTACTGCCAGGGCTAGCGCCAACAAACATGAGTGCGATCGCCACAAAAAGCGCACTGGTCTCCATCGCGCCAATATCAATCGAATTAAAGCCCGCTGTCCGCATCACCACCGACTGAAACCCAGCCAGCAAGGCCTTAGAACCAAAGCTCTTCCCTGCTAGCGTGCCAGGGTTGTCGTACTCAATCAGCAGAAAAGCCACCGTACCTAGCACCAGCAAAATCAGCGTTGTACTGGTCACAATTTTAAAGTGGAGCGAAAATACACCGCGCTCTTTATTGCGAGAGAGCCGATTTTTAGCCCACATAAACGCCTCCATAATCACCTGATAGCCAATGCCGCCAATAATAATCAGCGCCGATATCACCGCCATTGGCCAAGCATTTTCGGCATAGCCCACCAAACTGTCAGAAAACAGGCTAAAGCCAGCATTATTAAAGGCACTAATGCTGTGAAAAATGGATAGCCAGAGGGCTCGCCCCGTGCCAAATTCAGGCACGAACGTCGGCATCAAACAAAACGCACCCGTCAGCTCAAAAATAAATGTCATCGAAATAATAGACACCAGCAGCGCGTTCACATTCGCCAGCTCGCTCGTATCCATCGCCTGCTGAATAGCCAGTCGGTCTTTGAGGCAGAGCTTGCGGCCAATCAACAGCAGTAGCAGCGTAGTCGCCGTCATATAGCCCAGCCCACCCAGCTGAATCAGCGTCAGCACAACACCCTGACCAAAAGAAGAAAAGTAGCTCCCTGTATCCACCACAATCAGGCCAGTCACACACACAGCTGACGTTGCGGTAAACAAAGCAACCAGCGGATTATTCCACTCACCGCTCACCGTCGCGAATGGCAGCATCAGTAACCCCGTCCCCACCACAATGAGGGCAAGAAAGCCAATGCAAATGGTTCGAGGGACAGTCATCATGTTGTAGGGTGGCGACTCGGCGCCAAGTCACGTGAAGCAGGTATTCAAGAATATCAATATCATCCTTTCACTATGGGTGGTGATGTGCCAACTGCCTTTTCACAGAAATTGTGCGCGCAGCAACTGCAATAGATTCTGGGCCGCTAAAATATATCCCTTACCTTCTTTTGCCCCTCATCTAGCAGAACGAACCACTATGACTGCGACTACCCCGCTCGCCCAAAAAATTCAGCAGTTTTATGACACCTCTTCGCCACTGTGGGAACGCACCTGGGGTGAGCACATGCACCACGGCTACTATGGCCACGATGGTCAGCACCGCAAAGATCGACGGCAGGCCCAGATTGACCTGATGGAAGAGCTGCTGAACTGGGCAGAGGTCTCTTCGGCCCACACGATTTTGGACGTGGGCTGCGGCATTGGGGGCAGCACAATTTACCTCGCTCAAAAATTTGATGCCCAGGCCGTTGGAATTACGCTGAGCCCAGTACAGGCACAAAGAGCCGGTGAGCGAGCTGCTGAACAGGGCGTTGCTTTGCAAGCCTGGGAGAATTTTGGCGATGTCCACGAGCCAGCCGTTCAGTTTCAGGTCACAAATGCCTTGTCTACGCCTTTTGCCGACAACTCGTTTGACTTTGTGTGGTCGATGGAGAGCGGAGAGCACATGCCAGACAAAGAGGGCTTTTTGCGGGAGTGCTACCGAGTACTCAAACCAGGCGGCACGTTTTTGATGGCAACCTGGTGCCACCGCCCAACTGACACGCTAGCAGGACTGCTGACAACGGGTGAGCAAAAGCATTTGGATTTGCTATACGACCTCTACCATCTACCCTACGTGATTTCGTTAAATGCCTACGGCGAGCTAGCTGACACGGTGGGCTTTGCAGATGTTACGATGGCGGACTGGTCACGGCAGGTGGAATTCTTTTGGCAGGACGTGGTGCGCTCAGCAATGGATTTGAATGTGGTGGCTGGGATTTTTGAAGCGGGTATGGAAACGATTCGCGGGACGGCAGCGATCGCACTCATGACCACCGGATTCGATCGGGGCCTGATCCGATACGGCATCCTACGCGGTACCAAATAAACAAGTATTGAACAAGAAAAAGCCTCGAGAGCCCAATGGGCTCTCGAGGCTTTAATTGAGCTACTTACTTTCACGAAAAAACAAATGAGGGCGCTCAATTGAGCGCCGACGAAACCTACTGTGCAGCAGTCGTCTGCGTGCAGTCGAGCAAGCGCACCATCGCGGCTGCCGCATAGTTACGCTGAGCAGCCTGGTTAGGGTAGAACGCAGTGCCCGTTTCATTCAGCGGAGACGCTACACCACAGAAGCCAGAGAGGTTCGAGATTACGTCATTCGCCCAGTGGCCATTGGTATCGCTAAAGGTGTCAACCGGCTGATTGGCAACCAAAGTGGTCGTCCCGTTCTTGTACTCAGCGGCCCGACGCATGATTGCAATCAGCTCAGCGCGAGTCACTTCAGCAGTAGGACGGAAAGAACCATCGCCGTATCCGCTAACGATGCCCAAGTCCTGTGCCGTTTTAATTTTGGCTGCACTCCAGCGACTAGCGGGAACATCAGGAAAAGGATTGGCGCCAACGGCACTAGCAGGCGCTACACCTAGGCCTTCTACCGCGATAGAAACGAGCTGCTCACGGGTGAGGGAAGCACGCGGGCGGAAAGTATTGTCTTCAGCAAAGCCGGAGATGAAGCCCAGCTGTACGGCCCGGTTGATTTCGTTAGCGTAGGTATCGCCAGTGACATCGGGGAAGCTGGCTGCGCCGCTAGGAGGAGGTGTAACTACACCACCACCAGACTGATCGCCACCGCCGGGCTCGATTGCAACGTCTTGACCGCTAAGCTGAGCGACCGTCATATCGTTAGCGATGTAAGTACGACCGGTAACCGAGTCATTGAACGTTTGGCGGGCAAGACGCCAGCCGGGCTTCATGAAGATCTGGGTAAAACCGTTAGCGGCGATGCCGTCTGTTTGGCCAATGATAAACTTTTCAGCGTTGCTGCCAGCAGAACGACGGGGCTTAGCGTACAGAACCAAGACGCCGTCTTCGTTTTCAACGACCGGGTCAAACTTTAGATCTTCACCCCCGGCCCGAATAATGTAGCCATTAGTATCGGTGCTCTTGCCGCAGATACCAGAGAAGTCGAAGTTGAGCAGTAAGATATTTACCTGCGTTGGGCTAGAACCGGTCGTGCTATAGCACAGAGGCTCTTCGCGCTTTTGCTCAATAATCATCAAACCGTAGCGCTGCTTACCACCGAGGCGACTGGTTGGCTGAGCCACCATGATGAAAGGCGTTTGGTCAGTCTCGTTCATGCCGAAGGTTGCAGAAGCATCGGTCTGAACTTCGATTGGAGAATCGGCTGGGAGCTCAGTGGGAGCCGGCTCAGGCATCGTATCCATCTGGGCAAAGGCGGAAGGGAGATTGCCAGCGGTCGTTGCGATCGCAGCGGTAGCCAATGCGGCGATAGTGAGGCGAAATGATTTCATCTTCTGCATGTCCTTATAGTAGATTTCACATGATTGGCGACAGCGTCTGCGTTGCGCACCTGACAAAGGGAAGAGGTTCCCAAGAATTAGCCTTATGTATATCTAGCTAATATTTTGATTTTTGTTGATTCAACTAGTTCAAAGAATACCCGTGAAATTAGTTAAATCACCTTAAAACAAAATTCAATCGGTGCGTAAAACAACTGTGTGAGTAGCGTTTTATGTCAGGACTGCAAGAGTCGCCAATGTATGTTGAGGGTAGGGGGGCTAAACTACACCAGTTTTGTTTGGGCAGTTTATAGATAATTCACCAGAGGTCGCTTGCCACGTTCCTAGGTGTGGTGACACCATAAGGAAAAGCCGTGGAAGTCGCTCTGTTTCATGTATATAGGAATAATGGATTTAATTCGTAAGCGCGATCATCACAGGGTCGCTTTCGTAGTCGGCACAGTTCTCAGCGGGCTCGCACTCATGGGTCAAGGGGCTCAAGCAGCCAGCGAAGCCGCCATTCAGCAATTGATAGAAACCAATGAGTGCCCAGGTTGCGACCTCCATGAAGCCGACCTTAGAAGGCTCGATCTTTCCGGCGCTAATCTAGTGGGCGCGGACCTAGAGGGCGCCAACTTTTACTATGCCAATTTGGACGGTGCCCAGCTGCAAAACGCAAACTTAATTGATGTCAACTTGGGTTACGCCAGCCTTCGCGGTGCGTTTTTAGATGGCTCGGATCTACGCTACGCCATCTTTGACCACACCGATTTGACCGGCACCTCGATCATTCAAGCCGACCTACGAGAGTCCTACATCGATGATCCGGTCTTAGTGAGCACCATTCTCAACGGCTCTGACTTAAGAGACACTCTTTTCTTCGATGCTGACTTCTCTCAAGCCAGCCTATGCGGAGTCATTACCTGGGCCGGACTCGAATACCGCCGTGGCTGCAACGTCGCGGTGCCAGAACAAATCGACGATATATACGGCGAATAAAGTAAACGGCGAACAGAGTAACCCCAAAATTTCCTTACGCAGACGGCCTAGTGGTCTCGGGCTCTGACGGCAAGCGCTTGGTGTGCCACCATTCCTGCTGCTCAGATGAAAACTTATCCGTGTAGAGCGTCATCACAATAGGCTCACTGCGGTAGCTTTGACCCACAATTTCCACACAGTAAGAAGGATGCTTGCGGGTAGAAAGATCCACCGTGAACCTGCGACCAATTCTGCGCCAGCTAGGCTCTTTGCTACGCCACTGAATTCGACAGCAGGGCCAGGGCAGCTGGTCGCGATCATACAGACGGCAACAAGGGCCAATGACTCTGTAGGTAAGATGTGCGCCCGGACTTTCAAAGATATGTCCCGCAGCCCAAGGATGTTCGGGAGTCGGTTGAGCAGAAAGAGACGAGGCTACCAAAGAGGAAAAGGGAAAAGGGGACAAGAGTAATGACTGAGTACGAACGGTCATAAAAAGTGACGTATCATCTAAGCTAGAAACAAGCAAATCGGAAGCGTTGGCGACCTCATAGGGATGGCTTGATGCGCTGATAACTGGTTTCCACGCTCACTATAAGACCAGAGAACCCAAGAGGGAAGTGATTTACGATGTCTGAGAAAAAAGCTGAGTCGATTGATAGCAAAGTCAGCGATCGCATCTGCAAACACATGAACAGAGACCACGCGCCCGCCGTACTCACCTACGCCCAGCGCTACGGTAATCAGACTGCTGCCACCGCTGCTACCCTAGTTGCAATCGATCCTAAAGGCATGGACCTATCGGCGGAAGTAGAAGGAGAAACCTTACCCGTTCGTGTGACCTTTGATCATGAACTCAAAGATGCGGCGGATGCGCACACGACCTTAGTCGCCATGCTAAGAGCGTAACGCCAAAAGATCTGCCAAAAGCCTCAAAATTCATCTCAAACGGTGTCATCCATGACCGTTAGCGTTCGCTTCTTACCCGACAATGTCACCATCCAAGCTGAGCCCGGTGAACCACTGCTGACCGTTGCGGCTCGCGCCGGGGTTCACATTTCTACCGGGTGCCTGATGGGATCGTGCCATGCTTGCGAAGTCGAAATGACGGGCTCTGAAGAGAGCGTGCTGGCCTGCCTTACGCCTGTACCCAAGGGCATTGAGCAGGTAGAGATAGATATGATGGCAGACCCTACTTGGTAGGTTTACTCACAGTAGGGTCACTTAAAACGGAGGTACATCAAAAAGGCTTGATACTGTCTTCACACTGTCGATCGAGCCCGAAAACAGGGCACGTTGGGGCTGTTCGGTTTTCCATTTCGGTTTCTCCCCCTACGCTTGGTCGAAGCGGGTTGCTACAGTAAACACAGACAACGAAGAGCGAAACCCCTATTAGAATCGCATTCTAGTTATTTTTAGAAGGTATCAGCATGGATGAAGTAACCGGTCAAATTCCAGAGTTTACGGATGCAAAATCTATGACAGAAAACTCCCTGCTCAAGTACGTGAAGATGATGGACCCAGATACCATCACCCAGCTCTCTCGCCCAGATTCTTCTGAAGTAATGCAGGTAATGGAACACAACGTGATTGGCTTACTCGGTGGGTTACCCTCTGGCCAGTTCGATGTTTCTGTCACCACCAATCGTGAAAACTTGGGTCGCCTACTAGCCTCTGCCATGATGAGCGGCTATTTCTTGCGCGGCGCTGAGCAACGACTCGCGTTTGAAGAGCGCTTTAGCACTAGCTTTTTTGAGGAAGAGGCTGCTGACGAAGACCAAGCATAGACGCAGGCACAGGTCATGGCGCGTCAGTCAGATTCCCGAAAGGCGTCCAAAGCAGATTCAAAGAGCCGATCGGAGACCGCTTCTACTCAAGCAGGTCATCAGCGCAAAAATAAAAAGCCAGATCAAAGCTCGACAGCAGAAACGCTGCCGAGCTTTTTGCTGTCGGATGAAACAGTGGTGGCGTTGAGGCGATCGCTCCTCACCTGGTATGCCACCCAAGGCAGGGACTTGCCCTGGCGGCGCACCCGAGATCCCTACGCAATTTGGATCTCAGAAATCATGCTTCAGCAGACCCAGGTAAAAACGGTGCTGCCTTACTACGAGCGTTGGCTGCACACCTTCCCAACGGTTGAAGACCTAGCAGCGGCCTCGCAGCAGGCGGTGTTAAAGCGGTGGGAAGGGCTGGGCTATTACGCCAGAGCGAGGAATTTGCACAGCGCAGCGCAGCAGGTGGTAAGTGAGTTTGAGGGGAAGTTTCCGCAAGATGTGGCAGGCGCGATCGCCCTTAAAGGCATCGGTCGAACCACCGCAGGCGGCATCCTCAGCGCCGCGTTCAACCTACCGGTCGCCATCCTCGACGGCAACGTCAAACGCGTACTCGCTCGCATCATTGCCCTACCCGCCGTCCCCAACAAAGCCCTCAACTCACTGTGGGAAGTCTCCGAACAGGTGCTCGACCCACAACACCCCAGAGACTTCAACCAGGCCATCATGGATTTGGGCGCGACCCTGTGCACTCGCCACAATCCCGCCTGCTTGCTTTGCCCGTGGCAGCATAGCTGCGCAGCGTACAATCAAAATGCAGTCTCCCGCTTTCCCATGACAGAATCTCGTAAGCCCCTTCCCCACAAACAAATTGGTGTCGCCGTTATCGCTGATGAGCACGGCAAAATTTTGATCGACCGGCGTAAGCAAGCGGGCCTACTGGGCGGCCTATGGGAGTTTCCGGGGGGCAAAATTGAACCGGGCGAAACCGTAGAAGACTGCGTGCGTAGGGAGATTAAAGAGGAATTAGCGATTGAGATTGAAGTGGGCGATCGCCTAATGACGATTGACCATGCCTACACGCACTTTAAAGTGACGCTCAACGTATTTAACTGTAAGCATCTCAGCGGCGAACCGCAGACGATTGAATGTGATGAAATCAAGTGGGTCACGCTAGACGAAATCGATCAGTACCCGTTTCCTAAAGCCAACGGCCAAATCATTGAAGCGCTTAGAGAGCAGGCAAAACCGGCCTAGCACAGCGTTGGTTCACGACACAAACACCCTAGCTTATTCCCCTTTCAAGCAGCGCACCGCCTCCAGCATCCCTTTCGCCTTATTCAGGGTCTCCTGAAACTCGCTCTCCGGCACCGAGTCTGCCACGAGTCCAGCGCCCGCCTGCACGCTGATTGTCTGCTGCCCATCGGCATCGGCCTGCACCACCATCGTCCGAATGGTAATGGCGCTGTTGAGCTGGCCTTCAAAATCGTAGTAGCCGTACACGCCAGAGTAAGGGCCACGGTAGGCGGGCTCTAGCTCTTTAACAATTTGCATGGCGCGGATTTTGGGCGCACCGCTAACGGTGCCCGCCGGGAAGCTAGCCTTGAGCAAGTCCCAGGCCGTTTTGTCTGGGGCGAGATCGCCCACAACGTTGCTGACAATGTGCATCACGTGGGAGTAGTTTTCAATCACCATCAGCTCATCGACTTCTACAGTGCCACTCGTACACACCCGACCCAAGTCATTGCGGCCTAAGTCGACTAGCATCACATGCTCAGCAATCTCTTTGGGATCTGCTAACAAATCAGCCGCGTAGGCGGCATCCTCTGCCGCTGTCTTTCCCCGAGGGCGGGTGCCCGCAATAGGGCGAAGGGTCGCCTGCATGGGCTTGCCTGGACCTGTTCGAGTGGCTTTTACCATGACTTCGGGGCTAGAGCCGATGAGCTGCCAGCCGTTGAAGTTGAAGTAGCACATGTAGGGCGAAGGATTCACCAGGCGCAGGGAGCGGTACAGGTCGAACGGGTTGCCGCTGTAGCTGGCCTGAAGCCGCTGCGAAATCACCACCTGGAAGATATCACCGGCGCGGATGAGGGCTTTGGCTTTTTCCACGCTTTCGCAGAATTCTTTGGGGGTGCGGTTGCTGGTGTATTCCAAAGGCGGCGCGGTGCTAGCTTCAGGGGAGGTCCAGGTGAGCAGGGTGTCTTTGGCGTCTAACGGTGCGCGGAGTTTGGTAACGAGGTTAGTGACGCGATCGCACGCTGCATCGTAAGCCGCCCGCATATCCACCGCTGGGTCACGCAAATCGGCATAGGCAATGGCCCATACCTTCCGCTTCACCTGATCAAAAATCAGCAGATTATCCACCTGCATCCACAGCCCGTCGGGCAAGTCATCTTCACTGCGCTCGTGAGTGGTCACCGTAGGCTCAATCCACTTGATCAGCTCGTAGCCCCAAAAGCCAAAGAGGCCACCGATTCCTGGCGGTAGCTGCGGCAGCTGCACAGGATTGAGCGGTGCAAGGCAATCTTGCAGCACATCGAACGGATTGCCTTCGAGCACAGTTTCAGTCGCATCGCGAAAAGTCTGGGTGGTGAGTGAGCCTTTGGACTCCAGCACCCACAGCGGATCGCACCCCAAGAAGCTGTAGCGTCCTAGTGTTTCGCCCCCTTCCACCGACTCCAACAAAAAGCTATAGGGCTGACCTGCACAAACTTTGTACCAAGCCGAAACAGGCGTATCGAGATCCGCGACCCACTCTTGGTACACCGGTACGAAGTTTCCCTGTTTCGCGAGCGCTTGGAAAGTTTCAAAGTCTGGGAAGATCATGAGATAGCCATTGCACCGAAAAGCGGCACGGGTTGATAGGGGTGAGTTGATTTTAGGATAAAAACAAACGGGCAGCTCCTTGGAAGCTGCCCGTCTGTTTGCTATTCAGTTGAGATTTGCAAACTGAGAAAATTCTAAAGAGAGAATTGTTATCAGTTTGGCTAGCAACCGCTAGACTTCGTAGGGCTCTTTGCCGCTGAACTTGATAGTTGAAGGGTTAGGATTCTCGCCAATGCGACGATCATTTTTACCGTTGAAGTCACGGCCTTCATTGACCTTTTCAGGGAAGACGCCATCAGCAGGGTGCAGTAGCGTCGTCTCGCCGTTAGGCAAAATGCGATAGACCTTGTAGTCAGTAATTTTGGGCTTGAACTTAGTTCTGAGCTGCGTGCCCAGCGCCAAACACTGCTCCTTACGAGCGAGTTCTAGCAAGTTTTCGCCTTCGTTCATGACGGCAACGCCGCCGGTAGGCATTTCGAAAACCTGTTCTTTTTCAGAAGTCCAGGTGATTGCGTACTTTTCTTCAACAAACGCCTTGGTTAGAAGACCGCCGGTGCTGCCTCCAAATTTAGGCATTGAACCAGTTAGTGCCATGGATGATATCTCTCAACCTTGATGAACCAAATCGTAGCACCGTGCCTTGACCGCATTAACCTGTATTACGAGAAGCGTAATAGTTCTTTAACTCCACTCAGATGGTTTTTAGGGTAAGCACAAAAAAGGCGATCGCACATCCGTTCGCATATCTATCGAGTCGAGCTTTTAGAAGTTTGGGCAGATCCCTTGCGAGCGCCGGGTGCGGTTGTCTTCTTGCTTTTTGCCCTTCGCTTACTGGGCGTGTAGCGGCCCGACTTGGGCACGGCTGGCAGGGTGAAATGAATCTGGCTGCCCTGATTTTTGCCCGCAGACATCGCCCATATTCTGCCGTTGAGCCCTTGAATAATTTGCTGACAAATGGCCAGACCTAGCCCTGTGCCGCCCACAGAGCGTCTCAAGGCACCTTCCTCTTGATAGAACCGCTCAAACACGGTCTCTAGCCGGTCAGACTCAATCCCTCGGCCTGTGTCAGCCACGGTGACTTCTACGCTTTTTTTATCTTGCAGACGAGCGCTGATAGTAACTTCGCCATTCGCTTCGGTGAACTTGCAGGCATTATCGAGCAGCTTGGAGAGCACTTCTACAATCCATTCGCCATCCGCTCGCACCAAGGGCAAATCTTCGGGTAGGTCGGTGATGATTCGCATGGCGGGCGCGGCATCGGAAGAATGCTGCCACCGCAAGCTGCTGAGCGCTAAGTCCACACACTCTCGCAGGGAAAGCGACTCTAGATTCCACTCTACGCGCTGACTTTCTAGGCGCGAGAGGGTGAGAAAATCTTGCACGAGCTTACGCATACGCTCGGCATCAGTGAGGGCGGTATCGAGCATAATTTGCCGCAGGTCGGCGGACATGTCGGGCTCGGTAAGCAGGCTCTCCAGACAAACGCGAATGGTGGAGAGGGGGGTGCGAAGCTCATGGCCAGTGATGGCAATCAGGTTGCTGCGCGTGCGCTCTAGGTCGGCTAGCTGCTGGTTAAAGTTTTCTAGGCGAGCGTAGGCTTCAGCCTGGATCAGGGCAACGCTGAGCTGATTGGAAATCGCTTCGGTTAGCTGAATTTCGTCTTCGGTCCAGCGATGGGTGGGGTTGCCTTCTAAGTGCAGCTCAATCATGCCGAGCAGGCGGTTTTTGTGAATGAGCGGGACGAGTAAGCAGCCTCGAATTTGCCATCGCGACAGCCGAACGCGGACGGTGGATAGGTCTAAATCCTTCACTGGGGCCTGCGCTGGGTCATCGGCGGTGTTAATGTCGTCGATGGCGAGGGGGGCACGGTGATGGTTCACCCACTGATAGAGCGGACTGTTTTTGAGTGGCCACGTGGCGCCCTGGAGTGAGTTGAGATGGGGCTGACGGTACTCATGATGAATGGTGGCGTCTGGGTCGGTGTCGCTACAGCGGTAGATAATGCAGCGACCTACGTCAAGAACACGGCCCAGTTCGGCGGCGGCGATCGCAAATATTTCTGACGG
>JBCBDN010000020.1:0-22084 GCA_038529685.1 Cyanobacteria bacterium J06598_1 | reverse complement strand
ACAAACTGGCCAACCCCTAACATCGCTAAGCCAAGACCCCAACCGAGGGTACTACAGCCTCTCTGCCCATCGGGGCAACGCGACGCTTCACACTTGCCAAAACGCTCGGGGCACAGCCACTGTCACGACCGATCAGTTCAACCGCAACCGCATGATCTACGACCTTCAGCCCAGTCGAATCCTTCCTTGGTTGACAGGACAAGACACCCTTCCAGATCAACGGTGCTTGTGGACCCAGCTTTCAGTATCCTTATCCAACTACGAATCTGAAGCTGCTGCATATGCAGCGTTAGAGGCCGCCTGGATAGATTGGGCTGACTGGTGGGGGCCTCACTTTCCAGCAACTTAACCCCATCCACCTCAAACCCGCGCCTTCAGCACCGCCATGTTCAACGCCGTTACAGCTAACAAAACACCCCCCCATCCACCGTCAGAAAAACCGATAAAGCTTTGGCTGCTAGGACTGTTCAGCGGCTTAGCATTCAGTCATCTCACGCTCACCAGCCAGTTAGGAGAGCCGGGTTTGAGCAGCTCTAGCCTACTGTTTTGGACAGCAACTACAC
Organism: Cyanobacteria bacterium J06598_1; assembly: GCA_038529685.1. Classification (GTDB taxonomy): domain Bacteria; phylum Cyanobacteriota; class Cyanobacteriia; order Phormidesmidales; family Phormidesmidaceae; genus Phormidesmis. The sequence goes on along the minus strand of JBCBDN010000020.1, from coordinate 21,521 downwards.
TGCTGCTATGGCAAAACCAGGATCAAATAAAACTCAGATGCTCTTCCAGCGCGGTTCTCTTGGGTGTATCGCTAGTTGCCCTCGTTCTTTACAAAAATCTGCATCTCTTTGAAGGAGATTTTTTCTTAAGACTCTCTCCACTTCTCTCGGTTTTAGCCCTAGGGCTAATTGCATCAGGATTTAAAGGACTACAACAATACAAAAAAGAGTTTTTCCTGCTCAGTTTCTTAGCCATTCCCTGGGAGCTCATCTATCTCATAGATATTTCTTTACTAACCGCAAAATTCTCTGCCTTTGTGCTGTGGATAATGGGCTTTGAAGTCACTCGTCAGGGTTTCTGGATTCTGCTACCCACCGGATCTATTGAGGTGTACAACGGGTGCTCTGGGGTGAAAATGATTGTTCAGCTGGTGGGGATTAGCTGGCTGGTATTGGCACTGGTGCCGACACGCTGGCAGCAAAAGGTAGGTCTGCCGCTGGTGGCGATACTGTTGGGCTTTGTGATCAACGGGGTGCGAGTAGCTTTGATGGCGGTGCTGGTGGCGCTTTCGGATATGGCTGGGTTTGACTACTGGCACGTAGGAACCGGATCGCTGGTTTTTAGCGCGATCGCAGTCCTACTCTTCGGCCTCATCAGCCAAAAACTGCTGCACACCCGTCCAGCGTCCCATCAAGAGCTCCGTCACGATACCTTGTCAAAAATCCCCCATAAGAGCGAGGCCATCATCCCCCACCGAGCAGTATAATCCCGTCGCTAAGACAAACATACTGAGGTATTCCTATGGCGTCTAAAAAAATCAGCCCAAACGAGCAGGTCTTTCTAGAGAAAGTGATGAAGCGCTCTAGCATTCCTGACATCTACGACGCCAGAGACATCACCATTGTTGTTTTGCGGTCCTTGCGCGACCTCATGAGCACCGAAGCTTCAGAGCGCACTGCTGAAGAATTTGACGATGAAAAAATTGCCAAACTCTGGAAAGACGACAACCCCATCGTTGCCGCCCTCGCCAAGCTGCGCCCTCCGCTCAACATCGACACTGAGACCTTCCTGCGCCGAATTAAGCAGGAAGGCGGCGTGCCTAAAAACGTTTCCCCTGAATCTGCCGTAATTGCCGTCTTTTCAGCAATTAAAGAAGAAATGTCGCCCGAGCGGAAAGGCGAGATTGCTCAGTTCTTACCCGAAGGGCTCAAAGTCATGTGGGAGCAAATTTAGGCATTATTTCCTAAATTTCCAATAGCTCGTGTCAGCAGCCACCCAAGCACTTTAATTTTTGGGTGGCTGTTTTTGTGGGCTCACAGCGCAAATTTATATCGCTACGCAGACACACAAATCAAACCATAGAAAGTAGACACGCCGTAAACAAAAATTGATATAAAGCCATCAAGAAATATTTGAATTTAGACGTTAGAATTCAGGCGTCATTGGGATTTGCCCTAACCTCAACCTTGCCTGACGGAGAAACGCTGCGTGTTCGAAAATCTGCTGCCCGCGCTCAACGATCACAACCTGCCCTACCCAGATACCATTCATCCGATTGTGGTGCACTTTGTCATTGCAATGGTTCTTTTTGCCGTGGTGTGTGACGCCATCGGCTACTTCGCCAAAAACACCCGCCTGTACGAAGTGGGCTGGTGGAATATGGTGTTTGCAACGGTCTCTATTTTTGTAGCCATTATTTTCGGGCAGGTGGAAGCCGGACTGGCCACACCTTACGCAGCGGCTGCGGGAGATTTGAATCTGCACACGCTGCTGGGCTGGTCGCTCTCGGCCATTGTGGCGGCAGTTACCGGCTGGCGATACATTATTCGGCTCAAGTCTCCAGAGTCACTGCCAACGGCTTATTTAGGATTCAACTTTGTACTGACTGGGCTAGTGCTGTTTCAAACGTACTTGGGTGACAAGCTGGTGTGGGTATATGGCTTGCACACAGAGGCCGTGGTTGAAGCCGCGCGAGGAGGATTGTTGCAGTGATAGATCTCTTGGTGTTTAGCCCGCTGTTAGCCGTCGATAACGGCTTGCCTTATCACATTCCCATTCATCCAAATTTGGTGCATTTGACGCTGGGACTGTTTATTGTGGCGATCGCATTCGACATTGTCGCCGCCCTCTACCCGCTAGAAAAACCCATCTTCAAATTCCTGGCTATCCCTGTAAACAGCGCTGGCCTCTACGATGTCGGCTGGTTCAACATGGTAGCAGCGGCCATCATCACCTTTTTCACCGTTGCCGCTGGATTTTATGAAATTCTGCTGGCCAAGCCGCCCGAAGATATGGTTAGCCCTTGGGGCCTAGGCGCTACAGATACGATGGTGTGGCACGGGGTTGGCGGCGTATTGCTGCTGGCGTTGATTGTGGGGATGACCGTTTGGCGAGGGTTTCAGCGCTATCTATGGCGAGAAGATCGGGCACGGCAAGTGGAGTGGAGCTATCTGCTAGCAGGTCTGTTTATCTTTGCGCTAATGTTTGCCCAGGGGACGCTCGGCGCGCACTTAGGCGGAGACTTTGGTGTTCATGTGACGGCGGATCGGCTGATTAGAGCGGGGATTGATCCCAATGAGCTGATGGAGAGAAAAGCACTTGCAGATACGCCACTTTCGGACGTGGTGACTGCGCCGCCGATTGTTGGAGATCGAGCGTTTGGGCCATCGGGATCTTAGGTGTTGCTCTTACGGTAGGAAAGAGGCATTAAGAGGCCCCCCGGCCCCCGAGTTCGGGGGAGGCTCCTGATCCAGAAGGTCTAGATCTCTTTGTCAAAGAGGTGTTGGGCATCTTGCTTCAGAGCCCCGAATTCGGGGACGGGGGCCTCCGAACAAGACTGACAGTATTTTATAAACGAACACACCAACCTACTTACATTCAAAGATGTATAGAGATTAAAAAGACTTTTTGTACGCTGGTTTTGAGAGATTTACGTGACTACTCCAAACGAAAGAACAACAGATTTACAGCGGGTGATGAATCGCCGCCGCATCATTAACCTGACGGTGCTGGCAGTTGCAAACCTACTCATCAGCCTCTGGATGGGCCAGCAAGCCTACACCTGGATGCCACCTCAAGCCTCAGCAGAATCAGTCCTCGTCGATAAGCTTTTCAGCTTTATGACGACGGTGGGCACGTTCATTTTTATTGGCGTGACTGGCACCTTGCTGTATTCCATGCTCTTTCAGCGAGCTGCTAAATACGATCCTAGCGATGGGCCACCGATAGAAGGCAACGTAAAGCTGGAGATTGTGTGGACGGCGATTCCGATTATGCTCGTGATTTGGATTGCGGCAGTGAGCTTTCAAACCTACGACCAGATGAGTATCTTGGGTCCGTCAGTGCCTAAAGCGATGTTAGAAACGGTGGCAACGGTGCCCGCAGAACCAACGGAAAAGGTGGCAACCGGGGCGCAAACGCCCGCGACCTCAACGCCGATTGAAGTGCGATCGCGTCAGTGGGCCTGGGAATTTCGCTACCCCGAGCAGGGCGTCAGCAGCACCGAGCTCCACCTGCCGGTCAACCAAAGAGCCAAATTCAAACTCACCTCAGAAGATGTCATCCACGGCTTTTATGTCCCTGCCTTCCGCGTAAAGCAAGACGTGGTCCCCGGTAGAGAGATCGACTTTTCGTTTACCCCCATCCGCGAAGGCCGCTACCGCCTTCGCGACTCTCAGTACAGCGGCACCTACTTTGCTGCCAACCAAACCAACGTTGTTGTCGAATCTGAAGCCGCCTACGAGCAGTGGTTAAAAACCGCTGCGGCCACCCCGCCTACCGCTGCTGAAAACGTCGCCCAAGCTGAGTTCAACCGGGCTGAGGGTAGCTCAGTCAGCCTTGGCTGGGCCACCGTAAAACCCGCTCCCGCCCCCATCGTGAACCACACCAGTTCAGAGAAGGATTCTCATGAGTAATACATCTTTAAAGGCTCGCCCGCAGCCTACCATACTGGCCCAACAGCCCGAACCAGGGGGGTCCAATAACTGGCGCGAGTTTTTCTCTTTTAGTACCGACCACAAGGTCATCGGCATTCAGTACATTGTCACCGCCTTTGTCTTCTTTCTCTTTGGCGGGCTGTTGGCAATGGTGATGCGCGGTGAGCTGATTACACCCGACGCCGACCTAGTGGATCGCACGGTGTATAACGGGCTGTTCACCATGCACGGCACCATTATGCTGTTCCTGTGGACCTTTCCTATGCTGAACGGGCTGGCGAACTATCTGGTGCCGCTAATGATTGGCGCACGGGATATGGCCTTTCCAAAATTGAATGCGATCGCATTCTGGATGGTTCCCGTCTTCGGCGTCATCCTCATTGGCAGCTTCTTCGTCCCCGGCGGCCCCTCCCAATCTGGCTGGTGGGCCTATCCGCCGGTTAGCTTGCAAAACCCCACCGGCAATCTAATTAACGGACAGGCACTATGGCTAGTAGCCGTTGCCCTCTCAGGCGTGTCCTCCATCATGGGCGCGGTGAACATTGTCACCACCATTTTCAGAATGCGGGCTCCCGGCATGGGTTGGTTCAAAATGCCCGCTTTCGTGTGGACTGTACTTTCGGCTCAGCTAATTCAGCTGATTGGCCTGCCTGCGCTTACCGCTGGCGCAGTCATGTTACTGCTGGATCTCACCGTAGGCACGAGCTTTTTTGATCCGACGAAGGGCGGTGATCCCGTCCTCTACCAGCACTTCTTTTGGTTCTACTCGCACCCAGCAGTGTATGTGATTATTCTGCCTATTTTCGGCGTGTTTTCAGAAGTGTTTCCGGTCTACGCTCGCAAGCCGCTGTTCGGCTACAAAGTGGTTGCCATTTCGTCTCTACTCATTACCGGATTGAGCGGCATTGTGTGGGTGCACCACATGTTTGCCAGCGGCACACCGGGCTGGATGCGGATGCTGTTCATGTTTAGCACGATGGCCATTTCAGTGCCCACGGGCATTAAGGTGTTTGCCTGGGTCGCCACCGTTTGGGGCGGCAAGCTGCGTCTCACGACAGGCATGCTCTTTGGCCTGGGCGGACTCTCTATGTTTTTGTTTGCAGGCATTACCGGCATTATGCTGGCTTCTGTCCCGTTCGATATTCACGTCAACAACACTTACTTTGTCGTAGGGCACTTTCACTACGTCATCAACGGCGCAGTGGTGATGGGCTTTTATGCCGCGATTTATCACTGGTTCCCCAAGATGACGGGCCGCATGTATTACGAAGGGTTGGGTAAGCTGCACTTTGCCCTGACCTTTCTAGGTACAAACCTAATCTTTTTGCCCATGCATCCCCTAGGATTGCAGGGCATGCCTCGGCGGGTGGCTTCCTATGACCCTGAGTTCGCTTTCTGGAATGTGATTGCCAGCCTCGGGGGCTTTCTGCTCGGCGTGTCTACCCTGCCCTTTATTCTCAACATGCTGAGTTCTTGGACCCGAGGAGAACGGGCTGGAGACAATCCCTGGCGAGCTATTGGCCTTGAGTGGCTCGTGGCCTCACCGCCGCCCCATGAGAACTTTGAGGAGATTCCGATTGTGGTTTCTCCACCCTACGGCTATGGCAGTAACGAACCGCTCGTTTCCAACAATCCTAGCGGTCACGTTGAACAAACATCCAACAGTACGCAAGTCGCCAACCTGTCAGGAGAAACAAACACATGAGTAGCGCCAACCTAGACCCCACCTTAAACAGCACAGGTGCACACGAAGAAGAAGACCATCGCATGTTTGGCTTTATCGTCTTTCTGCTGTCAGAAAGCGTGATTTTCTTCAGCTTCTTTGTGGGCTACATCGTTTACAAAACGAATGCGACGGACTGGCTACCTGCTGGGTTTGAAGGATTAGAAACCAGAGAGCCGCTAATCAACACAATCGTACTCGTCTCCAGTAGCTTTGTTATTTATTTTGCAGAACGGTTTTTACACAAAGAGAACCTGTGGGGTTTCCGACTATTTTGGCTGCTGACGATGGCAATGGGGAGCTTTTTTCTCTATGGCCAAGCAGTGGAATGGATGGGACTGCCCTTTGGCTTTAAAGATGGCGTGTTTGGCGGTACATTTTATTTACTCACCGGGTTTCACGGCCTGCATGTGCTGACGGGCGTGCTGTTGCAGGGGCTGATGCTAGGGCGGTCTTTTTTGCCGAACAACTACGAAGAAGGAGAATTTGGCGTAGAAGCGACTTCGCTGTTTTGGCACTTTGTAGACGTGATTTGGATTGTGTTGTTCTTTTTGATTTATGTGTGGAAGTAGCCCATGATTATTGATGATCAGCACTATGACGTAATCATCGTAGGCTCGGGAGCAGGCGGGGGTACCCTGGCGCAAAAACTCGCACCGACTGGGAAAAAGATTTTGGTGCTAGAGAGGGGCGATCGCATGCCCCTAGAAGAACAAAACCGCGCCGACGTAGACGTCTTCCAAAAAGGCCGATACCGCTCCCCCGAACAGTGGTACGACACCGACGGCGAACCCTTCTCTCCTCAAATGAACTACGCCGTAGGCGGCAATACCAAAATCTATAACGCCACCCTCATGCGGATGCGCGAAAGAGACTTTGAAGCCGTCACCTATCAAGACGGCATTACCCCCGAGTGGCCGATAAAATACGCCGATTGGGATCCTTACTACACCGAAGCTGAACACCTCTATCAGGTACACGGCGACGCCACCCAAGACCCCACCGAACCCGAACACAGCGAGGGCTATGCCTACCCAGCGATGGAGCACGCCCCCCTCATGCGACCCGTCGTCAAACAAATTGAAGAACAAGGATTTCACCCCGTTTCCTTACCCATGAGCCGCACCCTACGGGACGATAACCCCACTGGCGATGCGGAAGTTTTTGGCATTGACCGCGCTCTAAAGCACGACAGCGTTACGCTTAAAACCTCTGCGAAAGTGATTGGTCTACACACGAATCCCAGCGGCACAGAGATCAAAGGTGTACAGGCAGAAGTGGGCGATCGCACCATTATGTTCAAGTCAGACCTCGTCATCCTCGCCTGTGGCGCGGTCAACTCAGCCGCCCTCCTGCTCGACTCCGCCAACGAAAAGCATCCCAACGGCCTCGCCAACCGCTCTGACCAGCTAGGCCGCAACCTAATGAAACACCTGATGACCGTGATGGTAGAGCGCGACATCGCCACCAACGACGGCACCTTTGCCCCCAGCATCGGCATCAACGACTTTTACTGGGGCGACCAGCGCGGCTACGACTACCCCATGGGCCACATAGAAAACAGCGGCGGCCTCCTGCAAGACATTATTTTTGCCGAATCGCCGCCGCTGCTGTCGGTACTCGCCCGCTTTCTCCCGGACGCCGGACTCAAACAGCTCGCCACCACCTCCATCGGCTGGTGGGCCCAAACCGGCACCCTACCCAGGCCCAACAACCGCGTGTACTGGCAAACCCTCTCCCGCTACGGCAGGCCCAAAAAGAAGCTCCGCTACGAATTTACCCCCAACAATCTAGAAGCACACGATCGCCTGGTGTATCGATGGATGGGCATTTTGAAAGATATGGAAAACACAGGCATGGGGCTCAGACAAAGCACGGTGTATCCGCGTGGGGAATCTCCAGTGCAGGTAGCGGGGTATCAATGTGGGACGGCCCGCATGGGCACAGATGCTGAAACCTCCGTGTTAGACATTAACTGCCGCACTCACGAGATTGATAACTTATATGTGGTGGACAGCAGCTTTTTTCCGTCTTGTGCGAGTGTGAGTCCAGCGTTGACGGTGATGGCGAATGCGCTAAGAGTCGGGGAGCATTTGATTGAACGGTTGAAATAGATAAGGAAATGGTGCCGTGACGCAGCTTTCTCCCTCTGCTGAGCCAGTAGATAAGCCAGCAGCAAAACCTAGCCTGACTCAAAAATTTGGTGTGCAATGGCTGCTGGGAAATGTGTTAGCGCACGGTGTCGGCATGAGTCTGCCGCTTTTGTGGGCTGAATTATGGTCGCCGCAGCTGTTAACGACACAGGAATATGCTGGCTACATCACAACCGCCTTTGCGACCTTCGGTTTTTGGGCTGGCCTCGCTCAGTGGCTACTGCTTCGTCAGGTGTTTCCTATCTCAGCCCGGTGGATTTTGGTTGTGGGCGTAGCGCCTTTGGCGTCGGCAATACTGCCCGTTCTTTTGATGTCTATCGCTCCGCCTGCCGCATTCCTTGTTTTCATCACTTACCCGATGATGCTTTCAATAGGTCAGTGGTCACTGTGGAGAAAATTTTTGCGGCCGTCTTGGGAGTGGGTGGCGACGGGATGTATTGCGATCGCACTCAGCCTCATCACCGGTCTTCTTGTCGGCATACTCAGTGAAATAGTCTTTCTCCCGCCGATCAGCATCTCCGTCCTCATCGGCAGCCTCAGCTATGGCTTAGTGTACGGACTAGTCACCTATGTTGGACTGCGCCGCCTCACACAGAAAACCTATACCGCGCCAGACTCACAAAATCATTCGGGGCTAGAAGTTCCCCCCAATACTCAATCTTGGAAAGTGACACTGCTGCCAGGGCTCATGCTTGTAGCGGTCTGGGGGGTATGGATTGTGTGGGTTCTGCCACCACCCTCTGAGGTAGCGGTCCAACAGTTCGCATCTCTGCCCCTGTGGCTGCAATTTACCTGCACTTTTGGCGGGCTGTACGGCTACAGCTATCTGTCGATTTTGCTGCACGAAGTCGGGCACTTACTCCTAGCCCTAGCAAATGGGTTTGACCTAAGAGCGTTTGCGGTCGATCGATGGGTGCTGGTGCGGCAAGGAAAAGGCTGGCAAATTTTTAAGACAAATAAGCGCTACGCGGGTGGTTTTGTACTGCCGATACCCAAGTCTTTGAACAACCTAAATAAGCGATCGCTGATGGCCATGATTTGGGGCGGGCCTATTGCCTCATTTCTGTTGTTTGCTCTCAGCGCTGCGCCACTGTTCTTATTTCCCTCGGCGGCAAGCAATCATTTCTGGCTCTGGGCACTGGCATTTTTATCGGGCGTTAACCTCTACAACGCTATCTTTAATACCCTGCCCCTAGCGCTGGGCTACCTCAGAACAGACGGGCGCAGACTGCTAGATTTAGCCCAAAACAACTTACAGGGACAGCGGTTTTCAGCGCTGTATGGCGTCAATGCGAGTCTCCGGCAAGGGCTACGCCCCCGAGAGATAAACCCCACGCTAATAGAACAGGCGCTTGCGATTCCTGAAAAATCTTCAGACCACGTTGCCGGACTGATCTTGGCCTATGCCGTGGCACTCGATCAAGGAGAATTAGAACAGGCAGGACACTATTTGGACGAGGCGCTAGCGCTACACCTGTATTTTCCCGAGATTTTTCGGGGGGCACTGCTGCTAGAAGGTGCTTATTTTGAAGCGCATGTTCGGCAGCAGGCGACCGTGGCCCGTCAGTGGTTCGACCAAATCAAAGAGCGAGCGTTGATTGGTCCGGCATCGTTGCTAAGAGCAGAAGCGGCGCTGCGGTTGGCAGAAGGTGATCGAGATGCGGCGATGAATTTGGCAGAAAAAGGGTTGGAAAAAGTGGCGCGCGATCGCTTTATGAAAGGCGACGCGGTTGCAGAAGAAGAGAGACTGCAGGAGATTATTCAAACCATCAAAGAAAGAACCTGATCAAAAAACCTAATCCAGCGCCTGCTAGCACCAGCCAAGCCGGATTTGTTTTGAAGCCAAAAACAGCGATCGCACTCATGAGCGCAATCACTACCGTCGGCGCGTCTATCACTGCAGCCCGCGTCAAAACATAAGTAACCCCCACCATCAGGCCAAGAGACGCCGCATTAACCCCATCTAAAAAGCCACCAGCAATAGGAGACTGTCGCAGCTTAGGCACCCAAGGATTGACAATGCCAACAAGCAGAAACGCCGGGAGGAAAATGCCGACCGTGCCAGCGATCGCGCCCATATGCCCCGCCACCAAATACCCAACAAAAGTTGCCGTTGTCAGCACCGGCCCCGGCGTCATTTGCCCAATCGCCACCGCATCCAGCAGCTGCTGCGAACTCAGCCACCCATAATGCTCCACCACATCCCGCTGCAAAAAAGCCAGCAGCACATAGCCACTGCCGTACAGCACCGCGCCAACCTTCAAAAAGAACAGAAATACGCTGACCCAGCCAACCGAAACTGCCGTTGAAACCGGCGCACTCACTTGCGCGACGGTCGAAGGAAAAGAGAGACCAGAGAAAGCTTCAGAAACAGGGACCAAGAACAGACCTGCCGTCGTGCCACGGCGAGGCCAATTTTTTACGAGAGCAACTGTCAAGCCCGAGATTAAAAGCATCAGAATCTCATTGACGCCTAGGAAGTAAGCGGCGATCGCACCCAACCCAACAACTGTCGTCGGCCTATCCTTCGCCGCCTTCTTACCCAGCTTCCACAGCGCCTTTAGCACCACCGCAATAATCACCGGCTTCACCCCGTACAGCAGCCAGCCCACCTGTGGCACAGTTTCGTAGCGCACATACACCGCCGCTAGCGCCCACATCAGCACCAGCGCTGGCAAAATAAAACAGCTACCCGCCACAAACAGCCCGCGCCAACCCGCCTGCTCATAGCCAATATGGATCGCCAGCTCCGTTGAATTTGGCCCCGGCAGCAGATTAGTCACCCCCATCAAATCCAGCAAATCTTCTCGGCTCATCCATCGGCGGCGCTTCACAACCTCGTCGTCCATCATGGCGATATGAGCCGCTGGTCCACCAAAAGCTACTGTGCCCAAGCGAAAGAACACAGCTGCTAGCTCACGGAGCCGAGAGCGCTTTTCTGTAGGCGATAGGTCTGAGTAAGGCCGTGCCTGTAAATTGTCCAACTGACTATCTGAATCGAGTTCTGGCAGCTGCGTCATCTTATTAGCCCAGCTAAAAAAGTCCTGTACTATAGCTTCTGTCGAGTTGCTTAGAACAAATTTGTTGGTTGAAACCGCTATGTAGTAGCAGGCAACACGACTAGCAAAGTAAGGATGCATCCTTACTTTGCTATAGCAAGCATTTTCATCGTTTATTTTGACCTGCAAAAGCAAAAGCAGTCTATTCAAAAACTAGCTTTTTGCTCACAAGACAATATAAGCTTAGGACAGGAATAGACTTTTCCCAATGGAAATTTCTATCTTGATAGCTTTAACTAAATAGTCTTTATAGACTTTGATACCAAAGGCTTTGGTGTCATGCTGTTATTGGCTAGAGTTTTAAAGCAGCTAACATTTTTGCGCAGAGTTATTGGGAGGTCGTTGTCATGGGCAACATCTGGCTCGAGACGAGCTGGTTGATTCCGCTGTATCCCTTAATGGGAATGCTGTTGAGCATCCCTTGGTCGCCAGCATTCATCAAAAAGACAGGGCCGCGTCCGGCAGGCTACGTCAACGTGTTGGCAACGATGGTAGCTTTCATCCACTCGGTGGTGGCGCTGTGCTACCTGTGGGGTCAGCCGCCCATTCAATGGAATTTTCTTTGGTTTCAGGTCGCTGGGCTATCAGTGGAGTTGCCCTTTACCCTCTCGGGCTTGTCGTTGGGTGCCACCACGCTCATCATCGCGCTGAATATGCTGGTGCAGCTTTATTCCATTGGCTACCTCGAAATGGACTGGGGCTGGGCCAGACTTTTTGGCTTGCTGGCTTTGTTTGAGGGCGGGATGGTGATGCTAGTAACAACAGATTCACTCCTCTTTAGCTACGTCCTGTTAGAGATTTTGACGCTGGGGACCTACCTGCTGGTGGGCTTCTGGTTCAATCAATCGCTGGTAGTGACCGGCGCCCGCGATGCGTTTTTGACCAAGCGCGTCGGAGACTTAATTCTGCTCATGGCCGTGATTGCGCTGTACCCGCTGGCAGGTACTTGGAACTTCAGCGAGCTCGCCGTTTGGGCAAAAACAGCCGACTTATCTCCCACCACTGCTACCCTATTGGGCTTAGCACTAGTGGTGGGCCCAATGGGCAAATGCGCTCAGTTCCCACTGCATCTATGGCTAGATGAAGCGATGGAAGGACCGCTGCCCAGCACTATTTTGCGGAACTCGGTGGTGGTCTCGGTAGGCGCCTGGGTGCTGATTAAGCTGACCCCTGTACTGGCGCTATCGCCCGTCGGCCAGCAGGTAGCGATTACCCTTGGCGCACTCACAGCTATTGGCGCGGCGCTCATTTCAGCCGCCCAAGTAGATATCAAGCGAGTGCTGTCCTATCTTTCTAGCTCTTATTTGGGTCTGGTATTTATTGCCGTTGGGGCGCAGCAGGTGGGCGCAGCCTACTTTTTGCTGCTGACTCTGGGCGTAGCGATGGCCACGATCGTGGCCAGCACGGGCTCAGTCATTCTCACCTGTGTCACTCAAGATTTAACCCAGCTAGGGGGGTTGTGGTCTCGCCGGCCAGTCACCGGCTTCTCCTATCTGATCGGGGCTGGCGCGCTAGTGGGTCTGCCCCCCTTGGGCAGCTTTTGGTCGATTCGTACCCTCCTAGATGGGCTGTGGTACGCGGGCGATTTTAGACTAGTGGTCGTGCTGCTCGTCACGAACGCGATTACCGCTTTCAGCCTAATGCGGATGTTTGGTCTCATGTTTTTGGGCCCGCCGCAGGTGATGACTGCTCGGGCGCCAGAACCCATTTGGTCTGTGATGCTACCCATGATGGCGCTAGCGGCTATGGCCCTGCATGCACCGATAATTTTGCACTCTATGGCCCTGTTGCCGATTGGCGCTGTAGGCACGATGGGGATATTGCTGTTGTTCTCGAGCCTGTTAGGCGGCGTGCTCGGGGCGCTTTTGTACGGCATGCGAGTCAAAGAAAACCCTGAGAAGATTCTGCCTAGCTGGCTAGTCGAGCTGTTTGCCTACGACTTTTATACGCCCAAAATTTATCAAAATACGGTCATCTTAGGCGTGGCCACACTGGCCACCGTTAGCGATTGGCTGGACCGCTATGTGGTAGATGGCGCGGTGAATTTAATCGGACTGGTATCGGTAGCCAGCGGTGAGAGTTTGAAATACAACAACACAGGACGCCTACAGTTCTATGTTCTGACCATTGCTGCTTTTGTGGTCATTCTCGGTGTGTTTATGAGCTTGGCAACGCTCGTTGCGTAGATCCGTTAAAACAATTCCATTTAAGACAAGGACTATAAACAGAAAACCATCATGCTGAGCTTGCTAATTTGGTTGCCGGTAATCGGCGGCGCGCTGTTGTTTCTACTACCTGATAAGTACGTTCGATCGGGGGCCCTTGCAGTCTCGAGCCTGCTGCTACTGTGGACCGCTGGGCTATTTTTCCAGTTCGATATGTCCAATTTGGGGTTTCAGTTTACTGAGCGCCTGAACTGGCTACCCGACTTGGGGCTCAACTACGTTTTGGGCTTAGACGGGCTAGGTTTGCTGATGGTGGGGCTCAATACATTCTTGGGCTGGATTGCCATTTACACCGCCTCAGCCAAGATCGAACGGCCCAAACTCTTTTACGCGCTGATGCTGATTGTCAGCAGCGCGGTCTCAGGGGCATTTATGGCACAAAACTTCCTGTTGTTCTTTTTCTTTTACGAAGTTGAGCTGGTGCCGCTTTACCTGCTGATTTCAATTTGGGGCGGCGAGAAGCGTGGCTACGCGGCGACTAAGTTTTTGCTCTACACGGCGCTATCTGGCGCGCTGATTTTGGCCGGTGCGTTAGGGATGGTTTGGCTGGGTGGGGCCGCGAACTTTGACTACGAAACGCTGACCAAAATTGATCTGCCGGTTTCTTATCAAGTGCTGTTGCTGGTGCCGCTACTCTTCGGCTTCGGTATCAAAATCCCCTTAATTCCGCTACATACTTGGCTGCCTGATACCTATGTAGAAGCGTCTACCCCGGTGGCCATTTTGCTCGGCGGGGTGCTGGCCAAGCTAGGCACCTACGGACTGTTGCGCTTTGGCTTTAGTCTGCTGCCTGAGGGCTGGCAGGTGCTGGCACCGGGACTGGCCGTGTGGGGAGCAATTACGGTGATTTATGGGTCGTTGGTTGCGATCGCCCAAAAAGACATCAAGCGCATGGTGGCCTACAGCTCCATCGGCCACATGGGCTACATCCTGCTAGGCGCCGCCGCTGGCAACACGCTAAGCCTATCTGGCAGCATCGCACAGATGGTGTCTCACGGCGTCATTGTGGCCATTTTATTTGCCCTAGTCGGCATCATCGAAAACAAAGTGGGCACTCGCGAACTCTTTGCGCTCAACGGTTTAATGAATCCGATTCGAGGCTTGCCTGTGATCAGCGCCCTGCTCGTAATGGGCGGCATGGCCAGCGCTGGCATGCCCGGTCTGATTAACTTCGCGGCAGAATTTATTGTCTTCCAGGGCAGCTTTCGCCAGTTCCCAGTCCAAACGCTCATCTGCGTTATCGGCACCGGCCTGACAGCCGTTTACTTCGTCATTTTGATCAACCGCACCTGCTTTGGCCGCCTCGACAATGATCGGGCTTATTTTTCGAAGGTGACGCTGAATGAAAAAATTCCAGCCTACGTTTTAGCCGCAACGATTGTTGTTTTAGGCGTGCAACCCGGGTGGCTACTGCGCTGGGGTGAGCCCACAGCAGTACGTATTATTATTCCGACACTGGGGGCAGAAACAACCGCTGATCGGCCTGCGATCGCCTCCGTAGCCCCTGAAGTCTCGATGGTCCCTGAAATTTCCATAACACCTGAGAAATCGTATGAAGAGCTCTATTGATCGCTGCTGATCGCTGCATTTGATCGCTGCATTTGATCACTGCACTTGATCACTGCATTTGATCACGACATTGCGTCCCTTTCTCCCCGCTTCCTCTGCCTTTACCAAAAATGATAGCCACTCTCTCCAAACCAACCCTCCCGCCTTCCACCCATCCCTTTGCCGACATCGTTCACCGGCTCGAAGCAGGCGGGTCCATGCTGCCCGACACGCCCGAAAACCTGATGCAAATCATCGGTATATACAAGGCATACGCGGTCCCTATGGACTTTTACTGGCGCGACCTGCTCTACATCGCAGAAAGAGTATTCCTCAACCCGCTCCCCTTCTTCAAATACTTCATCTCAAAAGAGTATTTAAAGCGGCCCAATGCCTACGCAGGCCCCGAGGGCTCACCGCGAGTTTGGCGAGGCGAGGCCGACGTGCATCCTGAGCTGATGGAATTCATCGAAAAAGGTGAAGCGGGCCGGAAGCTGCCAAAAATCCTTCATCATCTTTGGCATGGACGGGTCAATATGGAGTTTGCCGAAGCCTGCATGCGCTCTATGTTTTGGCACAAAGACATCAATCCCCGCTTTAACGACTATCTGTACACAGATGATTACAGCGCTGCCGCCGACAAAGCGATTAAAGCTTACTTCAGGCGTAATCCAGCCATGATGGGGCTTTACAAACTCTTTCCTGAAATGTTTTTAGAGAAAGTAAGAGAGCTTTCTTACTACTCAAATCTCGGTTTGTTTTGGGAGGTGATGGCCCCCGTTTTCTTCGAGATGAGCGACCTTTACGACGAAGGCAAGCTCACCAGCGTCCCCGAAGCTATGGACTTTTTGGTCAACGGCATCTTTGCCGTCGCCGGACGCCCCATTTACCACCACGCCTACATCGACGGCGAATGCTATGAAATCATTCCCAAGTCAGCGGGTTTCACTTGGCTGTATGAAGCTGCCCTCCCTTACGTAGAATCGATCTTTTACCGCACGACACCGTTTCGCGGCACAAAATCTTACAACGCCCAGGCACAGCAGGTTCCCTCCGACCAAAAAGACTTTCACTACGGTATTCTTTACGCCGACGTATTTCCCATCGGCAGCGCGGGCATCCCACCTACCCTGCTCATGCAAGACATGCTGCACTTTTTGCCTGACTACCTAAAAGAAACCTATCAGCAGCACAGTCGCGGCGAGGACGATGCGCTCATTCAAGTGGGTGCCACCTTCCAGCGATCTATGTATAACGTGACCTCTGCGGTTATTCAGGCGCTTAGAGCCGCGCTCAAGTATCCATTGGATGATCCAAATCCTGAGCACTTGAAGGCCAATCGTGAGTTCTTTGAACAGAATCTTGATCGGTTCATGCGGTCAGAAGCACGGCTGCGCGACATTCAAGAACAGAGCTACCGCTAACTTACGCTAACTTATCGCCTCTCACCTACTGCGAACCCATGCCAAACATTGTTGAAATTGCTGTTAGCACTGACGGCTTCTCTACCCTTGTCGCCGCTGTCAAAGCCGCTGGCCTAGTAGACGCGCTCTGTTCAGAAGGGCCTTTTACCGTTTTTGCGCCCACTGACGACGCGTTTGCCAAGCTGCCGCCCGGAACGGTACAGACCCTGGTCGAGAACCCGCCGCAGCTCGCTCGCATTTTGAAATATCACGTGGTTTCTGGTGCGCATAAGGCAGCAGATCTGGTAGAGATAGGTCAGCTTGAATCTTTGGAGGGTTCTCCGATTTCTGTACGGGTTGACCCCGCGTTTGAGGTTAAGAACTCAACGGTGGTAGCGGCTGACATTGAAGCGAGTAACGGCATCATTCACGTGATTGATAACGTCATTTTGATGGGCTGATTTGGTGGCATAAAACTGCCATGTTTGGCGGAATTCTGTTGGGGAAGGGGGTGTTGGAAGAGGATTTTAGGCTGCATTTCGGAGGGAGCCCCCCGGCCCCCGAGTTCGGGGGAGGTCGCGGCCCAGAAAGTCTAAATCGACCTGACAGAAGGGATTTGGGGGTCTTGTCTCAGAGCCCGGGCCAAAGATATTAGGTGGGGGCGGGGGCCTCCGGCACAGCTACTTTTACCTCAATTATCTGCTTAGTAAAGAATTCGCACAGCCAGGACACAGTGAGTACATATCGGGCGTAAGTTTGATTTGTGCCGAGGTGCACATAAAGCACTGTATCCACAGGTTTAGACCATGTTTTCTTCTTTGCGGTGGCCGATTAACACCGCCAGACTCACCCTAGGGCTTTGTCTTTTGACAGTCCTTTACGGCTGCCAGCCCTCTACTGAAACCAAGAGCAAAACCAAGAGCGAAATCAAAAGCGAAACTGAGGGCGAAAGTGCTTCACCGACCCCGACCGGTAGCGCGGTGAGCATTTTGGGCGTTATCGTTGGCGACCAGCAGGCCAAGTTAGAAGCTGCCCTCGCACCGTTTGAAGAAGAGACCGGCATTGACGTCATATATGAAGGGACGGACGCTTTTTCGACGCTGCTGCCGGTTCGGGTAGATTCTGGCGATGCGCCGGATATTGCCATGTTTCCGCAGCCGGGTTTGATGCGATCGCTCGCCCAAGAAGGCGCCCTGGTCCCCGTCACCGACTTTATCAGCAGCGAAGACCTCCAAACCTACTACCCTGATAGCTGGATTGACCTCTCTACTGTAGACAATACGGTATATGGCATCTGGTATCGCTCAGCGGTCAAAAGCCTGGTGTGGTACAACCCCAAAGAATTCGAGGCCGCAGGCTACCAGCCGGTAGAAACCTGGGACGAACTGATCGCACTGAGCAACCAAATTGTGGCCGATGGTGCTAACCCCTGGTGCCTCGGGCTCGACAGCGGCAACGCGTCCGGCTGGCCCGGAACTGACTGGGTAGAAGACATTGTGCTGCGCACCGCTGGCCCAGAGTTTTATGACCAGTGGGTGCAGCACGAAGTGCCCTTTAACGCGCCAGAAGTGCAAACTGCCTTTGAGTACTTTGGCGAAATCACCAAAACACCCGGCTACCTCTACGGCGGCCAAACCGGCGCACTCAGCATTCCGTGGGGCGATTCTATCTCAGGCTTATTCAGGCCAAAGCGCGACGGTAAAACGCCCGAATGCTACATGCAAAAGCAGGCCAACTTTATCAGCAGCTTTTTCCCAGAAGGCGTAGTGATTGGAGAAGATGTGGACTTCTTCCCCACGCCCATCATCAATCCAGAGTACGAGAATGCACTGCTGGTCGCGGGCGACATTTTCTCCATGCTGAACGACACCCCGGAAGCGAGGCAGCTCATGGCTTATCTCGCAACGCCCACCCCTCACGAAATTTGGGCGGAGCTGGGCGGCTTTCTCTCCGCTAACAAACAGGTCGACTTGAGCGTGTACCCCGATAAGCTGAGCCGCAAGCAGGCAGAGCTGCTTACCACCGCTGAAGTGGTACAGTTTGACGCTTCCGACTCCATGCCTGGAGCGGTGGGCACGGGCACATTTTGGACAGGCATTATGGACTTTGTTGCCGGTGCTAGTGCCGAAGCGGTGACCGAAAAAATCGAATTCTATTGGCCGGAAGAGAGAATTGAAGAAGAGACTGAAGAAAGCGCTAAAGGAGAACAACAGACTAAAGGAGAAGATAGCTAGTGAACGAGACTATCGCTTTGATACTTAAGGCACTGCTTGCCATCTTTTTGGGCTCGTTTGGGGTTGTCGGTATCTTTTACGGCCTCAATATTCTGGTCGAAAAGCTGTTCCCTGAGCGAGTGCGATCGCAGGTACTGCCCTGGATTTATGTGGGGCCGTCAGTTTTACTGCTCGGGGCTTACCTGGTGCTGCCAACGCTACGAACCTTCTATCTCAGCTTTTTTGGACCGAGTTCAAAGACCTTTGTTGGACTGAAAAACTACATCTTTGTGCTCACCGCGCCCGACACGCTTATCACCTTTCGCAACAACTTGCTGTGGCTGGTGCTGGTAACCGGCATCAGCGTATTTTTAGGTCTGATAATCGCTGTATTGATCGACCGAGTAAAATACGAGTCGGTCGCAAAATCGTTGATTTTTCTGCCAATGGCGATCTCTTTTGTGGGGGCCAGCGTGATCTGGCGGTTTATCTACGCCTACCGTCCGGCAGATGCTGAGCAAATTGGCCTGCTGAACGCAATCGTGACGGGGTTAGGCTTTGAGCCGGTGGGATGGCTGGTGAATCCAGCGCTGAATAACTTTGCGCTAATCGCGATTATGATTTGGCTGCAAACGGGCTTTTGTATGGTGCTGCTATCTTCGGCGGTGAAAGGCGTTCCGGCGGATGTGTTGGAAGCAGCCAGAGTCGATGGCGCGAGTGAGATTCAGATTTTTTGGCGCATTATTATTCCGATGATTATGCCGACGATTTTGGTGGTATCGACCACAGTAATCGTGCTGGTGCTAAAAGTGTTCGACATTGTGTTTGTAATGACCGGCGGCAACCTAGGCACCGACGTAATTGCCAGCCGCATGATTCGAGAAATGTTCAACTTTAGAAACTATGGGCGAGGGAGTGCGATCGCGGTCATTCTTCTGATCGCCGTTATCCCCGTCATGGTGGCCAACATTCGCCGCTTTCGTCAGCAGGAGCAAAACCGATGACCTCTATGACCCCAAAATCAAACGCTTCTGGGCCAGACTATATCGCCAAGCGAAAAGACCCGTCCAAGTTTGAGCAGTTTATGGCGAAAGCACCGGTGCATGTGGCGGTTATTGCGATCGCAGCCCTCTGGACCCTGCCCACCTTTGGCTTATTTATCAGCTCATTTCGCCCGCCGGACGCGCTCACCAGCAGCGGCTGGTGGACCGTCTTTGCCAATCCATCTGCCTTCACGCAGCTAACGCTAAGCAACTACCAAGAAGTGATTGCCGCTGGCATGGGACAGGCGTTTTTGAACAGTCTGGTGATTTCTATCCCGGCTACCGTGATTCCGATTGCGATCGCTACCTTTGCCGCCTATGCCCTTGCCTGGATGGACTTCCCCGGTAGGCAAACCATCTTCATCATCACCGTAGGGCTGCTAGTAGTGCCCCTACAGATGACGCTGATTCCAATCTTGAGGGCCTACAGCGCCCTGGGCATTTCCAGTACGTTCCTCGCCGTATGGCTAGCCCACGCCGCCTATGGCCTACCGCTGGGCGTGTACCTCCTGCGCAACTACATCGGCGCGCTGCCCCGAGACCTCATTGAGGCCGCCGCTGTCGATGGGGCCTCTTACCTGAACGTTTTCACCCGGATTATTGTGCCGCTGAGCATGCCTGCGATCGCCTCTTTTGCCGTCTTCCAATTCCTCTGGGTGTGGAACGACCTGCTCGTGGCCCTCGTATACCTCGGCGGCAATCAAAACGTGGCCCCCGTAACCCTCGTATTGCGCAACATCGTCGGAGACCGAGGCCAAGACTGGTTCCTGCTCACCGCAGGCGCCTTCATCTCCATGCTCGTCCCCATGGCCGTCTTTTTCGCCCTCCAGCGCTACTTCGTCCGAGGCCTCCTCGCCGGTTCCGTCAAAGGCTGATCGCCCCTCTCTTTTTCATCCTTTATCCTTCATCGTTCATCCTTCTCTTCTTATGTCTAGCGTTGTTTTTGAACAAGTCTCCAAACAGTACGAAAATGGCTACGTCGCCGTTAAAGATCTCAACATTGAGCTCGAAGATAAAGAATTTCTGGTACTCGTGGGCCCCTCTGGCTGCGGTAAAACCACCTCTTTGCGAATGCTGGCAGGGCTAGAAGATATCAGCAGCGGCAGCATCTATATCGACGGCAAACGGGTGAACAATGTCACGCCCAAAGACCGCGATATTGCGATGGTGTTTCAATCTTATGCGCTGTACCCGCACATGAGTGTAGCCGACAATATGGGCTTTAGTCTCGACCTTAAAGGCGTGCCGAAAAGAGAGATTCGCCAGCAGGTAGAAGCAGCGGCCAAACAGCTGGGGATAGAACAGCTTTTGGATAGGAAGCCTAAGCAACTGTCGGGCGGGCAGCGGCAGCGGGTGGCTTTGGGGCGGGCAATTGTGCGATCGCCGGCTGTTTTCCTGATGGACGAACCGCTCTCCAACCTAGACGCCAAGCTCCGGGTGCAGGCCCGCGCCGAGCTCAGCGAACTCCACCAAAAGGTCGGCACTACCTTTGTATATGTCACCCACGATCAGGCGGAAGCCATGACGATGGGCACCCGTATTGCAGTGATGAACGGCGGCATTTTGCAACAGATTGACACGCCGCAAAATGTTTATGAGCATCCGCAGAATATCTTCGTGGCTGGCTTTTTGGGCAGCCCTTCCATGAACTTTTTTGAGGCTCAGCTTAGCCAGCAGGGCGATGGGCTAGTACTGCAAACAGAGGGTGGGATTACGGTGCCGATTCCAGCTGAGCGATTGGCTCGGTATGGTGAGTTTCGCGATCGCCCTGTCGTATTCGGCATTCGCCCCGAGGGCATCTACCATCCGCAGTATGTGCCCCCTGGCATTACCCCAGTCAGCATTGCCGCTACCGCCAAGGTCGTTGAGCTAATGGGCCACGAAGTCATCGTGTACTTCACCTTAGCTGATGGCACAGAATTCATTGCCCGCCTAGATCCTAGAGCTAAAGTATCTCCTGGAGAACAGCTCAATCTTCAGTTCGACCTCACCCGATTCCACCTCTTTGACAAAGAGAGTGAGCAAGTAATTTGACTGCATTGATATGAGTAGGAGCACACGCAAAACGGACTGGTGAAACAGATATACTTTTAACAACAAAGTGCTAGATGTTCAATCACTTCTCTCTAAATATCTTCTAAAGGCACAACAGATTCAACTATCGTCTAGCAACTCAAAAAACATACCTTTTGATTCTCTGCAAAAAGTGTGTCTCACATGATGTCTCATAATAGCTTTC